>DATBFY010000538.1:0-7858 GCA_036558265.1 Tepidisphaeraceae bacterium | reverse complement strand
CGCCGGCGTCGGGCATCACCCACGCCGTGCCGTCCGGGTCGAGCGATTCGACGATCAGCTTGGACTGGGTCTCCGAACAACTGGCGCCCATCAGGGCCACTACCTCGATGTCCAGACCGCACTCGCGGAACCACCAGACGGAAGCAAATCCTTCCACGATCACGAGTTGGCTCACCGGCGACTTGACTTCAAAGCCCCGGTAGAGGAACTCGCTCTTGTGGAACTCGTAGGTCTTCCCCTCCCGCTCGCGCGCCGAGGGGAAGCGATACCTGGGGTTGTCATCGGTGATCGCCTGGTCATCGACGACGCGGCCGGCGTAGCCGATCAGCCGGCCCAGCGGATCGTGCAGCGGGATCACGATTCTGCTTTGCATCAGCCCGCGCGCGCAGTATCCTAGCCCGTAATACCCGATCGTCTCTTTGGTGAACCCCCGCCCTTTCAGGTACGGGTGATTCGGATCGAGTCCCCGGAGCTGGAAGTCCAGCGGCGCGTTCACGATCACCGGGCGAGCTGAACCCTCGCTCGGTTTTTTCTGCGCGCGACCTTCACCGGAATCCTGCGTGCGGGTCGATGCCTCTGGCTCGGCCTTCGGCTTGCTGTCGGCGTTGCGCGGCGGCCGCTCGGACGAGGTGCCCAGGAAGCGCTCCTGGAGCGCCAGGGCCACCCGCCGAACGGCCTCGCGGTCGCCCGGGTCGTGTCCCTCCATGCGCACGGCGAAGTCCAGCACGTTGCCGCTGGCCTGACACCCGAAGCACTGGAAGCACTTACGGATCAGGTTCGCGGAGAAGCTGGGCGAACGCTGCTTGCCCTGGTGGGTCGGCAGCGGGCAGAAGCCCTGGTGCTGACTGCGGTTTCCGTTCCGCAGCTTGAGTTCCACGCCGTAGTGCTTGAGCACCGCGAGGAAGTCGAGCCGCTCGCGCAGCTCGCGAAAGTCCACCCATGTGGCACTCATACGATCAACTCCTTTCTCGGGACGACGAGTTCAGTTCCGCGCGTGCCGCCTCGTCCCACTCGGCCGGCGCGTGCGACTCACAGTTGAAGGCGTATTCGACCGCCGCCTCGACGGCGGGGTCGTACTGGCAGACGACGCTGAGGTAATCCCCGAAGTCGTGCGGATTGGTCCGGATCGCCAGGCTGGCGCCCGGCGGTTCCTGACCGACGGTTCGCCGTAACTGGGCGATGTAGGCCCGGCACTCGCGGCGGGCCCGCTCGGAGTAGTCCGCCTGGCCCAACTGGGCGCAGTCTTCCAGGTACGGGGCGCAGCCCACGTCGATGTGCTCGCGCATGCGAGATCACACTCCTTTCTGATGATGGGTTGAGAACGTGTTGAGGAAGGAACAGAGAACGGGCGGAGGGCGGGTCAGTATTCGTCGGGGAGCAGGATCGTCGTGACCGATCGATCCCACTCGGTAATCACCCAGATCTTGGTCTGGTTGCGCGTGAGGTAGGCACTGAGCACCCGGCCCTGACGATCGGGATCCTCGTGGGCGATCGCTTGGTCATTCAGGCGCCGGTCCTCGGCATCGAGGTCGCCCCAGCTCCCGCCGGCGTGCAGATCCAGGAAGTGCTCGGGGGCCTGGTTCGCCTTTTGCAACGCGGCCAGGGCGCCGGGCGTGATCACGACATGGCCGAGCTCGAACTTACGGCTGCTGTCCGTGACCGCCTCCTTCCGTGCTGCCCGGACGGCCGGCCCGCAGGATCTGGTCCGCGGCTTTGAAGATCCGCCGCGCGGATTTCTCCGGGATGGACTTTTCATCCGACAGCCAGTGCTGGATGTAGCCCCGGCTGTAGGTCGGGTCACCCATGCCCAGCGATTCGCAGCAGATCAGGGCAACGCCTTCGGCCTCCACCTCCCGCAACGAGCGGGGGGTGGGCTCCTCGCCATCGCTCATCGCCGACTCGGCCGTGTGACCGAGGACGACGTGCGCCAGCTCGTGGAAGAGCGTGCGGTGCGGCGCGAACGCCACCGGCGAGATCGCGATTGACCGCGCCCGGGCGTAACCTTGGCAGTTGCCGTCCGGATGGTCGAAGGGCACGCGGGTGACCTGGAGGACTTCCAAGGCCCGCATCTCCTGCCAAGTTGGCAGCTCCGCAGGCACATAGTCGGCCCCGTCGGTCTGGGCGAGCACGAACCAGTGGGATTTCAGCACGAAGCGGGTGTAACCCTCGCCGGCGCCAACGCGATCGGTGCCGCGCTCGGCATCACCACGATCATGATGACGCTCCTGACAACCCGCATCGGGCTGATCCGAAACGGACGAATCGGACGGTGCATGCTTCCGCCGTTTGCAGTGGATCGGCATGCACAGGGCGATCCCCTTCTCCCCCTTCCGCACGTGCCGGCCGCACTCGCGCCAGCCCCGGTACGTGTTGATCGGGCCGGGCGCAAGCTTGCGGCTGACGCACTGAAACCACGCCAGGAGCTGGTTGCCCACCGAGTAGTTCCAGAACCGGGAGTACGCCCGGTGGATCAACCCCGGCGTGGCGACCGCGTCCGCCAGGATCCGCGACCACTGCGGGTGGTCGGACGGATCGGGCGGGCGCTCGGATGGACTCGGCGCAGACGAAGACCCCTTGCGCTTGGTGCGCGACGACATGACGACCTCCCTGTCCCCCGGTGGGGGACGGTTAGTGAAATGGGTTGGAGAGCGGAAACCGCGGTGAGGAAATGAAAGAACGGTCTTCCTGCCTACCAGCAAATCACATTTCGGCCGCCCTTGTCCAGCCCGCCTACGAGGCCGCGGGCGGAGTCAGACCCGCGCAGACAAAAGGCCGGTGGGGTCACCGGCCTGTAGAACGCGATACATCACTTCACAAGGAACCGTTTGGGCTACCGCTCGGCGGACGACCGCGCCGTCGATCGCTCCTTGGCGATCTGGTTGGCGATGGCCGAGTGCGCATCGTAGAGCGCCTTGGCCAGATTCATCAGGTCGCCGAAGGCGAACGAATTGCTGTCGTGCCATTCGCCGGCGTCGTCGCGGTAGCTCCGCGAGACCGTCACGTTGTACATCGGCCCCTTGGCCGTCTCGTTCCGCCAGATCGTCGCGCGGATGTTGCGGTGGCGGATCTCGTGGACCGGACGGTGGTCGGATTGCTTCGTTGCCGATGCTGTGGGTTTTGGCATAGCGCCTCCCGTGTGTTGGGGTCTTGTCCCGCCGGTCGCGGCGGAACGCTTCTGCCTCTAGCCAAGCACAGATCGCAACAAAGCGCAAGCCTGGCGCGCCTCCGATAGGCATCGCCGCGACCACCGCCAATAAAAATGACCGGACGGGGTCCGGTCGTGATCGGTCTTACGCGCCGGCGCTACGCCCTTCCATCGGGTTCGGTCGGGTGCTCGCGTCGTCGGGATGGAAAGCGAAATAGAACCGCGGGTCGTGTTGGAACATCAGGCTGCCCTTGCGGCCGTCCGCCCAGCGACGCACGACCACGAAGGGGGCGGCGAAGCCGAGCACTTCGAATTCCCGCTGCAACTCGGCCGTGTCCCACACCGCGCCGTGCGCCGCCGCCAGTTCGTCCCGCGTCGCTGCCGACGCGTTGACGGTCGCCGTCATCGCGCGTCGCATCGTTTCCACGTCCACGTCCACGTCCACGTCCAAGTCCGCATCCTCGGTTGGCTCGATCATGAGTGGCTCCTCGATAAAGGTCGGCTCCGGCGCCCTGGGGGCGTCCCGCCGTTCGCGGCGGGCAGTCCCCGGGGGGTGCCTCAGCACCGAATCCAGTTTTAAGTCAAGCACGTTCCTGGAGTTTGCGCAAGGGCCGGGCCGCGACCGCGCCGGCTCAACCCCTCATCGCACGATCGATCCGATCCTCGACGACGTTCCTGGCGCAGGCGTAACGCTGCCGCGAGCGGGCGACGATCGTGTGGCCGCGACGTTGCGGAGGGGCCGCCGCCCGCTCGACCACCGCGAGGACCGGCTCGTCTTGTACGCCGTCTCGCAGCAGCTTGCCGCAGATGTGAGAGTTCCCGAGCCCGGTGAAGAGCGACGGCTCGACTCGCGCTCCGAACTCCCTGGCCAGCACGGCGGCGTCCGACTCCCCGACGCGGAACGCCGCCCACGACCCGGCATTGCCGAACACGGCATCCCGCAACTCCGGCCGGAGCTGTGCCAGGTGTTGATGACAGATCGTCAGACAGAGCCGGTACTTTCGGCTCTCCGACAAGATGGCCGCGAACGAGTCGGTCGAGAAGCTGTGGAACTCATCCAGGTACAGGTAGAAGTCCGCTCGATCGTTCTCGGGCAGGTCCGCCCGCGACATCGCCGCCAGCTCGAACTGCGAGACCAGGAGCGCCCCCAGCAGGTTCGACTTGTCCGCGCCCAGACGCCCCTTCGACAGGTTGGCGATGAAGATCCGTCGCCGGTCCATGAGGAACCGCGGGTCGATCTTTGACTTCACCTGACCCAGGATGTTCCGCACCGGCGCGGCCATCAGCAGTTGCCCCACCTTGTTCTGCACCGGCGCGATCACCTCGGACACGAACCGCCGATCATAGGAGGCGAATTCCTGCTCCCAGAACGCCAGCACGACCGGGTCCGTGCACTGACGGAGCACCCAGTTGCGGTACGTCTCGTCCACCAGCATCCGCGGCAGGCCCAGCAGTGAGACGTTCTGGCAGTCCAGCAGCGCCGCGATCGCGGCGTACAGCACGTATTCCAATCGTGGTCCCCACGAATCCCGCCAGATCCCCTTGAACGCGCCGACGATCCCCGAAGCGACCAGGTGCTTGGCCTGCGCCGTCCGTGGCGCCAGCAGGTTGAAGGCTACCGGCCACGCTTCATCCGCAGGATCGAAGTAGACCACGTGGTCGGTGCGCCAGCGTGGGATGTAATCCAGGAGACCCTCGGCGAGGTCGCCGTGCGGATCGATGACGCCGACGCCTTCGCCGGCGGCGATGTCTTGAAGGATCAGGTTCCGCAGCAGCGTCGTCTTGCCGGTGCCGGTCTTGCCGACGACGTACAGGTGCTGCCGGCGATCCGCACGCGAAAGCAGGAGCGGCCGCTCCCCTCCCCATCCGTGTGCCATGCCGATGCGCACGGCATCGTCCTCTTCATATGTGTGATGATCCTCCCTTCCCATGGTCCGGAACAAACCGCCACTCCGCGCGGGGCTGCCCTCGTGCTCGCCCGGTCGTGACTCGGCGAGCGACTGCGGCGCGCCCGACGACCGGCAAACGCCTGGTTCACGAGCCGGCCGGGCAATGGCGACTTGGTTCGGAACACGACGGCGCGTCATGCGCCCGCGGTTCCCGCTCCATTATACCTCGACAAGTCCCCGCGCGTGCGTGTACAATGTATTCACAGTATTATCATTTAATCACAACGATTTACATGCCCAAGAAGAGCACCGACGAGCGGATCGACGACCTGGCCCTGATGGTCGGACGCGGGCTCGACGAGCTCCGCGCCGACGTGAAGGCGGGCTTCGCCGCCCTCGAACAGCGGCTCGAACGCATCGAGTTCCACGTGTCCGGCCAGGACCGCCGCATGACCGTCCTCGAAGACCGCGTTCGACAGCTCGCGACGAAGATCGGACTGTTGTTCAACTGACGATCGCGTCATTTCACCACGCCCGCCGCGAAGTGCCCGACGCGCCAACGGACATCGTCGGCGCGTTATTCACTTGCGCCCCTCCCGCATTCGTGCTTTGCTTGAGGACAGAGCGGGGGCCACACATCACCGCCGGGCCAGGGTGGCTCGGCATATCCCCCCGCAAAGTTCCCAATCGCACGGGAGGTGTACGATGAAGCAGCAGTCAGGTCTTGTGCAGCTCAGCGTTCCATTGTCTCACTTGTTCCCCAGCCGCAGGAACCCGCGGAAGGTCAAGCCCACCGGCGAGGCGCATCAGCGCCTGGTGGCGCTCATCCGCTCGCAAGGGTTGCTGCAGCCTCTGGTCGTTCGACCGGTCGAAGGCAAGCCCAGGCACTACGAGGTGGTCGCCGGCGAGCGTCGGCTACGCGCCTTGCGCGAAATCCACCGCGGCGACGGGAATCCGAAGATCCCCTGCGTCGTGCGGCACGTGGATACCGCAACCGCCGACGCGATGTCGCTGGGCGAGAACTTCGCCCGCGAGCCGATGCACCCGCTCGACGAGGCCGACGCCTTTGCCAAGCTGGCGACCGCCGACGGCAAGGATGCCCGGGCGATCGCCGCCGAGTTCGGCGTGACGGAGCATTACGTCCGCCAGCGCCTGAAGTTATCCACGCTTGCGGGGGTGGTGAAGGCCGCCCATCGCGACGGCAGGATCGACACTGCGACCGCGGAGGTGTTCGCCGCCGTGCCGCCGGATCGGCAGATGGAGGTCTGGCAGGAGCTGGGCGGCAATCCGCCGCGCCACGCCGAGCACGTGCGAAACGTCATCGCCCACCAGTGGATCGACGCCACGCACGCGCTGTTCGACTTTGCCCAGTTGCCCGAGTCGGCGGTCAGCCGAGACCTCTTTGGCGACCGGGTGCTAATCGAGCGTCAGGCGTTCATGGACGCCCAGGCCAAAGCCCTCGATGCCCAGCGCCAGGCGCTCGTCGAGGACGGCTGGAGCGAGGTGGTCGTTGGCCGACGCGAGGACGTTCAGGATCGCTTGTACGCGATGGACCCGCCGCCGCAAGAATTCGACGAGCCGACCAGCCGTAAGCTCAATAAGATCGCGGCCCGGCGCCAGAAGCTGGAGTTGACCGCGGAGAAGATCGGCGAGGACGACGAGGCCCGCCTCAACCGGCTCCAGGAGCGGTTCGATGAGCTGGAGGCCGAGTGGCACAAGATCATCGAGCAGGCGCCGCAGCACTTCTCCGAGGAAATCAAGGCGACCGCCACGGCGTTCCTCATCCTCGATCCCGACGGGCGCGTGCATGGCGAGCATCGCGTGCCGCGTCGTCGTCGGAATCACCGCGCCGAGTCTGGCAATGGAAGTACCGCGGAAGGCGGCGGCACGGTTCAGAAGCCCAAGGCGCCGACGTCCGACGAGTTGAGCGACAATCAACTTGCGGTCACGTTCACGCACCAGGCACTGGCCGTCCGCGAGGCCCTGCTCAAGGACAACGTCGCTCGGAAGCGTGTGCTGGCGTTGATCCTCCACGAGAAGGTTCGATCCGAGGCGCTGGCCGTCCGCCACGAGGCGAACGGCACGACGCTCCACGCCAGCGGCGAGGGATTCTCGTCCGCGGCGTTCGACCGGCTGCGGGAGCGGCGGGCCAAGCTCGACCCGTTCAACGACCAGCACTTCGTCGAGGATCGTCCGGGCTACGAGCAGGTTGCTCAGCTCTCAGAGTCCAAGCTCGATGATCTGATTGAACTGCTCACCGTCGAGTGCCTCACCGCCCATCCGCGTCGTCCGACGGAATTGGTACGGCATCTTGCCGCCGAACTCCGTGTAAATGTCCGTGACGACTGGAGACCGGACGCCGCGTGGCTGTCCGGCTTCCAGAAGATCCAGCTCGCGCACCTGGTCGTCGAGCTCAAAGGCCCGGTGCACGCTCCGGCGCCCGAGCGCAAGAAGTCGGAACTGGTGCAGATGTTAGCCAAGCTCTTTACGGACGCTGCCGAGGGCAAGCTGGACGACAAACAGCTCGCCGCCCGGGTGAACGGCTGGCTGTCGTCGAACCTCCGCCCGGCGGAGGAACCGACGGCGGATCAGCAGCACCTCAGAAAACGCAAGCGCAACTAAGACAGCGCCGGCCCTCTTCGGGCCCGGCGCTTTTTGTCATGTGTGCCAGGCATGTTGTGCTTCTAGGAGGTGAAAGTCCTCTACGGGCCGCAACGAGCGGAACCGTCCGTCTAAGCAAGGGTGTCGGCCGCGAGGCCGAATCTGAAGGAAGCGATGGAGGCTTGCCTCCACGACGGGAGTCCAGACCCGACGAACAGGAACC
>DATBFY010000537.1:0-3501 GCA_036558265.1 Tepidisphaeraceae bacterium | reverse complement strand
TTCCCAGTAATTGTTTTTGTTCTTAATCTCTTTCCCGTTCATAGCGAGCACGAAGTTGTCGACGGCTAACTTGATGTATTTGTGATCGGTAGGTTCCTTGCGATAAATGTAAGAGACCTTGTAATAGCCCGACGCATCGGGTTCGAGATTGAATCCTGGATAGCGAGTAGTAATGCGCTCGGGGGCGGGCTCGCCGGGCAGATTGCCGCCGCCCGTAATGCCCGTGTGAGACGCGTTCATTTCGCCGATCATCTCCATGACGACGTTGTGGAGCTCGTCGGGATCGGCCACGTGCGGCAGCAGCGGCTCGTACTTGTCCTTGGCCGCGGCCCAGTTCACGCCGTGCATATTGGCGTCGTAGAAGCGATTCTTCATCACGCGCCAGGCCTCTTCGAAGACCTGTTTCCGCTCGGCCGCGCGATCGACCACCAGGCGCACGGAGAAGGTGACGCGCCGCGGCGCAGCACCCGCGCCGGTGGTTGTCGCGGCAGCCGCTACCGGCGCGCCGCCTCCGCGTCCTCCACGGCCACCGCCGCCGCCACCCGTCGGCGCAGCCGGGGCGGCGCCGTTCTCGGCGGGCGCGGGAACGGACGTCGAGTAGATGCCGCCGCCCGCCATGTAATAAATGCTGCGGCTGTCGCGCGCCCACTGCACTTCGGCGCCGCCGCCGAATCCGCCTCCGCCCCCGCGCCCGCCGCGTCCGCGACCGCCTTCGTTCTGGACGGCGGTGTTCAGGCGCTGGAGACCCGTGCCGTCCTCGCGGACGATGTAGATGGCGGGACCGCCGGCGGCGGCATCTTCTCCCGGGGGACCGGCAGCGCCGCCGCCGAAGGAATTGAACGCGTAGGTGCGGCTGTCGGGCGACGGAACCACGCCGTTGACCGAACCCGTCATGTTGGTCAGCTTCTTAATACGACGGTCGATGCCATCCCACTCGATCTTCACCGCGACGTTCGCCGGAGGGCCGCCCGCCGCTCCGCGTCCGCCCCGTCCGCCGGCGGCCTGGGACTCGGCCAGCGCCGCCTGCGCCTGCTCTTCGGTATCGATGTCGCGATCGTTGGGATCCTTGTCGATGTGGGTCAGGGACACGGCGTAGAGCTGCGAGGGCCAGCCGCGGCCGGTCTGCGCGATGCCGGCCACGCTGATGCCGCCGATGACCAGCAGCTTCTTGCCGTCGGGCGTCCACCTGCCGCCGGTCGACATCTGGAAGTCGTCGGACTTGATCATGTGCTCGTCGCCGGTGTCGAGCTGCTTGACCCAGACGTGCTGGCGCAGTTGACTATCGCCCTTCGAGTAGGAGATGTACTTGCCGTCGGGGGAGAACTGGGGATTGGCGACGGCCGCCACGTCGCTCGCGGCGACGACGTCGGTCTTGCCGCTGTCGACGTCCACGCGCCGGACCTTGTGGTCGGAGCCGTTCCACAGGAGCGACTTGGAATCGGGCGCCCAGACGATCTGCGATTTGTCGCAATCCACGTCGCTGAGCTTCTTCTGGTTCTTGCCGAGCTCGTCGGAGATCCACACTTCCTGGCGGCCGGTACGATCGGAAACGAAGGCGATCCACTTGCCGTTGGGCGACCAGCGCGGGTCCTGCTCGCGCCAGGGCGTTTCGCTGACGCGCTGCGGCTCGCCGCGATCGGTCGCGACGGTGAAGATCTCGCCGTGCACGGTGACGGCCACGCGGCGGTTCGAGGGCGAAAGGTGGAAGGACTCGGCTTCGTTGTTGATGGTGACGAGCTCGGTGTTGTTGTCCTTGGGGTCGGCCTTGATGTCGATGACGATCTCGGTGGACTTGCCGGTGGCGGTGTCGAGCTTCCAGAGGCCGAAGTTGTCTTCGTAGACGATGGTCTTGCCGTCGGCCGAAATCGAGGGGAAGAAGAGGTTGCCGTCGGTGTGGTGCGTGACCTGGGCGGGCGCGCCGCCCTTGTCCGAGATCTTCCAGATGTTGTTGACGCTCTTCATCACCTCGGGGCCGCCGTACTTGATGCCCTTCTCGGCGGAGGTGCGGTCGGCGACGAAGTAAATTTCGCCCGAGCGCCCGTACATCGGCCAGAGGTAGTTGCCCTTGTAGTCGGGATCGGCGAGGCGCGCGTACTTCTTCGCAGCGATGTCGTAGACCCAGAGGTCGGCCGCGTAGGCGCCGCGGTAGTGCTTGCGCGACCACACGGAGGGATGGCGCATGAAGGCGAGCTTGTTGGCGTCGGGCGCGTAGCTGCCGGAAAAGCCCCAGTCGACGGGCAGCGGCGTTTCGATGCCGCCATCGACCGAGACTTCAAACAGGGTGGCGACGGTGGGGAACGCGCCCTTGGCGCGGGTGGAGGAGAAGAGGATGCGCTTGCCGTCCTGCGACCAGCCGACCACGTTGTCTTCGGCGGTGTGGAACGTGAGCTGTTTGGGCCTGCCGCCCGCCGCGGGGACGACGAAGACGTCGTTATTGCCCTCGCGGTTCGACGAGAAGGCGATCATGGAGCCATCGGGCGAGAAGCGGGGATAGACGTCGCGCGCCTTGTTGTCGGTGAGGCGCTCCACGCCCGAGCCGTTCTCGTTGGCGATCCAGATGTCGCCGAGATAGCTGAAGGCGACCTTGCCCTTGGAGTAGGTCGGGTAGCGCAGCAGCTTCACCTGCGCGTGGACGGCGACGGGCGCCAGCAGGGCGGCGCAAAGCAGAATCCTACGAATCATTCTCTAACCTCCGGTTTGACGGGATAGAGAGATATTAATCGCTGGAGCGGCGGAACGCAACGGACGGGCTCGCTTCGCTCGCGGGGCCGGGGGCCGGGGGCCAGGGGCCGGGGAGAGGATGCGCGCTACGCGCGTCTTTTTTATTTAGTGCTTCTGCGGCTCCGCCGCCTGGGCCGGCGGGAAGGGAGTGAGGAACGAAGCCAATCTCGGGGCAAACGGGTTTGGGAGCAACGGGTTGGAGGACGGGGCCGGGCTGCTCGACGGTGGCTTCGGCAGGGGCGTCGCCGACGGATTTGCGGCGCTCGGCCTTCAGGGAGCGGAGGGCGGCCAGGGAGCGGTTGAAGGAGCGGTCGGCGGCGTCGAGGCGGCGCTGGAGGCGGATTTGGGCGCTGTCGCTGTGGGAGAACGATTTGCCGAGCGGGACGTTGTGGTCGTCGCTCCACAGAGTTTTGATCTGGTGGGTCCAGAGCTGGGCTTCAACCTTATTCATACGGCGCTTCAGCCAATCGGCGGCGATCATGGCGTCGAGGAGGAAGATCTCCTCGGGGGTGGCGGGCTGCCAGCGAAGATAGTAGCGCTCGGCGAGGGCTTCGAGCTCGGCGGGGTCCTCGCCGGGGATGACGTGGGAGTTGGCGTCAATGCCGGATTTCAGGGCGTTGAGACGCGAGACGGCCTTGCCCGGCGCGGAGCGCGGCCTCGCGGCAGGCCAGTTGCAGCGGAGCGCTGCACAAATGACGGTCTTTGCGCCAGGAGGGAAACAGATACTCTCCTGGGGGACGGACGGCGCGGTAGTAGCGGCGTAGGATGTCGAGCAGGCGC
>DATBFY010000536.1:0-2543 GCA_036558265.1 Tepidisphaeraceae bacterium | reverse complement strand
AGGGCAGGGCGCGGCGGTGCGCGTGGCCATGGCGCGGGTTTCTCTGAGTGTCGGAAGCATGGTTAATCCTGTTTGAATTTCAATGATTTGACGCGGCCACTCGGGCCGGGCCGCATGCCCGCTAAGAGCGTGGCAAAAGCTGCCAAAGGCCGCCTTTGGCCAAGTGGTGTTTCAGCAACAC
This sequence comes from Tepidisphaeraceae bacterium, assembly GCA_036558265.1. GTDB lineage: Bacteria > Planctomycetota > Phycisphaerae > Tepidisphaerales > Tepidisphaeraceae > RYN-433. The sequence goes on along the minus strand of DATBFY010000536.1, from coordinate 2,362 downwards.
CCGTCCGAAAACTGCATTCCACGCTGTTTAGAATGCCTGTTCTTCGTTGCCTGTCCGGCCGCGTCGGCTAATAGTGGACGTGCGACGGAGGGGGGCATCCCCATGTCGCTCCTTCCGGTCAGTTCCGGTGCTCAGGGGACAAAGAGGGCAACGGGAAGGGCCGGACGGTAAGGGGAGCAAAGGGGACCTTCCAGGGTGAGCAGCGCCCGACGGAGACCGATCCCTCCCACTACAACAATGGAGGTTGAGATGAAGATGGTGAAAAGTCTTCTCCTCGGGACCGCCGCGGGGATCGTCGCGGTTGCTGGGGCGCAAGCCGCCGACATGCCTGTGAAGGCCGCGCCGGTGCAGTATGTGAAGATCTGCAGCCTGTACGGGGACGGCTTCTACTACATCCCGGGCACCGATACCTGCCTGAAGATGGGTGGGTATTTGCGGGCGAGTACAACATGGGCGGCGGTGGCATCGCGGTCGGTAACGCCGCGGGCGAGGCCGCCCAGGCGCGCTTCACCCGCGACCTGACCAACGACTTCAACTACCGCGTCCGCGGTGCGATCTCGTGGGACGTCCGCCAGCAGACCGAATACGGCACGCTGCGGACCTACATCCGCTTCGGCGCGGAGAACACCACGCCGGCGACGACCGGCGGCGGCACGAGCTTCAACCCGTTCTGGGACCGCGCGTTCATCCAGTTCGCGGGCTTCACGGTGGGCCGGTCGCAGTCGTTCTTCGACCTGGTCACCTACGGCGGCGCCTACAGCTATCACAACGTGCGCGTCTCCGGCGACACCGGCGCCTCGGGCCAGAACCTCTGGGCCTACACCGCCCAGTTCGACAACGGCTTCTCCGGCACGCTGTCGTTGGAAGACCCCGCGACCCGCAAGGGCGGCGGCACGGTCGACCTCACCGCGGCCGGCTTCTTCGGCCTCAACGGCGCGATCGTCAACGACAACGCGTTCGCCGTCAACAACGCCAACTTCGGCTTCCGGGTGCCGGACATCATCGCCAACCTGCGGGTCGATCAGCAGTGGGGCTTCGCCGGCATCAGCGCTGCGTTGCATGACGCCAGCGGCGCCTACTTCCAGACGCCCAACAGCGTGATCAACGGCCATCCTGCCGACAAGTACGGCTGGGCGGTCGCGGGCGGCGCCAAGTTCAACCTGGCGGGCGGCGACGCGTGGGGCTTCAACGTCTGCTACACCGAAGGCGCGGCGGGCTTCTGCACCAACCAGCAGAGCTACCAAGTCTACCAATCCAACACCAGCGTGGGCCTGGGCTGGATCGCCGACGGCGTGTTCAGCCTCGGCCAAATCGAGCTCACCCGGGTGTGGAGCGCTCTGGCCTTCTACGAGCACATCTGGAACCCGCGCTGGCGCACGTCGTGGTTCGGCGGCTACGTCAACGTCGACTACAACGGCGCCGCGACCAACCAGATCCTCCAGCGCACTGGGAACGCGCTCGCGGCGTGCGGCGTCGCGCCGGTGGCGGGGGCGGCGACTTTCACTGCGGTCACCGCGCTGCTTCCGGGCAACAGCTGCAGCCCCGACTACAGCTTCTTCGAAATCGGGTCGCGGACACAGTGGAACCCGGTGCCGCAGCTCGATATCGGCCTCGAAGTGCTGTATACGAAGAGCAACACCGCCTTCAAGGGTGCTGCGATCGTCCCGGCGAACGCCTCGCGGCCTGGCGTGTTCGTGATCGACGACCAGGACGTCTGGTCGGCGATGGTCCGCTGGCAGCGCAACTTCTATCCATGATCGCCTGAACGATCCTGGCTCGCAATTCTCGACACCCCCGGCGGCAAAACCGCCGGGGGTTTTCGTTCTGCCGAACCCGCGTTGTCGTCGGGCTCAAGCCAAATCTCACCGGGCTTTAATGCGAATTTCCCGACTCGGGGCGACGACGGCGGTGTGCAACTCCTTCTCGACCGGCGCGACCGATCACTGCTTGCCCGCGCCTCCGATCGAGCGCTCGACAGCTGCTTGCTAATTGTAGCGCCTCGATTGGATCGATAGAACTGTGCAGCCTACACGTCATTGACATACGGCCTGAGCTCGATGACGCAGCCATCGGTCGATTTTCTCTTCCAAGAGGCGATGCTGCTGCACCGCCGGGGCGCGATAGCCGATGCGGCGGCAGCCTATGCCCGGATCCTTCGTCACAACCCCCGCCATGTCGACACGCTCTGCCTTCTCGGCATGGCCTATGGGCAGCTTGGGCGATGGACCGATGCCGTCGAAATGCTGCGCAAGGCCGTGAGGGTCGCTCCCCGTCATGCACCCGCCCACCACCTACTCGCTACTGCGTTCCGAGATTGCGGCAATACCGATGAGGCCGTGAAGAGCTTCAACCGGGCCATCGC
>DATBFY010000535.1:0-10345 GCA_036558265.1 Tepidisphaeraceae bacterium | reverse complement strand
ACTTTATGATCGGGGGAATGGCACGGCGGACCTCGGAAGCATCGCGGCGGTATCACGACCGGGTGGCGCGGCAATATGACGCGATTTACGACGATCCGTACTGGCACCTGCACGACGAGCTGACGTGGCGGGCGATCAAGCCGTTCGTCCCGCGCGATCAGAGTGCGCCATGTCTGGATCTGGGATGCGGGACGGGCAAGTGGGGACTCAAGCTGCTCAAGACGGGGCTGGCGACGACGTTCGTGGATCATGCGGCCGCGATGGTCGAACAGGCGCGACGTAAGGTGGAAGAGATGGGGGAGGCCAAGGCGCGGAAGGCGACGCTCGTTGTGGCGGACATCGTGGATCTTGCCCCCCTGTCGGCGGACACGTTCGCGCTGACGGTGGCGATGGGGGATCCGCTGTCGATCTGTTCGGACCCGCAGCGGGCGGCGCGGGAGATGTTCCGCGTGTGCCGGGCGGGCGGCGTGGTGATCGCGACGGCGGACAACAAGCTTGCGGCGCTGGCGCATTATGCGGAGCGCGGGAACCTGGATGCGCTGGAGGAGTTCGTGCGGAGCGGACGGACGAACTGGCTGACGGCGGAGGAGCGCGAGCGGTTCGAGTTGACGACGTTCACGCCGCTGGCGCTGCGGAAGCTGTTCGAGCGGGCGGGGTTCGAAGTCGTGGGTGTGATCGGAAAGACAATTCTGCCGGTGCGGCAGAACAAGCGGCTTCTGGAGCAGCCGGGGGCGGTGGAGCGGCTATTGCGGATGGAGGAGGACTTGTCGCGCGACCCGGCGGCGGCAGCGGTGGCGGGGCACTTGCAGGTCACGGCGCGGAAGGGTTCGTCCTGACCGGATTGCCCTCAGGCGGGCTTGGACTCCAGACGCTCGCCCACCCACTTCCGCAGGTCGTCGGCGAGCGGGATGTCGATGGGCCGATCGTAGCGCACAAGCTGATCATACGGCCCGCGCTCGAACGTGGTCGCATAGACTTGGTGCAGGTCGGTGATCAGGTCGGGGTCGGGCGGTTCGAGCGGGATGGGCATGGAAGGCAGGCGGTCACGGATCGTCCATCCGTAAACCTCACAGACGGGCCGGCGATCCGCGCGCGAGATCATGGCATAATAATGCGCAGGGGGCAGCGGATCCTGGAACGGCATGCGCGGGCCGCGGAGGAGCAGGTCCACCTCGACCAGGTGCACGGGGCGATGGAGTAATTGGTCGCGCTTGACGAGATACTCGCCGCGCCCCGGGCCGGATTTGTTGGAGGGGGAAAGGAGTTCGAGGACGGCGACGAGGCTGTCGTCACCCCGGCGGCGGATCTCGATGTAGCCCTCGCGGATCGGGTCGCCGATGATGTGGCGGACGATCTTGGGTTCGAGGGTAACCGTCGCCGACGACTCGCGTGGCGCGCCTGAAGGCCCCCGCTGCTCCACCAGAACGTCGGGGACGCGCTGAACGACCAAATCGTCGTCGTCGCCACGTCCGAGGTATACATGCTCTTCGACGCGCGCGATGTAGTTGCTCGGCAAGGCGCGCATGAGCATCTCACGCCAGGTCACGACAAACGTCTGGTGAAAATCGTGCCAGACGTGCTGGCCTTCGAGGAACGGATCGACTCCGGGGAACGGACTGCCCATGGGCTTACCTCACGTCAGGATTATAACCGCGGCGCCGCGTCGCCCAAGCCGGGGGGGCGGGGCTTGCGGCCGACCTGGGTGCTGAAGGTCTGGAGGTAGGAGATCCACATCATGGAGAGGCCGAAGCTGTAGGCGCCCTGGACGACCAGGTCCATGTAATGCTGCGTGGGAGGGATGTGATAGCGATCGGCGCTGGTGCCCTGGTAAGTGACGGCGTGGACGGGGTCGCCCTTGACCAGCGGGGCGACGCGGACGTCGATGCGGCGGTAGGTTCCCATCTCCCTGACGGTCGCGGGGTCGAGCTTGCGGTTGACCTTCAGGTCGAGGACGTTCACCTCGGCGTCGGAAAGGTCGAAGAGGACGCCCGCGACGTACTTGCCCGGGTCGTAGACGATGTCGGCGATGCCGCCGCCCCAGTACTCGCTGAAGATCGGGAAGCACAGGCGATAGTTGTCGAGGACGGCGGGCCGGCCCGGGCGCATGGCGGGCGGGCGGTGGCCGTGGTGTCGCGCCCACTCGGCGACCGCGCGGGAGTTGAGGTTGGAGCCGTAGGCGAAGTACCACATGGGCGGTGCGCGCGCGTCGCGGGTATCGGGCGTCGCGCGCGCGGTATTCTCAGGGAAGGGGGCAAAAACGCAAAGTGTCGTGTGGCGGACCCGCAGCGCGGCACAGGCCCGCCCGCTGAAGCGGAGCTCGCCGGCGATCAATTCAGATTCGCATCGTGGGGGATGTTGTGCCAGGCGGGGCGAAGGGCGGTGATGGTCTCAAGCGTCCGCCAGACGCGCAGGCGGACATTGCACTCGGCGAGCAGGGACTGCTTGAGCGCGACCTGTTCGTCGGCGAGGACGTTGAAGGCCAGCAGGTCGGCGATGACGCTGGTGGGAATGTTCGGGGTCGCGAGCAGTTGGCGCATCTGGCTGCCGCCGGGAAGCGCGGCGTAGGCGTCGCGGTCGAAGAGCTCGACCAATCGCTGCCGGGCCTCGGCCAGGTCGATCTCGAGCCCGTCCGATTCGGTCAGCGACTGGAGCCGGGCCTGCCGGTAGGGCTCGGCGGCGTCCAGTTCGCCCACCACACGGGCGCGGGTATGACCCTGCAGGAGGAAGTTGTAGCGGCCGTCGGACAGCCGCTCGTGGGAGAGGATCGAGCCTACGCAGACGACAGGCTCGATCGGAGGTCGGCCGTAGTAGTCCTTCTCCCAGCCGGGCTTGAGCAATGCCATGGCGATCTGTCGATGCGTCCGCAGCACGTCGGCGGTCATCTTGCGGTAGCGGTCCTCGAAGATATGCAGCGGGAGGACGGCGCGCGGGAAGAGCACGACGTTGGGAAGCGGAAACAGCGGGACCGCGTCCGGCAATCGCTGGTTGCCCGACAGGAGCAGGTCGCTCATACCTTGCGAATTGTAGCCCGGGTGCGGCAAAGGGGGCACGGGAGAATCCAGACTTCCCGCGCGTCCCCGGGGCGCGTTGGCCTGCGGTTATCAGAGTCCGGCGCGCAGCTCACGCTCGGCGCGGAGCCAGTTGTCGGTCTCCGAACCGCCCTTGCCGGACGCCCAGATCTCGTAAGCGCGCTTGGCAATGTCGGCGTGGGTGATTTCCCTGCGGGGGCCCGTGTTTGAGGTGGCGCCGATCGGCCTGGCGACGGGCTTGGGCACCGGGGTGTTCCGCACGGGCGTGCTGGCGACGGGGGCGGCAGCGGGTTTGGCGGGACCGGCAGCGGGTTTGCGGGCCGGGGACGATGGTGCGGGGGCACTAGCTGGCTTCTTTGCCATGGTTTGACCTTCCTTGTCTAACGACGTCTAACGACTCTTCATGGAGGTGCGCGCGGGCAAAATGACTCGTTGACTGGAGTCCAAATGCTCGATTTGTGGTCTAACCGAAGGTATCGACAAAGGCAAGTTATGGGACTTGAATTTTTGATGAAATGCTGGGGATTCTGACGGGATCGGCGCGAAAGCGAAGGCGGGCTAATGACTTGTGGGCGCTCGGAAAACGCGCGCTGCCCTTCGGGCAGCCGCGAAACGCGCGGGGGTCGCAGAATGTTAGCGGTTGCTGCTGATCCACGAGAGGACTTCCTGATCGTGCCCATCCGGTTTGACCTTCTCGAAGACGTGGAGAATCTTGCCATCCTTCCCGATGACGAACGTAGTGCGGGCGGCGCCCCAGTACTTTTTGCCGTACATGCTCTTCTCGACCCAGACGCCGTAGCGCTCGCTGACGGCGTGATCTGCGTCGGCCAGGAGGGGGAAGTTCAGGTGGAACTTGGTGGCGAACTTCTCGACGTCTTTGACCGGGTCGGGACTGATGCCCAGGACGGCGATATGGGCCTTGTCGTAGTCAGCCAGGGCGTCGCGGAAGCCGCAGGCCTCCTTTGTGCAGCCCGGCGTGTCGGCGCGGGGGTAGAAGTAGAGGACGACGGTCTGCTTGTCCTTGAAGTCATCGAGGGAGATCGTCTTGCCGGTGCTGGCGAGGAGGCTGAACTTGGGGGCGGGTTTTCCGACGGCGGGGAGGAGTTGGGATTCGGGCATAGGTTGTCGCCTGTTGTTGCAGGTCAATGAAGTCGTCTGGATGAGAATGTGGGCCGGGTGGTCTTTCTCGGCGCGGGGGCGGGTGATTTTTTCGAATCGATTGCGCGAACGGGGCTGGTGATGACGGGCGCGGCGGCCGGTGGCGGTTGCAGGGTCGTGTCGTACTTCTGGGCGAGGATGACCAGGTCGTTGAAGTCTACGTTGCCGTCATAGTTGAAATCGCCTTCGCTGAAGGTCTTGTTGGTGGTGTCGTAGTTCTGTGCGAGGATGACCAGGTCGTCGAAATTGATCGCGCGGTCGTGGTTGGCGTCACCGGCCCGGACAAAGAAATCCACGGTGATCGGTGCGGCGGGCTCGTTTCCGGCGCGGTCGGTCAGGGCGGTGGGTGCGAGCGTGGCGCGGTAGTTGCCATCGGGCAGGCGGCCGTCGGGGAGGTTGGGGAAGGCGAGCTCGAGCTCGTTGGTCTGAAAGTTCTGGGTGACTTGGACGCCGCCGAGATCGACCGGTGTGTGGGTGTCCTGGTTGACGATCTGGAGTGCGGCTTGGACCCCCTGCTGGAGGAAGGGCTCGTTGAATTTCAGGACTAGCGTCTGCGCGGGGAGCTCGTGGTGGAAGACGGAGGATTGGAGCTGCGGGGGCTGGGTATCCACGGTGAAGGCCTTGGAGGCGGTGACGTCGAATTCAGCCTGCCAGATGCCGGCGTCGTTCTTTCCTAGTGCGTATACCGTGTAGGTGCCGTCGGCGAGGCCGGTGAGGGTGATGGGCGTGCCGATCGGCGTTTCGGCGCTGTAGGGTCCGTTATTGATGCGATACTTGTAGGTGAGGTAGCCGGCGGCGTTGGTGCCGCTGCCTGCGCCGAAGCCGACGGTGATCGTCGCGTCGCGATTGTTGGTGAAGGCGGGTGGTTCGCCAGCGAGGGAGACACCGGTGGGAATGCCGGCGCCCATGTCCACGCCGTTGGGGCCGGCGCCGATGGCGGGGGATTTGGGCTGGAGGAGCAGGTCGGCGGTCGGGTCGAGGACGCCGGTGGTGTTGACGAGCATCGGGTCGGCGGTCGAGTTGCCGGGGCCGAAGGTGATGTTGGCGCCGGCGGTGGGGTAGTTCGCGCCGGCGGGGAGGATCGAGCGGTTGATCGTCACGGGGATGATCTGGGGGTGGCCGGCGGCGAAGGGCTGGGGCAGCTCGAACATCTGCGAGACGTTGTGATAGATGTTGCCGTCGGTGTAGAGGGCGGTGGCCTGGTATTGGCCGGAGCGGACCTCGTAGAGGTTGTAGACAGCGGTGGTGGCGTCGGTGCCGTTGTTGAGCTTGTGGACGTTTTCGATGGTGTTGTTGATGAAGGTTCCGCTGGCGCCGTCTTTGATGACGGCTGCGTGATCGACGTCGTAGAAGAAGTTCCGGACGACGGTGATCTCGGTGGTGGCGCCGGTGTCGTTGCCGGTGGAGACGGCGTGGGACTTGCTCTCGCGGCTGGCGTCCTGGTGGAAGTGCTCGAAGACGTTGCCCTCGATGTAGGCGTCGGTGGAGTCGAGGTCGATGCCGTCGTCGCTGCCGCCGATGAACCAGTTGTCGTAGAACTGGACGATGGGGCCCGGGCGCTGACCGCCGGTAAAGTCGATGATGTCGTTGTAGCCTGTGGTCGAGCCGAAGATGTTGGCGGTGAAGACGGAGAAGGTGCTGTTGCCGCTGGCGAGCATGCTGGCGCCGTGGATCAACTCGACGTTGGCGGCGGTGGGGAAGACGCTCTTCTTGATGTCGATGGAGGAGTTGGTGATGTCGAGGTACTGGCGGTTGATCTGGGCGAAATCGGCGTGGTCGAGGTAGACCTTGGAGGCGTTGATGCGGACGCCCTGGTCAACGGAGTTGGCGGTGGACTGGGCGTACTCGATGTCGGCGTAGGCGAGGTGGTTGTCCTGTTGGGTGTTCTGGAATTCGAGGTCGGCCCAGTTGTTGGTGGTGCCGGGCTCGCGGGTGAAGCGGATGTGGGCGAAGTCGGAACCCTGGGCGTCGAGCTTGCCGTTGACGACGATGCGCGCGCCCGAGCCCAGGTAAACGCTGGTGCCCGGTTCGATCGTGAGGGTCGAGCCGGTGGGGACGGTGAGCGTGCTGGTGACGAGGTAGGGCCCGTTGGCGGCGGTCCAGGTGTTGTTGCCGGCGGCGAGGGTGCCGGTGACGGTCTGTGTCGAGCCGTCATCGTACCAGACGTCGAGGGTCTTGCGGGCGAGTTCGACGGAATGGTCGTCGTAGGAGCGGACCTGGACGCGGTTGATGCCGGGGTGCAGGCCGATGGCGTTGGCGGTGTTGGCCAGCGTCCAACTGCCTGCGGGGGCGCTGTAGGTGGCGGGAACGCCGTTGACCTTGACGGAGCCGCCACCGCCGGCATCGGCAATACCGGAGAAGGTGGCGGTATCGGGGGTGGTGGTCTTGGCGTAACCGCCGCTGGCGGGCAGATTGGAGGTGACCGAGAGGTTGGGGCCTGGCGTGGTGGTGCCGCCTGCGGCGAGGATCATCCAGCGGGTTTCGCTGTCCACCGCGAGCATCAAGCGGGGCTCAAGGGAGTCGAGAGAGATCGGTTTTTGGGGGTAGTGAGATTGGTGCCCTTGTCGTCGGCGCGGTCGATCCGGGTGCATGTATGCCTCTCCATCAGTCCACCCCCGAGGGGGTCAGTGTAACCGATGGGAGGGGAGATTTCCTTATCGAAGTTCGGCGTTTTCCGGGGAATCCCGAGGGGTCAGAAATCGACGATTTGCTTGAACTGCGTCCAGCGCCGGTCGATCTGTTCGCGGGTGGCGGATTTGAGGCCACCGAGTGAGAAATCGCTGATGGTGAAGGAGGCGACGACCGTGCCGAAGGCGAGGGCGCGGCGGAGGGTGGCCATGGACACGTTGCCCTGCTGGGTGGCGAGGTAGCCCATCATGCCGCCGGCGAAGCTGTCGCCGGCGCCGGTGGGGTCGATGACCTGGTGCGCGGGGAAGGCGGGGAGGGCGAAGACGTCGTCGCCGCTGCACATCAAACAGCCGTGCTCGCCCTTTTTGATGACGACGAACTTCGGGCCCATCTTGAGGACGTCGCGTGCGGCGGCGATGAGGTTCTTCTTTTCGGTGAGGAGGCGCGCCTCGCCGTCGTTGAGGACCAGGCCGTGAACCATCTTGAGGGTCTTGAGGAGGTCGGCGCGGGCGGTGTTGATCCAGAGGTTCATCGTGTCGGCGACGATGAGCCTTGGGCTCTTGAGGCAGCAGGCCATCTGCTGCTGAAGGACGGGGTGGGTGTTGGCGAGGAAGACGTATTTGCTGTCGTGGAACTTGTCGGGGATTTTGGGGGCGGCTTCGGCGAGGATGTTCAGGTCGGTCTGGACGGAGACGGCCTCGTTGAGGTCCTTGAGATAGGAACCGTGCCAGCGGAAGGTCTTGGAGCCCTTGCGGACCTCGAGGCCGGAGGTGTCCACTTCCTGGTCGCCGAAGACGGTGAAGAGGTCGGAAGGGGCGTCTTCGCCGACGGCGCCGACGAGGCGGACGGGGGTGAAGAAGGAGGCGGCGTAGGAGAAGTAGATGGCGGAGCCGCCGATGACGTTGTCGCGGCGACCGGTGGGCGTCTCAACCGTGTCGATACCAATGCTTCCAGTAACCAGAAGAGACATTCGTAGGTCCTTGTGTATTCGGAAACTTCTTGAGAGCAGACAAGAATGTCCGCCCCACCGGGGGAAGTCAAACCGCGCCGGGGAGTTGGCGGATCTTCACTCTCGTGCCGGTGACGGTGTAGAGGCGTTTGGGCTTGGGGGACTTGTAGCGGTCGAAGAGGCGGTCGATGGCGTCGTCCTGTTCGACGTCGCCGCCGGTGAGTTGGAGGAAGATGATGGCGCGGGGGAAGCGGCAGTCGAGCTGGTAGGGCGCATCCGCCAGGTCGGGGTCGGCGGTGATCAGGTCGAGCTGGGCTTTGGTGGCGGCTTTGAGGATGTCTTCCTTGGGCGAGTCGTTGGTGAGGTTGAGGGATTCGGGCGCGGAGGCCTGGTGGCCGTGGCGGGTGACGGCGTCGGCAGCGGCGGGGGTTAGCGGGGGATTTCCGATCAGAAGGAAGCGCATGTCGCGGAGTGTTAGAAGGCAAAAGGCAAAAGTCAAAGGGCAAAAGTGAGTGGTGGGTCAGGGGTTGATGGACCGGGGTTCCCAGGCGGAGGATTGCTCCCATCGGGTGCGGCGGTGGGGGTGGAAGGAGAGTTGGAGGTGATCGGCGCGGTCGGGGCGGAGGGTGACGAGGACGAAGCTGTCGGGGATGGGTGTGGTGGCGGGCGCGGCGGGCACGAAGGGGTCGTCGCAGTCGGGGCGCGGGTGCCCGGGGGCGGGCCAGAGGAACATGGCGCGGCTAACGTCGGTGAGCTGGGTCCAGAATTGGCGCGCGAGCGTGGGGTTGTCGGCGGAGGTGGTGATCGTGGTTGGTCCGGCGAGGCGGAACTGCTCGCGGCGGATGGGGAGCCAGAGGACCAGCTCGGCGAAGGGCCAGAGGCGGAGGTGGGCGGTCTTGGGGCTGCGGGCGTCGGTGACGAAGTGAAGGGCGCCGTCGTCGTCGATCTGGCGGAGGATGATGGAGCGGGCGGAGGGGCGGTGGTGTTCGTCCACCGTGGCGAGGGTGGCAATGCGCGGCTTGTCAGCGCCGAATTCGAGGTCGAGGGAGTCGCGGAGGATGGGGAGCCAAGGGATCATGAAGACGAGGATAGAGGATAGAGGATGGAAGATGGACGGGGGAAGTCTATCATCGACGGCGCGATGGGTGACAGGGTTGATTATCTGGGGCCGTATCGGGAGGCGGCGCGGCGGCATGGGGCGGGGTTCGAGTCGCTGCTGTGGGCGAGCCCGCAGACGCAGGCGGCCAGGTTTGAGGCGTTCGAGCGGCTGGTTGAGTTTGAGGGGCGGAGCGTGCTGGATGTGGGGTGCGGGCGGGCGGATTTCCTGGATTTTCTGGTCGGCCGGGAAATTCGCGTGGCGTCGTACGTGGGGATCGAAGGGGTGGCGGAGCTGGCGGCGGCGGCCAGGGCGAAGGGGCATCGGAACGCGCAGATCATCGAGGCGGATTTCGTGGCCGAGCCGGGGCGGATGTTCGTCGGGGCGCAGCTGGTGGCGATCAGCGGGGCGCTGAACACGCTGGATTCGGCCGGGTTTTACGCGACGCTGCGGCGGGCGTTTGAGGCGGCGTCGGAGGCGCTGGTGTTCAACTTTTTGTCGAGCGAGCGGCTGGCGGGGACGAGTTACCTGCGGTGGCATCGGCGGGAAGAGGTGATCGGATTCATCGGGACGTTGTCGGGGCGGTTCGTGGTGGTGGAGGATTATCTGGCGGGGGATTGCACGGTGGCGGTGGGGAAGGAAATCCAAGGATGAAGGATGAAGGCAGAAGGATGGATCGCGATGCAATCTGTTCGCGCTTCGTGGTGGGCGAAGCCCACCCTACAGATTCGCCAACTCTGCGTAGAGGGCGGCGGCGGTTCTCGTGCCTTTGTGCAGGGCGCCCAAGTCGAATTTTTCGTTGGGGCTGTGGACGCGGTCGTCGGAGAGGCCGAAGCCGATGAAGAGGGTGTCGATGCCCAAGTGCTGCTTGAAGAGGGTGCCGACGGGGACGGTGCCGCCCTCGCGCATGAAGACGGGGTCTGCGCCGAAGCCGGTCTTGACGGCCTTGGCCGCCAGTTGCGTGGCGGGGTTGTCGATGGGGAGGAGGCTGGGGTGGGCACCGCTGTGGACGTGGATGTCGAGTGTGACGGTTTTGGGCACACGCGATTCGAGGGCGCGGCGGAAGGCGGATTCGATCTTCTTCGGGTCCTGGTCGGGAACCAGGCGCATGGAAACCTTGGCGCTGGCCCGGGCGGGGATGATGGTCTTGGCGCCGGGGCCCTGCCAGCCGCTCGAGAGGCCGTTGATGTCGCAGGTGGGGCGGGCCCATTTGCGCTCCAGCGTGCTGTAGCCGGTCTCGCCGAAAAGCTCGGGGACGGCCATTTCCTTGCGGTGGGACTCGTCGTTGAAGGGGAGCTTGGCCCAGATCTCGCGCTCTTGGGGGGTGAGGGGGCGGACGTCGTCGTAGAAGCCGGGGATGTTGACCTTGCCGTCGGGCGTGTGGAGCGTCGCGAGTAGTTCGCAGAGGGCGTTGGCGGGGTTGTGGAGGGTGCCGCCGTAGAGGCCCGAGTGCAAGTCGTGATCGGGGCCGGTGAGGGTGACCTC
>DATBFY010000534.1:0-17821 GCA_036558265.1 Tepidisphaeraceae bacterium | reverse complement strand
ATCGCGGGCGCACTATGTACGTCGTCCCGTTCGTGATGGGCCCGATCGGTTCGCCGCTGGCGAAGGTCGGCATCGAGCTCACCGATTCGCTCTACGTCGCGGTCAACATGGGGATCATGACGCGCATGGGCGAGGTCGCGTGGAAACAGCTCGGCCAATCCGACGAGTTCACGCGCTGCCTGCACAGCGTGCTCGATTGCAACCCCGAGCGCCGCTACGTCTGCCACTTCCCCCTCGATAACACGATCTGGTCCATCGGCTCGGGCTACGGCGGCAACGCGCTCCTGGGCAAGAAGTGCCTCGCCCTGCGCATCGCCAGCTTCCTGGGCAACCAGCAGGGCTGGATGGCCGAGCACATGCTCCTGATGGGCGCCACCGCCCCCGGCGGCAAGACCACCTACGTCGCCGCCGCCTTTCCCAGCGCCTGTGGCAAGACCAACTTCGCCATGCTCATCCCCCCGAAGAAGTACCAGGACGCCGGTTGGAAGATCACCACCGTCGGCGACGACATCGTCTGGATGTGGGTGGACGAAAAATCGGGCCGCGTCCGCGGCATCAACCCCGAAGCCGGTTATTTCGGCGTCGTCCCCGGCACCAACGAGAAGACCAACCCCAACGCCATGGCCGCCATGTCCAGGGACGCGATCTACACCAACGTCGCGCTCCTGCCCGACGGCGACGTCTGGTGGGAAGGAAAGAGCAAGGAGCCGCCCGCCGAGTGCATCGACTGGACCGGCCAGCGCTGGACCCCCGACTGCGGCCGCAAGGCCGCCCACCCCAACAGCCGCTTCACCGCCCCCTCCACCAACAACCCCGCCCTCGACCCCGCCTGGGACGACCCCAACGGCGTCGAGGTCTCCGCCATCATCTTCGGCGGGCGACGCTCCAAGACCACGCCGCTGGTCTACCAGGCCTTCAACTGGCTCCACGGCGTCTACATGGGCGCGACCATCGGCAGCGAGACCACCGCCGCCGCCACCGGCGCCGTCGGCCTGGTTCGCCGCGACCCGATGGCCATGCTCCCCTTCATCGGCTACAACATCCGCGACTACTTCGTCCACTGGATCCGCATGCGCAAGCGGATGAAGGACTGCCCCCGCATCTTCCACGTCAACTGGTTCCGACGCGACGAGCGCGGCGACTACATGTGGCCGGGCTTCGGCGAGAACATGCGCGTCCTCAAGTGGGTCATCGACCGCTGCCACGGACGCGCCTACGCCAAGGAAACCATGCTCGGCTGGATGCCCAAGGCCGAGGACTTCGACCTCGAAGGCCTCGACATGACCCCGGGACAGTTCGAGATGCTCCAGGCCGTCGACATCAACGAGTTCAAGGCCGAGATCCTCTCCCAGGAAGAACTCTTCCTCAAGCTCGCGGGCGATCTCCCCAAGGAATTCGTCTTCCAGCGCGAACTGCTCATCGCGCGGTTGTAGGCATCCCGTGCACCCCTGTCATCCTGAGGGAGTTTCAACGACCGAAGGATCTTGCCGCCAGGGGAGACGATCGTCCATTCGCGGCAAGATCCTTCGTCGTTAAAACCTCCCAGGATGACGGTTACTCGCGCATGATAAGGGGCTCACAAACGAACACCGGCAGGTCTCATCGACCTGCCGGTTGCTTTCCCACATCAATTGTCACCGGCAATGATCACACTTCCTTCAACTGCTTCGTGAAGTTCAGGAAGTTCGACCCATCTCCCTTGTAGCCCGGGAAGAGCTGCGACTGGAACGGGTCGAAGTGGAACAGGTGCGTGATCGATTCGGCGAACACGTTCCGGTAGTCGGTGTGTACCGGCTGGAACCGCCCGTGCTCCAGGTCCTCCAGGCCGTTGTGCTTCCCGTAGAACCGCCCGCCGTTGATCATGTTCCCCATCGCGATCATGAACCCGCCGCGGCCGTGATCCGTGCCGTTCGAGCCGTTCTCGTGCACCGTGCGCCCGAACTCGCTCATCACCAGCACCATCACCTTGTCCATCCGCTTGCCCAGGTCCTCGCGGAACGCCAGCAGGCACGCCGACAGCTCGTGCAGCAGCTTCGTGTGATTGCCTTCCGCGCCGCCCTGGGCGCGGTGCGTATCCCACCCGCCGTAATCCGCCTGCGCCACCTCCAGGCCCACGTTCGCCTTGATCACCTTGGCGATCGTGCGAAGCTGATGTCCCAGGTAGCTGGTTGGATAGTTCGCGTCCGTCGGCGTCGAGGCCGCCTTGTCCAGCGCCTTGATCCGCGACACCGCGTTGGTCCCCGAAACCGTGATGATGTCCCGGGTCATGTCCGCCGTGAGCTGCTTGGCCTCGGCGTTCTGGTTCGGGCGCTGATCGAGACGCGATCCGGCGGTCGGGCCCGCGCCCTCGCGCGCCTTCATGTTCTCCATGTTCTGCGGCGCGTACAGGTCGGCGAACAGCTCCATGTGCTCGGTGTGGTTGTCACCCGCCAGTACCGGGTAATCGCCGCGCAGCGCCCGCGGCAGGAGCGCCTGAGCGCTAAGACCGCGGAGGGGCGCGTCGAACGGCTTCTTCGAAGCTTCGAGGTATCGGTTCAGCCACCCGTTGTTCACCCGCGCGTTCCCCGGCGCGCCACGCTCCATGTAGTCCTGGGCCGAAAAGTGCGACCGCGTGTCGTGCGGCGAACCCACGTTGATGATCGGCACGCATGCGCCCTCCAGCATCAGCGGCAAGAGGCCCGCGAGACCGGGGTTCAAACCCCAGTATTCGTCGTTCTTGATCTTCGTGATCCCCGGCGCGCCGTTCTTGCCCCGCTCGCCGATCCCGATCCCCGGGCGGTATTTATAATAGTTCGGATCCCCGTACGGCACGAACGCGTTGAGCGAGTCCGCACCGCCACGCAGGAAGATCGTCACCAGCGTCGGACGCTGCTTCCCCTCCATCGCCGCCTGCTCCGCCGGGCTCGTGTTCGCCTGCTGCTCGGCGCCGGTCTTGATGTTCGTCTTCGACGAGCCCAGCGAGAACGGACCCTCGCCCCGCACGAACTGGTCCGCCGTGAGAAACCCGGCCGCACCGGCCATCACGACCAGACCCGACGATTTAAGGAAGTCACGACGATCCACGAGAACCTCCAAGGGAAAAGTGCCCGGCTATCTCTAATACCAGACCCGACAGATGCTTGTTTACTATTGCCTTACGGTAATACGCCGCGTAGTGGTTTCACCGACTACTGCTGCTGGAACGACGGCGATCCCATCAGAATGCTGATCATCTCCGGCAGGTTCGTCTCCTTTCGAAGCACGTCCAGCGTCCGCGTCCCGATGTCCGAACCGATCAGCGTCTCGATCATCCGCTCGTGCAGCGCCTTGCCTTGCAGCCCCGAGAAGCTCTTGATGAAATCGCTCGACACGTGCACGCCCGGAACCCGGTCGTTCAGCAGCTTCCACGCGTAGTCCCAGCGGCTGGTGAGCACCCCCGCGTCGCGCCACGCCTCGGCCTGGTCGTAGTAACCCGTCGGATCCTTCGAGTTGTACAGCGGCTCGCCCATCTTCGAGAGCGTGTCGAGCGTCGCCTTGCCATCCTCGATCGTCGCATCCGTCGTCCGCAGCGCGCTGACCGTGAACTCGAACGGTGTCTTGAACTTCGCCCGGTAGTTGTACCGCTGCGTGAACTCCGGGCTGTTGATGATCGCCGCGTACACCTTTGGCAGGTCCCCGCCCGATGAGATGAACGTCGACGCCACCTTCTTCACCAGCGACGCCGGCGGGTTGTCGTTCACCAGGTACCGGCAAAGCTTGAACGAGATGAAGTCCGCCGTGTAACGGTCCGTCGCCAGCGTGTAAAGCGCCTGCTCGCCGCCGGCGTAACCCTGACCGATCCGCATCCCGCGCCACGACTTGCTTCCCGGCTGCTGCCAGTCGTCCCGGTACGTGAAATGATACCCCTTGTCGAACGTCCACCCCGTCAGGATCTTCGACAGCTCCAGGACGTCGTTCTCGTTGTAGCTGCGGTCGGCGCCCAGCGTGTGCAGTTCCATCACCTCGCGGGCGTAGTTCTCGTTCCAGTTGTTCGCACGGCTCTTGAAGTTGTCCAGGTACTCCAGCATCGCCGGGTGCGTCGCCGACGCGAACAGCATCTGCTTGAACGTCCCGAACACGTTCGCCCGGATCACCTTCTGCTCGTAATCCGGCGCCGTGAACGCGCGGCTGGTCTCATCGTTGTCCGGCGTGTCCACGCAGAAGTGGTTCCGCCAGAACTCGCACATCACTTCCTTGAACTGCCGCTTCGAGTACACCGCCCGCATCAGCACCGACTCGCGGAACTGCTTGCGAAGCTGCGTCTGCTCCGCGTTCCGCGGGTACTCGCCCGACAGGTCCAGCATCGTCTGGCGCATGAACGGGTAGCGCTTGGCGATCATCGCGTCGGTCTTCGAATCGTCGATCTTGTCCGGCTCGAGCTGCGCCTTGACCCACTTTTCCCACCCGCCCGCCTTCTCCACCTCCTCGATCTCGCCCGGACGCCACCCGAACGACAACCGGTTCAGCACGTGTACGACCTTCTCGTGCTCCGTCAGCGGCGGGCCGGACAGCACGACCGTCTCCGGCGTCTTCATCGATTCACCGATCGCCCCGCCTTCCAGCTCCGCGATCCGGATCCGGATGAGCTGCTCCTGCGTCATCTTCGGCCGACCCTCGCGCTTGAGCGCCGGATCGTTCGGATCCTGCTCATCCGCCGCGCGAACGCTGACCACGCCCAGCGCCATCATCGACATCAGCGCGAACAGCACCGCCACCAGCGACAAACGTCCTGAGCAGGGGGTTGCCATCTTCATCGTCATCATGCTCCCATTCTGTCTTCCGCTCTCCCGGTACCGCGGGAGGGCGAGGCTCCGTCCGAGCCTTTTCCCCCTCTCCCGGTACTCCGGGAGAGGGCCGGGGTGAGGGCTTCTTCTTATTGCCGTCCTACCCCTTCATTCGGATCCGTCAACATCCGCCGGTTCGCATCCTCGTTGTACACGCGCTTCAATTCATCCACGAAGGGCTTGGCCCCGCCGCGCTGGTACTTCGCTTCCCCGATCTTCTGCCCCTTGGGGTTGATCAGGATCACGAACGGATACCCGCGCACCCCGTACAGGTTCGCCAGCTCGTTGTTCTGCTGATCCAGCGCCTTGGGGCGCGTCGTGCCCTTGCCGAAGTCCAGCTTCACCAGCACGCAGTGGTAATAAGGCCACCCCGTCATCTCTTCGGTCTCGATGATCTCCTTATCCATTTTCTGGCTGAACTCGCTGTCGTCCTTGAAGTACAGGAACAGGATCCGCTTGGGCTGCTGCGCCACGATCGCCTTCGCCAGGCGGATGTCCGTCAGCCAGTCGGTCCCCTTGTACTCGATCGCGGGCAACTCCTTCTGCAACCGGTTCATCAGCGGGTCCATCTGCATCGTGTTCCACGCCACGATCCGCGACCGCAGGTTCTCCTCCGTCGGGTTGAACATCAGCAACTGCGCCGCAGTGTTCCCGAACTTGAACCGCGTCGCCAACCCTTTGAAGAGCGCGCCATCCACCGACGTGTCGGAGTCTGCCGGCCAGGTCATATGGTGAAAGCTCGTGTTCACGTTCACCCAGCGGATGAACTTCTGGTTCTTCAGCAGCTTCTCCGCCTCCAGCAGCATCGGGTCCCGCTCCCCCTTGGTCACCAGCAGCAGCACCGGCAGCTTGTGCGCCTTGGCATTGTCCAGCGTCTGCTGAAGCCCCCCGTATTGAACCAGCGGCTCGGCCTCCGCCCGGTTCTTCACCATGTTGTCCAGGAACTCAATGGCCATCTTGGGTTGGCCGACCGTCTCGTGTTCCTGCAACTTCACGTTCTCGTACACCGCCCGGGCGATCACCTCGCCGTCGGCGTCCAGCAGCAGAAACGTCGGCACGACGGCGATCTGGTACTTGGTCTTCAGGTCCTCGTTCTGCTTCTTCCACAGATCCTGCCGCTTCTTGGACGGAAAGTCCGCCTGGAACGGGATCACGTTCTTGTTCGCCCAGTCGGTGAACATCTCGCTCTTGAGCACTTCCTTGTCGAGCTTTTCCGTGTACGGATCCCAGTCGCTGCCCGAGAAGTAAGCCAGGATCGGCTTATTCTGCTTTTTGGCAAAGGCCAGGGCCGCGGTCATGTTGGGGTTCCACGTGACGGCTTTTTTCACCGCCGCACGCGTCGGTGATCCTGCCACGAAACACAGCGCAAGCGCGGCGCAGATCAGAGTTTGGCGGTGCGAAATCGGGGTGTGGCTCATGACTGGCGCCGCGCGCCGGGCTGTGTCGCGCGCGCGGAACAACGTAACCCAGGGGATGGACGTCCGCGTCAACACGACCCTTATAGCCGCAGGGCAACGCCCCTGCGGATCGCACGACGCCTCTTAGACGCCGCTGCGCGCAGACGGTTTCCGACGCACATCAGTATATCAGTCCGTCTTACCGCAGCAATTCACCCGATGTTTGCCCAGAACATCGGCGCTAATTGCCCAGCTTCACGCGGACCACCTCCGGAGCGCCAACACCGCATTTACGTGAGGGACACCTCAATTGGATTCAGCCTCACGCAATGGTTGAGCCCCAACTTTTCCCCCAAAACTCCCCCATTCCGGTTGACTCCGATCCCTCGAGTCCTTATTCAACCCCTCGCCCCCCGTGAAGCGTCCTTCATCCCCCCATCCTCGGTGTCGTCAGACCCTCGAACCGCTCGAACCGCGCACGCTGCTCGCCGGCAATGGGTTGGCTGCCGTCTACTTTGACAACGTCAACCTCACCGGCGCCTCGATCTCTCGCACCGACCCCTCTATCAACTTCAACTGGAAGACCGGTTCCCCCGACAACCGCATCGGATCCGACACCTTCAGCGCCCGCTGGACCGGCCAGGTCCAGGCCCGCTTCACGCAGGAATACACCTTTTCCACCGTCAGCGACGACGGCGTCCGCCTCTGGGTCAACGGAAAGCTGATCGTGGATCGCTGGAATGACCATGCCCTGCGCGTCGACCGTGGCACCCTCTTCCTCACCCAGGGCCACCTCTACGACATCAAGCTCGAATACTACGAAAACGCCGGCGGCGCCGTCGCCGCACTCTGGTGGAACAGCCATACCCAGCGCGGGCAGATCATCCCGCAGGCCTATCTCTACTCGAGCAACGCGTCCACACCGGTCCCTGAGCCGCCGGTTCATTCGGGGGGGTTGGGGGTTTCGGCCAACGGGCGCTATCTCGTTCGTGCCGATGGCTCCCCCTTCCTCTACCTGGCCGACACCGCCTGGCAGATGCCGGTGAAGCTCAACCGGGCGGATGTGGACTACTACCTGCGGACCCGCGCGGCGCAGGGTTTCAACGTCGTCCAGGTCGTCGCGATCGACGAAACCTATGGCCGGCGCAACCCTTATGGCCAGGCGCCGCTCGTGAACAACGACGCCAACCGCCCCAACGACGCCTATTTCGACCACATCGACTACATCATCGACGACGCCGCCAAATACGGCATCACGGTCGCACTCATGCCCACCTGGGGCCGCAACGTCGCCGACCCGGCCAACCGTCTCTTCAACGCCACCTCCGCCTACAACTACGGGAAGTTCCTCGGCGCCCGCTATCACAAGGCCGGCAACCTGCTCGGGGTCAACGGGGGCGACTGGCCCGTGAACGACGGCACCACTGCCGGCATCTGGCGGGCCTTAGCGAAGGGCTTGTCCGACGGCGACGGCGGCAAGCATCTGATCACCTTCCATCCCCGCGGCGGGCAAGCATCCCGCCAATACTGGGGCAACGAATCCTGGCTGGATTTCGACATGCTCCAATCCGGCCACGAGCGCGACTCGTCCGCCTGGAACCTCGTGGCCGGTGAATACAACCGCAGCCCCGCCAAGCCGATCATCGAAGGCGAGCCCAATTACGAAGACTTGCCGGTCAACGCGGTCCATGGCTCGCTCAGCGGCCCGCTCCTCGACGCGTACGACGTCCGCAAGAAAGCGTATTGGGAGATCTTCGCCGGCGCGGCCGGAACCGCCTATGGGGCCAACGAGGTCTACCCCTTCGCCACCGGCAGCAAGAATTGGAAGGATGCGCTGAATCTGCCGGGGGCGAACCAGTTGAAGTTCCTCAGAGCCCTGGTTGAATCCCGCCCGTATTTCAGCCGGGTGCCGGATCAGTCCGTCGTGGTCTCGAACGCCTACAGTGGCACCGATCACATCCAAGCCACGCGCGACGCCGGGGGGGCGTTCGCCATGGTCTATTCGGGCAGCGGCAAATCATTCACGGTCAATATGAGCAAGATCACAGCCGGGCGGGTCACGGCCGCCTGGTACAATCCCCGCACGGGCAAGTCCACGGCGATCGGTCGATTTGACGACGTCGGCACGCGGACCTTTGTCCCACCCACGCAGGGATATGGCCAAGATTGGGTGCTGACCTTGGATCGGGCATAATGCCGACAAGTTCTGCCCATTTTGACGCGCGTTGGAAAAATCAATGAAAATCGGGCCCAATGCTCGATTTTCAGAGGTGACGGAGGGTTCCATCGCGGCTAAATCACACTCGGCTATGCGCATCGCTCGACCCATCCATTTGCTCGAACCCCTGGAGGAGCGGCAGTTGATGGCCCTCACATGGGGGGAGTGGCCCAAGCTGGTGGGGATGGACCAGGTCTTCGCCCAGTACCCGTGGCTGGACGGGGGGGGCTACAGCGTGGCGGTGGTGGACAAGGGCATCGACTTCCTTCACCCGCGCCTGGGCGGTGACCCGGCGACCGGGACGGTCAGCCCGCGGGTGGTGAACATCTGGGACTGGGAGGACAACGACAATTATCCGTTCCCCGACACGTCCGAAAAGGTGGATGTCTCGACCGCGCACGCGACCGGCGTGGCCGGGATTCTGGCGATGCTGCCTTGGACCAACCCGGTAGACGGCAAACATTACCAGGGGATTCTGCAGAATCCGGACTCGCTGCTTTACAACCTGAGGACCAGCAGCACCAACAGCCAGAACACGATCCGGGATGCGCTGCAGTGGGTGGTGGACAACCACGCGAAGTACCACATCACAGCGGTGAACCTGACGGACTTCATCGGGACCAACGCGCTGACGCCGGTCTACGATGCGCAGGTGAAGGCGTTGTGGGACGCGGGGATCTTCGTCGCCACGCCGGTCGCCAACGACTGGCTGGGTGATTCGAAGAAGGGGATTCCGCCTAAAGAGCCGATCGGGCTGCCGGCGTCCAGCCCCTATGTGTTTGGGACCGGCGGGGTGCTGAAGAACGGGACGATCAATCCGAAGACGCAGCGGGGGCCCGGGCTGGACCTGCTCGGACCGTCCTCGGGAGTCAGCCTGCCGTATTACACGCCAAGCAAGGATGAGCACATCTGGACCAACGGCGGCGAGGGGAACTCGTGGGGGACGCCGCACACGCTGGGGACGGCGGTGCTGATCCAGCAGATCGACCCGACGATCACACCGGCGCAGATCATGCAGATCCTGCAGGACAGCGGGACGCCGGTCGTGGACCCGGACGGGACGGGGACCTACAAGAGCCTGAACATGCTGGCGGCGATCCAGCTTGCCTACCAGCGGCGGGACGACGCGGCGGACCAGGGGGCGGGCAACGACGACCTGGCGCACGCGAGCCGGATCAGCCTGAACGGCAACCGGGGTTCGGCCTCGAACCTGAAGCTGCTCATTCACGACCACGACGATTACACGTTCACGGTCAGCGAGGCGGGGCACTATCGGATCTCCACGCTTGATGGGGTGTCGCTCCTGGACGCGGATGGGAACGTGATCGGCACGACCGCCGCGGGCGGGCTGTCGCAGGACCTGGCGGCGGGAACGTATTACCTGGACGTCTACAACGCCCGGCGTTCGCTCGCGGGGACGTACTCGATCAGCATCGTCGGTCCCGGCGCGGTGGGCGATCCGGCCGCGCCGGGCAACGCCGGGACGTTCAACGCGATCAAGTACGACCAGAACGACGTGCTGCACTTCGTCTGGTATGAGGGGTCGAGCAAGACGCTCAAGTACGCGACGCGCAACCCGAGCAAGGCCTGGTCGAGCGTGACGACGATCGACGGCGCGGCGGACGCGGGGAACTTCGTATCGATGGACCTGGACAGCGTCGGCCGGCCGGGCGTGGCGTACTACGACGCGAGCAACGCGGACCTGAAGTACGCGCACTTCAACGGCACGTCGTGGGACGTGGAGACGGTCGATTCGACCAACACGGTGGGGTATTACCCGTCGTTGAAGTACGACTCGTCGGACCACCCGGTCATCGCGTACTACTACAAGACGGGACACGACCTGCGGTTCGCGAGCAAGTCGGCCGGCGGATGGACGATCACGACGGTGGATTCGGCGGGGGACGTCGGGCGGTACCCGAGCCTGGCGGCGAATCCGGCGAGCGGCGTATGGTCGATCGCCTACGAGGCGACGGGCGTAGGGGCGTTCAAATACGCGCAGAAGAAGAAGGGCGGCTGGGGGATCGCGACCGTAGACGACAACGGCGCGGGGGGCGGGTTCGTGTCGCTGGCGTACGACGAGAGCAACCTGCCGTCCTTCAGCTACTACGATGCGATGAATGCGGACCTGAAGTTCGCCCGCTCGAACGGGAGCGTGTGGAGCACGGCGACGATCGCCGCGAAGAACAGCCAGGGGCTCTACACGAACCTGTTTTACGACGGCGGGAAGCCGGTCATTTATTTCTTCAACAAGACGAACAACTCGCTGAACGCGGCGCGGAGCAGCGGCGCTCACGGGTGGGCGTTCGAGAACCTGGCGACGGGGGGCGGGCGGGAGGACCGCGTAGCGCTGAACGGGGATGGGTTCGAGACGTTCTCGTGGTTTGATGCGGGATCGGGGGATTTGAAGGTCGGGGATTTGTAGGCGATCGCGGAGTTGTTCAGCTAGCCGCTGAAGCCGCTAGCCCGCCGTGGCGGATCGCTTGCGCTCCGGTCTTCCTTGGGCGGGGTACCGCCCAATGTCGCGGGTACGCGACCACGGGCGAGCCGCCCGTGCCACGTGTTGGGGGGCGGGACGTCCGCGCGGGGTGCGCAGTTGAGGCGAATTCGGGGATGCGTAACATCGCGGGCTTGAACGGAGTGGCCATTCAAGATCAACCCGGGCTTGGTCGGCGCCGGATCGTGGGGCGGGTGATCGCGTGGTTTGCGCGGCACGAGGCTTTGCTGTTCGCGGCGATGATCGTGATCCAGCTTGTGCCGATCTGGGCGTTTACGTACCTCGCGACAACCGATGGGGCGGCGCACGTGGCGAGCGCGGACGTGATGCGGCGGATCGGGGATCCGTCGCTGTCGGCGTTTCGCAAGTATTACTTCGTCAGCCGGGATTTTGATCCGAATTTGATCGGGCACGTTGTGCTGGCCGGGCTGTTGTACGTGGTCAAGCCGACGGTGGCGGAGAAGGTGCTGGTCAGCCTGTACGTGGTGGTGTTCCCGCTGGCGATCCGGTATGCGATGCGGTCGGTGCGGACGAGGCGAGTGGTGCGCGACAGGCTCGGCGGAAATGCTTCGCATGGACTCGGGGGGCAGGAAGCCGTGCGCTCGGCCATGCGAGACAGACAGGAACGTCTGCCCCACCGACGGATCCGGCCGGCAAGGGCACCCTTGGCGTTCCTGGCGTTTCCGCTCGTGTACTCGTACCTGTACGCGCAGGGGTTTTACAATTTCTGCCTGAGCGTGGCGGTGTTCTTCGTGGTGGTGGGGTACTGGGTTCGCTATCGCGAGCGGATGACGTGGGGGCGGTGGCTTGGGTTGGCGGGGCTGGCGATGCTGCTGTACACGTGTCACTTGTTTTCGCTGGCGCTGGCGTGCGGGGTGATCGGCGTGCTGACGGTGGCGTGGTCGGTCGGGGAGATCCGCGCGGGAGGGGGCATTCGGGTTGCAGTTCGGCAGGCGGCGGTGACGGCGGGGGCGTTCGTGTTGCCGCTGGCGCTGGCGGTGGTGTTCAGGCCATCGACCGAGGGGGTGAAGCACACGGTCGAGGCGTGGCGGCCGAAGGAGGACCTGGTCAACCTGCTGCAGTTCTCGGATGCGCTGGTGTCGTATCGAAATGGGGAGGTGTGGCTGTCGGGAGCGGTGGCGAGCGTGATCCTGGCGCTGGTGCTGCTGGCGGCGATGCGGAAGGTCAGGCGGCGGGACTGGCGGCCGTGGGATGCGCTGCTGCTCGTGCCCCTGGGATTATTGCTGGTGTACTTCCGCTCGCAGGATGAGCTGGCGCGGCACTTTTACATTCCGCACCGGGTGATGTTTTACCTGTACCTGGGGTTGCTGCTGTGGCTGGCGGGGCAGCCGCTGGCGCGGCGGGTGCGGTGGGCGGTGGTGCCGCTGGCGATCGTGCTGGGGCTGGGGTTCACGGCCAGTCATGCGCTGAAGTACCGGGAATTTGCGCCGCAGCTTGGGGAGTTCGTGTCGGCGGGGAACCAGATCAAGCGGAACGCGACGTTCCTTCCGCTGATCTTCTCGCCGCGGGGACGGACGGCGAGCGGGAACGTGTCATCGATCGACGTGGCGCCGTTTTACATGGCCAGCGGGTACATCGCGGCGGAGCGGCAGGCGGTGGACCTGCGGAATTACGAGGGGAACACGGATCATTTCCCGGTGCGGTTTCGGCCGGAGGTGAACCCGTATAAATTCCTGGCGGTGGGGGATGGGTTCAACGTGGTGCCGCCGAAGATCGACATCGAGCGGTTTCGGCGCGCGGGAGGGGAGGTGGATTACGTGATCGTGTGGGGGTTGGAGGAGAGTTTCAGGAGTGATCCGGATACGGTGGCGTTATACAGGCAGCTTGAGGCGGGGTATGAGCGGGTGGCGGTGCCGGGGGCGCGGTGGACGGAGGTGTGGAAGCGGAAGGGGATGTAAGGTCGCGGCGCGCTTCGGCGACCCGCCGTCGTCATCCTGAGGGAGTTTCAAACGACCGAAGGATCTTGCCGCGAATGGACGATCACATCCCCTCGAGGCAAGATCCTTCGCTGCGCTCAGGATGACGGCTTAACGCGGTCGGCGGAAACCTGACGCTGGTCAATAATCCCGGCGGCAGAAGATCCAGGCGGAGAGGGCGAGGATGACGGCCTCGAAGGCGATGGAGGTGCCCATGACCCAGGAGACGGGGCGGGCGTTGATGATGTCTTCAGACTCGCGGATGACCTCGGAGTCGTCCATGCGGACCTCGGTGCGATCGCGGAAGCCGCTGAACCAGCCGTTGGCGCCGTTGCGGGCGGCGCGGCGGCGGTCGCGCTCATCGAGTTTTTCCTCGTCGGCGGCGGTCTCGGCGACGTTCAACCATCGTGCGAGCAGGGCGCTGGTCTCGGCCGTCTTAGGCAGGATCGTCTTGACCGCGTAGAGCGCGCGGTGGGCGGTGGCGATGTTGCGCCGCGTGGGGTCGCTGGCCTTCTTCTTGTCCTCGAGCTCGCGGCGGCGCTTGCGCGTGGCATCGAGCTGCGCCTGGGCCTTTGGGTCGGCCTGGGCGATGCGCTCCTTGTACATCGCTTCCTCTTTGTCGAGGTAGCTGAACTGATTCTCGTACGCCTGGGTTTCGATCCTGCCGGCGGTCTTGCTCATCAGCAGCAGGCTTTCGGAGGAGTGGACGCCGAAGATCATCAGCCAGAAGAGGATCGTGAGCAGCAGGGCGGCGACGGTGGAGCGGGTGAGCAGGCCGATCAGCGTGCAGACGCAGAAGAGATAACTGAAGACCAGGGCGACGACGGGCACGGCGAGGAAGACACGAAGGTCCCACGAGCCGGCGCGAGCGCCGATCAGGAAGAAGCAGGCGGTCGTGAAGAGCGCCACCTGGAGGGTGACGAAGAGCAGGCCGGTCAGGTACTTGGTGAGAAAGAGGCGCAGGCGGCTGATCGGCTTGCTGAGGTACAGGTCGACCGCGCCGCCGGCGATGAAGTCGGGCATGATGCCGGCGGTGGAGACCAGGGCGAGGATGATGGCGAACCAGTTCAACCACCAGCCCACGCCCAGGGTGCTGAACATGATCTTGTAGAACGTGGGCTTGGGGATGACGCCGGTGTTGAAGACGCTTTGGATCTCGAACCAGAGGATGGTGAAGCCACGGGCGTTGATGCCGACTACGGCGAAGGAGGCGACGACGAGGCACGAGATCACCAGCACGATCCAGAACATTTTCTTGGCGTTGAGGTCGCGGTAGGCGTCGAGGAAGAGGGCGCCGGTCTGGGTGAGGATGGGCGTCACGGGTCAGATCCCTCCTTTGGGAGCGCGTCCGTTGGCCGGGTCGGCGGCGACGGCTTCGATGAACAGGTCTTCGAGCGACGGGCGGACGAGCTGGACGCGCTGCACGATTGCGCCGTCGATGCGGAGGCGGTCGATCAGGGGCTGGATGGCGGCGGCGTCGGTGATGCCTACGCGGATCAGCGAACCTTCGATCTCGATCCATTGGCCGGTGGGCAGCGTGCCGCGCTCGATCGAGCGCGGGGGCGGCGGCGGGGCGGCGCCGACGAGCGGGAACGCGGGTGGGATCGGCGGGTTGATGGGTGGCGGGGATGGCATGGTGACCGGTTGCACGGTTGCGCCGAGCGTCTCGCGGAGGGGCCGGGTTGATTGGCCGTTCGTGCTGACCTCGATCTCGTAGCGCTGGCGGGCGAGGGTGAGGTCGTTGAGGGTGCCCTGTCGGGCGACGCGGCCGGCGACGAGGATGGCCACCCGGTCGCAGATCATCTCCAGTTCGGAGAGGAGGTGGCTGTTGATGAAGACGGTCTTGCCCTGGGCGCGCAGGCGGACCAGGACGTCGCGGATGTCGCGGCGGCCGACGGGGTCGACGCCGTCGGTGGGCTCGTCGAGGAGGATCAGGTCCGGGTCGTTGACCAGCGCCTGCGCGAGACCGATGCGCTGGGCCATGCCCTTGGAGTAGGTGCCGACCTTGCGGTCGGCATCGGTGCGCATTCCGACGAGTTCGAGCAGCTCGGCGGCGCGGCGCTTGCGGGTGGGGCGATCGACGTTTGCCAGGCCGCCGAAGAATTCGATCACCTGACGGCCGGTCAGGTAGCGGGGGAAGCGGTGGTTCTCCGGAAGATACCCCGCGCGCCCGAGCGTGGGCTTGTGTCCGATCGGCCGGCCGAGGATGCTGCCGACGCAGCGCGTGGGGCGGACGATGGTCATGATGATCTTGACAAGGATGCTCTTGCCGGCGCCGTTGGGGCCCAGGAGGCCGAAGATCTCGCCGCGGCGGACGTGCATCTCGATGCCCTTGAGGGCGTCCACGCGTCCCTTGTAGCGTTTGGCGACGTCGCGGAGATCGATGGCGAGGGAGTCGGCGGCATTGGCGGCGGCGGCGGGCATGGGGCACATGGTGATCGGGGGGGTAATTGGCGTCAACTGACGCCGGCGTCGGCGTTGGCATTGGCGCGGACCTGTTCGATCAGGTCGATGTAGCGGCGGGCGATGGTCTGCCAGGAGAAGGCGTGGGCGGTTGCTTCGGCGGCGCGGGACTGGGGGCAGAGGGGGCGGGACGTGTAGTCGCGGAGCGCATCCGCGAGCGCGTCCACGCTGCCGACGTCCACCAGTCGGCCGTTCTCGTGGTCGCGGACGATCTCGGCGAAGCCGCTGGCGCGCGAGGCGATGACCGGTTTGGCGCAGGCCATGGCTTCGAGGGCGACGTTGCCGAAGGATTCTTCGAGGCTAGGGGCGGCCATGAAGCGGCAGTGCTGGAGGAGCCAGCGCTTGTCGGGGCCTTCAACGAGGCCGGTGAAGAGGACGCGATCGCCGAGCGGGGCGGCCTGGGACTTGAGCGGTTCGAGGTCTCGGCCTTCGCCGGCGATGACGAGTTTCCAATCGGGGGCGTCGAGGCGCGCGAAGGCGTCGATCAGGAGGTGGAAGCCCTTGCGGCGGATCGTGCGGCCCAGGCCGAGGATGAAGGGGCCGGTAAGGCGCGGGTCGGTGGAGAATCGGGAGGAGGAGGCGTCGGCGCGGAGATCTTCGACGTTGACGCCGTTGGGGATGCGCATGAGGCGGCCGTCGGCGGCGCTGACGCCGATGATCTCGCGGACAAGGGCTTCCATCGCCTGGCTGGCGCAGACGACGGCGGCGGAGTTGGCCAGCGCCCAGGAGAGCTTTCGCCAGGCGGAGGCCTTCCTGCGGAAGCGGGAGACCTCGTAGATGTCGCCGCCGCGCGGGTAGATGATGGCGGGGCGGCCGGTGCGGCGGGCGTGCTTGACGCAGGCGTAGCCGGGGGGGAAGGCGTGATGGCCGATGAGCACGTCGAACGCGCCCAGCTCGCGCTCCATGCGATCGATGTGGCGATCGATCCACCAACCGGCCCAGCGTGAGGACTGGGGATTGCGGAAGCGGCGAAGGGGGTAGGGGGTTCGGACCTCGCCGGTGACGCCGCGGTTGCGCTGGGCGAGGACGGCGCAGTGCGCGCCCAGGTCGCCCATGGCGCGGACGAGCTGGTCGATGGCGATCTCCGCCCCGCCGACCTTGGGCAGGAAGGTGTCCGTGACGTGCAGGACGCGCATGGGCGGAGGTTGTAACCGTAGGGTGGGAGTGCGAAAAGCCCGCAGGATTATTGCATGGGCTTTTTCGGAGCCGAAGCGGAGGCGGTGGCGGCGGCGGAGAGGTTGCGACCGCAAGTCTCGTAGGCGGCGTGCTGGAGCAGGGTGGCGTCGGTCTCGCTGAGGTCGATCAGGACCTTGCCGGCGGCGTTGCGGATCGTGCGGGGCAGGCCCTCGGGACTCTTGCCGAAGAACGTCTCGTAGAAGACGCAGGCGTTGAGGTAGGTGCCGGCGGGCGTGGGGTGACTGAGGTCGCCGATGTGCAGGGCCATCGTGGGCCTGGCCTTGAGGACGCGCTCCCAAGCCAGGCCGGCTGGCGCGACCATCGCCGACACCTGCTTGGCGATGCCGCTGTAGGCGGCGTCGAGCATGGCCTGCATTTCGGGCTTGTTCTTGCGAGCCCAGGTTTCGTAGAAGATCGTTTTGGCGCCGACCTTGTGGATCTCGGCATCGAACATCGTGGCGTACTTCCACATGCGCTCGCGGTCCTGGATCGGGCGGAGGCTGTGCTCCTGGAGGACGACGTAATCCCACCCGCCCTTGCGGATGGCTGCCAGGGCCTTGCCGTCCTTCCAGTGGCCCTCGAGGGTCTGGCCGCCCTTGGTGACCTCGACGTACTCGAATCGCCGGCCGTCCTTTACGGCCGAGGCCAGCCCCTGCACGATCGTGCCCAGGCCGCCGTTGAAAAACGTGTAGCTGTTGCCGATGAACAGGACGCGAAGGGGCTTTTTGGTGGGTGCAAGGGACGAGGCGGGTGACGCCAGTGACGGAACGGTGATCCCGACGACCGTCGGGGGCGTGGACGGCCGAGTCGTCGGAACGATCGTCTTTTCGGTCACCGCGGCGCTGGACGCGACGGCGAAGGCGGCCGACATCAGTCCACAAAGCAGGCGACCCGTCCTCGGCGTGCTCATCATTACGATCCCTCGTCGTGCTCCGCGCGATTCACCAAGACATGAAATGCCTGACGACGCCCGTAACTACCACGATTTTCGGCGGGCGTTGGATGATTTGACTTAACCGGTCCTGCTATCCATAACGTCAGCGATATGCCCGAGGTTCTGCCCAACACGCTTCGCGAACTCCACGCCGCTCATCCGGAGACGGAATCCCAGCCATACGCGCAACTCGAGATCGTCTCCACGTTTGGGCAGCCCGAGGCCGAATACGCAGCGATCCGAAAGTCCACCGGGCTCATGGACCTGCCGCAGCGTAGCATCCTGGAACTGACCGGCAAAGATCGGCTGGCCTTCCTCAACAATCTGCTGACCAACCAGACGTGGGATAAGCAGACCAAATCGGGCCTGGCGCCCGGCAGCGGGGTTTACGCCTACT
>DATBFY010000533.1:0-14542 GCA_036558265.1 Tepidisphaeraceae bacterium | reverse complement strand
GTGCGACGTGTCACACCCGATGATGCCGATGCGGATCACCTTGTCCTGCGCCTGCGCAAACAATCCGAGACACCCGACGAACAACCCGATGAGCATTCGCTGGTTCATTTGCGAGATGATACCGCTTCTCGCTTCTCGCTTCTCTCTTCTTACAATTCGGCTATGCCCGTCACCCTCGAGACGATTCGCGCGGCTCGTGCGCGGATCGACGACGCGATCTATCGCAGTGCATGCCCTTACTCCCTCTCGCTCTCGCGCCTGTGCAATGCCGAGATCTACTGCAAGCTGGACAACATGCAGGTGACCGGGTCGTTCAAGGAGCGCGGGGCGCGGAACAAGCTCAAGCTGATGCTCGAACGCGGGCAGGCGGGGCCGGGGGTGGTCGCGGCGTCGGCCGGGAATCACGCGCAGGCGCTGGCGTACCACGGCAAGGACCTGGGCGTGCCGGTGACGGTCGTCATGCCGAAGTGGGCGCCGCTGGTGAAGGTCTCGAACTGCCGCTCATTCGGCGCCCGCATCATCCTGCAAGGCGAGAGTTACGACGACGCCCGGGGGCACGCGCTGCAGTTAGCGCAGGAACAGGGGCTGACGTACGTGCCCGGCTTTGATGATGAGGACATCATCGCCGGGCAGGGGACTCTTGGGCTGGAGATCCTTGAAGACCTCCCGGACGTCCAAGCCATCGTCGTGCCGGTCGGTGGCGGCGGGCTGATCGCCGGCATCGCCACGGCCGTCAAGGCCATCAAACCCGATGTCAAGATCGTCGGCGTCGAGCCGATCAACGCGCCGACGCTGCACGAATCGCTCAAGGCCGGCAAGGTCGTTCGCGTCGAGAGCAAGCCCACGCTGGCGGACGGTCTGGCGATCGCCGAGGTCGGCAAGCGCTGCTTCGAGCTGATCCGCTCGCGGTTGGACGACCTGTTGCTGGTGGACGAGCCGACGATCGCGCGGTCGGTGCTCAAGCTGCTGGAGCTGGAGAAGACGATGGTCGAGGGGGCCGGGGCGGTGCCGCTGGCGGCGGCGATGACGCCATCGTGCGGCCTGCAGGGAAAAAAGGTGGTGCTCGTGCTCGCGGGCGGGAACATCGACGTGACCCTGCTGGCGCGGATCATCGACCGAGGGCTGGCGGCGGACGGGCGGCTCTGCCGCGTGACCGCCTGTCTCGGGGACCGGCCCGGGTCGCTGGCGCGGCTGACGGCAATCCTGGCGTCCACCGGGGCGAGCGTGCTGGACATCGCCCACGACCGGCACTTCGGTCCCGCGGATCCGGCGCTGGTGACGATCTCGGCGACGTGCGAGACGCGGGATTTCGAGCACATCGCGCAGATCGAGAGGGCGTTGCGGGAGGCGGGACTTGAGTTTACGCGGACGGTGTGAGAGACGAGGGGACAAGGAGCAATGGGTCAGTGCGGGTTGGTTGGGCGGGTGGTTGCGGCGGTGGGCGAGAGTGCCTGGCGCAGCGTCTCGACGCGGGCGGCGCGGTGGTCGTAGTCGTTGTCGGCGGCGTCGAACGCGACCTGGTGCCCGACCGCCTTTTCGAGGTAGTGGGCGGCCGTGGCGCGCACGTCGGCGTCGTCGACGTAGAGGCAGTCGAGCAGGAAATCGACGTCGCCTGCCAGTCGGCGGGCCTCCTCGCGCGAGACGAACGAGTAGGACGCCAGCACCGCGTCGAGCTGGCAGTTCTGCTCGACGGTGAGGGCGCCGCGGTTCATCCGGTAGATGACCAGGGCGGCGTCGGGGCCGAGGTTCTGGATGGCGCGGCGAGCGGCGTCGCGCTCCTGGTAGCCGTCGCGATCCAGACCCGCCAGCAGCGCGTCGACCTGGCGGGCCAGCGCGTCGTTGCCCTTGTAGTCGTCGGCGAAGACCTGCCAGGCGAGCGAGCGGTCGACCGCGAAGAGGGCCTCGAGCTTGAGCTGGCGCAGGAGCGGGCGCAGGTGCTCGTTCACCACGCGCGAGTGCTTGCGCCGCAGGGTGAGGAAGTCGGGCTCGGCGAGGCTGACGCCGACGGTCGGCCGGCCGCTGGCGTCGGTCCCGTAGACGCCCAGTTGCACGCCGTCCGGCTGGGCGTACGACGCACGGCCCCAGGACTGGATGAGGTTCAGGTTGAAGTTGCCCGAGCGCGAGGTATAGGTCTTGACGATCTGCAGGTAACCCGGCTGGGCGGTGACCCGAAGCTGTGCGATCCCGTCCGAGTTCGGGTAGGACACGTTGCTGAACGTGAAGTACTGGGACCCGCCGTTGCCGATCGACTGGACCATAAGCGTGCACTGGCCGTCGAACCCTTCAACCTCGGCGCGGACCTGGCGATTGCGCAGGTGCGCCGCGTCGGCCGCGTTGTCGAAGATCGGGGATCGGATAACCAGCTTGCCGGCGTCCGAGGCGACGCGGAGCAGGTCCTGGATCTTGCGCTTGCCCGGGAGGGGATCGAGGCGGCGGATGAACATCTCCTGGGTCCGCCGCTGCTGCTCGATCATCTGCCGGAAATCATCGCGGTCGTCGGCGCGCGCCGGGCCGGCTTGCAGAATCGCGGCGACGGACGTGAGGAGGATTACGGAGATCTTGGCGCGCATCAGCAATCAGGCGTCTGCCCATGTTACCGCCGGGGCGCGCGGAAGTTGGAAACAAAGCAATTGGGCCGAGCGAGGCCAATCTCGCTCGCTGAAGCGAGCCCTACCGGGCGTTCCTCACCGGGTTCTCCAGCCGCCCGATCCCCTCGATCTCGATCACGCAGGTGTCGCCGTCCTTCAGCCAGACCGGGGGCGTGCGCGCGAAGCCCACGCCCTGGGGCGTGCCGGTCAGGATGATGCTGCCGGGGCGCAGGGTCATCGTGCTCGAGAGCGACTCGATCAGCGCCGGCACGTCGAAGATCATGTCGGCGGTCGTGTGATCCTGCATGGTCTGGCCGTTGAGGATCGTCTTGATGCGCAGCGCATTGGGATTGGCGATCTCGTCCCGCGTGACGATGGCCGGACCGATCGGGCAGAACGTGTCAAACGACTTGCCGCGCGCGAACTGCCCGCCGCCCAGGGACTTCTCGCGCTGCCAGTCGCGGCTTGAGACGTCATTGGCGCACGTGTACCCCAGGACGTAATCGAGTGCGCGCTCCCGCGCAACGTCCTTGGCGGGCCCGGGCCCGATGATCACCGCCAGCTCGCACTCGTAGTCGATCTGGCCCGACCGCCGCGGGATCAGGATCGGGTCGAGCGGGTTCTGCAGCGTGTTCCCCGACTTGATGAAGAGCATCGGATTGACGGGGATCTGGCTGCCGGATTCGGCGGCGTGCTCGCGGTAGTTCAGGCCGATGCAGAGGATGTCGGATGGGACGATCGGCGCGAGCAGCTTGTCCACTTTGAGGCGCTGGTCGGTGACGCGGTATTGGCCGAGGAGGTCGCCATCGATTCGCAGGGCGGTGGTGAAGCGGTCGTCGAGCGGTTGGCCGAGATGTAGCTGGCCGCCAGAAACGAAGCGGATGATGCGCATCGACGTAATGTCAAAAGGGGGGTGTGAAAAGTCAAATGACGTTTTTTGGGGGGGGGCGAGCTTGGACGTGTGAGCCCGGTCCGTAGACGGTATTGAATGAAGACCCTCACCCCAGTCCTCTCCCGGAGTACCGAGAGAGGGAGAAGAAGACGGCTCGGACGGAGCCTCGCCCTCCCGTTGTCGTCAGGCGAGCAGCTCGTGGACCACCTGCCCGTAGACGTCGGTCAGGCGGAAGTCGCGGCCGGCGTAGCGGTAGGTCAGCTTCTCGTGGTCGATGCCCAGGACCTGGAGCAGGGTGGCGTGCAGGTCGTGGATGGAGACGCGATCCTCGACGGCCTTGAAGCCGAACTCGTCGGTGGCGCCGTGGCAGATCCCGCCCTTGAAGCCGCCGCCGGCCATGAACATCGTGTAACCGTAGGGGTTGTGGTCGCGGCCGTCGCGGCTCTCGGAGACGGGGGTGCGGCCGAACTCGCCGCCCCAGACGACGGCGGTCTGGTCCAGCAGCCCGCGGCGCTTGAGATCGCGGATCAGCGCGGCCGATGCCTGGTCCATGTCGGGGCAACGACCGCGGAGGTTCTTGTTGATGTGGCTGTGGTCGTCCCAGGGCTGGCCCGGGCCGTAGTAGACGTGCACCGATCGCACGCCGCGCTCCACCAGGCGCCGGGCGAGCAGGCAGCCGTTGGCGAAGGGGGTGTTGCCGTACTCCTGGCGGATCGCCTCGGGCTCCTTGCGGATGTCGAAGGCATCGGTCGCCTCGGCCTGCATCCGATAGGCAGTCTCCATCGCCTGGATGCGGCCCTCGAGGAACTCATCAGCGCCGAACGCGCGCTCGTGCTCGCGGTTGAGTTCCTGGACCAGGTCGAGCTGGCGGCGCTGGGCGGGGCCGCTGAGCTGCCGGTTCTGCAGGTATCGGATCATCCGCTGCGGCTCGGTGACCGAGCAGTCGAGCGAGGTGCCCTGGTGACGTGCGGGGAGGAAGCCGCTGCGCGCGCCGGCGCCCGCGCCGCCCCCGCCGGGACTCAAGACGACGAAGCCGGGGAGGTTATGGTTCTCGGTTCCCAGGCCGTAATCGAGCCACGATCCCATCGAGGGCCGCGTGGCGCCGATGTTGCCGGAGTGAAAGAGGGCGCGCGCCGGGCCGTGGGTGGGGTTGAAGGTGTACATCGACCGGACGACGCAAAGGTCGTCCACCATTGCTGCCAGGTTCGGCAGAAGCTCGCTGACGTCGATTCCCGCCTGCCCATATTTTTTGAAGGTGAAGGGGGACGGCAGCAGCCCGCCAGTCGTGCGCTCAGTTCGCAGGTTGACCGAAGGGGGGCGTTGCCCGGCGTATTGCTGGAGCGCCGGCTTGGGGTCAAAGAGGTCCATCTGCGACGGGCCGCCCGGCATGAACAGGACGATGTTGTGCCGCGCCCTGGGCGCGAATTGCGCAAGCCCGGGCGGGGCGGCGGGGGCGGCAGGCGTGGCGGCGGCACGGGCGCTCTGGTCGGCCAGCATGCCCAAAAGTCCGACCGATCCCAGTCCCGCGCTGAGCGATTGGATAAAGGCACGTCGCGATGGGGTTGTCGCCGGGTTCAGGGCCAAAAGATCTCCTCGTTGGTGCACAGCAGCGCCTGCGCGTACTCGGCCGGCGTCGAACTCGCGAGGAATTGCTCGCCGAGCTTAAGCTCCGTCTTGCTGGGCTCGCGGCCGAACGTCCGTCGATACATCCCGCGCACCCTGGCGTCAAGGGACGTCTCACGCTCGACGGACCGTGCCAGCGCCGCGGCCCGGTCCTGCACGAATCCGCTGTTCATAACGAACAACTGCTGGAGCGGCGAGGTCGTGACCTCCCGCTGCGGGCTGTGCATCGTCGCTTCGGGAAAATCATAAAGCTGGAGCAGCGAGCTCATTCGCCCGCGGCTGACCCGTCCGTAGACGGTGCGGCGCGTGTTCTCCGGCTGATCGAGATCGATCGAGGGACCGCCGACCCGGTCGTCCAGGCTGCCGCTGGCCTGGAGCAGGCAGTCACGATACGCCTCGACATCGAGCCGTCGCGGGTTCATGCGCCACAGCAGGCGGTTGGCCGGGTCAAGCCGCTGCGCGTTGTCGCGCGGCTGGCTGGACTGCTGGTAGGCCGCCGAGAGCATGATCTGGCGGTGCAGCCACTTGAGCGAGTAGCCGTTCTGGATGAAGCGGGCCGCCAGGTCGTCGAGCAGTTGCGGATGCGTCGGCTTCTCCCCCTGCGCCCCGAAGTCGCTGGGCGTGGCGACGATCGGCTTGCCGAAGTGCCAGGCCCAGACGCGGTTGACGATCACCCGGGCTGCCAGCGGCGCGGCGTCGCTGAAGATACGGTCGGCCAGCTCGCGCCGCCCGGAGCCCTGGTGGAAATCGGGATCGCCCTTGGCAAGAACCGAGAGGAAACCGCGGTGGGCAACGGCCCCGGCCCTGGAGACACTGCCGCCTGCCAGAACGTTCAGGTCGTGCGCCTCACCCGGCCGCACGTCGGTCATGGTCAGGTCCGGATCCGAGCCGTCCACCCAGAGCCCGGCGTCAAACACCGCCTGGAAGAACGGCTCGGTGGACGCGCCGCGCCGGCCGCGGCCCCTGAACCCGGCGGGCATGGCGGGCTTCGCCGGCTGCGTCGTCGCCTGGTCGGGATACGGCGCCGGGCGCTTGGCCAGTTGCGACAGGTACGCGTACATCTCGGGGTGATGCTCGCGAAGCGGGGCGTTCTGTTCCCTGACCCTCTCCATTTCGGCCGTGTACCGCAGGACCTTCTGGCGGGCCTCGGCGACCTTCGTGCCCGGCTCGTCGCGCAAGAGGTTCGCGACATAGCTGAGGTAGAAGATCCGCTGCGTGGCGGCCATGAAACGGGTCTCGGCGCCCGGGTCGATTTGCGCCAGAGGGCGCGGCGCCGCCACCGTGGACGCGAAGACGCCCGCAAGCCGGTAATAATCGGCGGTCGGGATCGGGTCGAACTTGTGATCGTGACAGCGGGCGCACGCGACGGTCAGGCCCAGGATCCCGCGCGTGACCGTATCGACGCGTTCGTCCCAGTCGTCGGTGTAGAGCGTCTCGACGACCTCCTTCGACAGCCGCCCGTCCTTGTGATACTGCGGCGCAGCCCCGAGGAACCCCAGCGCCACCAGGTCGCGCCGCGGCGTGCCGGGCATCAGGTCGGCCGCCAGTTGCAGCTTGACGAAGTGATCGTAGGGCACGTCCCGGTTGATCGCGTCGATCACCCAATCGCGGTAGCGCCAGGCGAACGGGAACGGCGGCGTCGTCGCCTCGCCGGTGAAGTTGTCCTCGCCGTAGCGGACCACGTCCAGCCAATACCGCCCCCACCGCTCACCATAGTGTGGCGAGGCGAGCAGTTGCTCGATCAGTCGCGGGTAGGCGTCGGGCGAGGGATCGTTGGCGAACGCCTCGACCTGCTCGTAGCTGGGGCGAAGTCCGGTCAGGTCGAGGAAGGCGCGGCGGATCAAGGTTCGGCGATCGGCGGCGGGCGAGGGCTCAAGATGATTCTCACGAAGCTTCGCGAGCACGAAGGAATCGATCTTCGATTTGGCCCAATGCGCGTCGTCTCCCGCCGGGGCGTCGATCGGTGCCACCGGTTGAAACGCCCACCACTTTCGGCCCTGCGCCAGGTCGATGCCCTTGGCCCCCGCGCCGGGATTCGAGGCCGCCGCGACGCCGTCGCGCGGGTCGGGGGCGCCCATCCGCACCCACTGTTCCAGCGATGCGATCTGCTGGGCGGTCAGCTTCTCCTTCGGCGGCATCTGCAGGTCGGGATCGGTCCAGCGAATCGCCTGGATCAGGCGGCTTTGCTCCGGATCGCGGCCGACGATGATGGCCCCGTTCTCCCCACCTTTGGCGACGCCCTGGCGCGAGTCGAGCCGCAGCTTCCCCTTCAGCTTCTTCGCCTGGGCGGAATGGCAGGAATAACACTTTTCCACCAGTACCGGCCGAACGCTCTTCTCGAAGAACTGGGCCGCATCGTTTGAGAGGGTCGCCGAACCGGTGGGCAAATCCACCGCAGCCGTGGAAAACGTCCACGCCGCGAGCGACACAACTCCAACCCAGATCACCGGCCTCATCCACATCCCAGCATTCCGATCGCGTCAAAGCGGGGCGTTGCGCACCGCGAGATGCCTGCCTCCCGACACCGCGATCGCATCGCGGAACCAAGCGCGGAAGTCCGGCACTTCAAACCATCATAGCGTGGCTTGCTCACCTTGTTGCAGCGCACGTTCCGAGCCCGCTCCGACCCCGCGAGGGACCCCGGCTACCACATCGGCGCCGGACGCACCGGCCGCTCCTCCTGGCCGTCCTTCGTCACGCGCGACAGGATCGCCCCGTTCATCCACTCCAGCGCCTCCGCCATCCGCCTAAACCTATCCACCACCGCTTTGCGGATCCCCGACGACAGCGCCACCGCCACGGGCAGCTCGACGTACCAGTAGAGCTGCTTGTGTTTCAGCCACGGCCCCGCCGCCGTGTCGGCGTACTTCTCGAACCCCTTGGGCACCCGTGCCAGTCGATCGCCCTGCAACTTCCCCAGCGCCTTCGTCAGGCGCCGATCCGATGCGAGTTTCTCCAGCCGCCCCGGCTCTTCCGCGATCGCCTGCCGCATCGCTGTCAGTTCCTCGGGGCCGGGTCCGTACATCCCGCCCGCGACCACCAGGCCCTTGTGCGACACGCCGAAGTAGTACCCCGCCCCGCCGTGCTTGGGCAGGCCCTGCCGCGGGAAGATCGCCCCGATGTGGGTCTTGTACGGCGTCTTGTCCTTCGAGAACCGCGTGTCGCGGTAGATGCGGTAGATCGCCTTGGCGGGTACGGCCACCGCATTCGCGAGCGCGAACGTCTTTAAGTCCTCGTTCACCAGCGTCACCAGCTCGACCATCGGGGCGCGGATCTCGGACTCGAAGAACTCTTTGCGCGGCGTGAACCACTCGCGGTTGTTGTTTTTCTCCAGCCCACGGAAGAACGCCGGTACCTTCCTGGAAAATCCACCGAAGCGGGCACTGCGCGTTGCCGTGATCTGTTTCATCCTTCTGCCTTCTACCTTCATCCTTGTTTTCCTGTATTCTCTCGCGTCCTTCAATGAACTGGCTGATCCTGATTATCCTCCTGGGCGCGTGCGCCCTGCTCATGCTTCTCGAGCGCCTGGGCCTGCCCACCACCCTCCAGCTCCACTTCAAGGGCGACGTCAAACGCGAGACGCGATGGCTCGTGCAGTACGGCCAATCCGTCTGCACGCCCGTGGCGGCGCTCTTGGTCTACCAACTCGATCCCGGCGGGCCGGCGACCAGGCTCCATCGCGCCACGGCGCTGGTCTCCGGCGTGCTCGCCGCCTCGATCCTGTCAATGCTCGCTAAGCGAATGCTAGGCCGCGTCCGGCCCGGGCGCGAGGGCGCGGGCCAGTTCCTCGGTCCGTCCTTCAAGCATGCCAATCACCGCGAGAGCTTCCCCTCCAGCCACAGCGCTTGCGCCGTGGCGCTCACCGTCTTCCTGGCCACCTGGTACTCCGCCGCCACCCCGACCTTCTGGGGATTAGCCCTCACCTGCGCCGCCCTGCGTTACGTGCTCGATGCCCACTGGCCCAGCGACGTGCTGGGCGGCGTCGCCCTGGGCTACGCCTGCGCCCACGCCGCCCTGGTCATCTGCCAGCGATCAGGTTGGACCTGATCGGTTAGTCTTCCAACTCCCGCTCCACCTTGTCCTGATCCCTCGGGTCCCCCGGCGGATAGTCCGCAATCCAGGTGAACGTCGTCCGCACGTAATCCACGCACTCCAGCTTCTCCAGGGCGTGAATCTTGCTGCTCTCGATCACTCCCTCGACCACGCTCGTGTCGTCGTCGGCGCTGCGGATTTCCATGCCGTTCTGCTTTAGGATCTCCACCGCCCCAGCCAGATCATTTTCCCACCGCTTGTCGAGCACGACCGTGATGTCGGACATCTGCGCATCGTTGAAATTCATGGACAGACCTCCCGGCGGCCGCGGCAAGGGCTCACCCGCGCGACGGCGTCAGTGGGTGTAACGGGCAGGCCCCGCCCTGACAAGTCGGTTGTCCCCCGATGCGGTAACGATTCGTTGCTATCCAGCGATAGATCCGCCGTCCCGCCCACCGGACGGGCGCCGATCCCATCAGTCCGCGCAGCCACGCGATCGGCGGCAGGATCGGCGCCAGCGCCACCAGCGCGTCATACCCGCCGCTGACCTGCCCAGCCGGGTCCATCACGTGCATTTGCCCGCGCAGGTCGGCATCGCGCAACTGCGGATGCCGCGACATCTCCCGCGCATCGTTCACGTCGATCCATCGGATCGGCGCCGTCGGCCCCACCCGCTCGACCATCCGCCGGCTCCGCTGACAGAGGCGGCACTGGCCATCGTAGAAGATGAGGTAAGGCGCGCCGGACATCTCACATCGAGTATATCGATCCCGGGCCCGCCAGGTTTCAAAACTGACGCACTTGTTTCGACCGTACAAGCCCCTATCGTGGCAGGCATGCCGTTGCAGTGGGATTTTGCGACCGTTGCCGACCGCCTCAAGACGGTAATGGAGCAGGCCGAGGCCGATTTACGACTCGAACAAGCCGTCTATGGCCTGGACGCCCGATCCGAGGTGCAGCTCCAGGACCTGATCGCCACCGGCCTGCGCCAGTTCTACGACGTCGCCCGCGAGGTCCACTACCCCTCCACCGCCGGCAGAAAATTGTCGCACCGCCAACGCTGCGACCTGGTTCTTACACCCAAAGGCCGACCGCTCCGCATCGATACCGCCCCGCCCACCCTCTTCGACCCCGCAAACCTCGCCGGCCCCGAGGAAGGGCTGTGGCTCGAGGTCAAGATTGCCTACCAGTTCCGCGAGGGCGGCGTCCGCCACGGTGGCTACGGCGCCCAGTGGCGCAGCAAGGTCGTTGATGACCTGCGCAAGATGGAAGCCGAACCCCTCATCCACGAAGCCGGCCTCTGCCTGCTCGTCTTCAACGAATCCCGCGAGATCCTGGACAAGGACGTCGAGCTCTTCGAAACCATCCTCGCGCAAAAGGAAGTCCTCGCCGGCTTCCGCAAGGTCCGAGCCGTTGACATCACCGAGCGCATCGGCCACCGCGTGTGCACCGTCGCCCTGTGGCCGACGGTTCAACGGTGAGGCCTGAACAGCTTCAGCTCGCCGCGCGGGTCGCAGCCTTGCGCGAGGTCTCGACGAACTCCCCCAGTTGCCTGAACTTCTCGTAGCGGCGCTCGACCAGGTTATCGATCTTGGTCCGTTTGAGGTCGCGCAGCGTCTTGGCGAGGTACTGTTCGAGGTTGTGCGCGGCTGTGTGGGGGTCGCGGTGCGCCCCCCCCAAGGGCTCGGGTACGATCGAATCGATCACGCCCAATTTGATCAAATGCTTGCTGGTCAGCTTGAGTGCCTCGGCGGCGTCGGCGGCGTTCTCGTTGCCCTTCCAGAGGATCCCCGAGCACCCCTCCGGGCTGATCACGCTGTACCAGGCGAATTCCATCATGGCGACCTTGTCGGCGACGGCTAAGCCGAGCGCCCCTCCCGAGCCACCCTCACCCGTGATCACCGTGATGATGGGCGTCCGCAGGCGGCTCATCTCCATCAGGTTGCGGGCGATGGATTCGGCCTGTCCGCGCTCTTCGGCGCCGATGCCCGGGTAGGCGCCGGCGGTATCGACCAGGCAGACAACCGGCAAGCCGTATTTTTCGGCCAACTTCATACACCGAAGGGCTTTACGATAGCCTTCGGGATGCGCCAGGCCGAAGTAGCACTCGATCTTTTCCTTCGTATCCCGACCCTTGTGCGTGCCGATCAGCATCACCTTCTGGCTGGCCATGCGCGCCAGGCCGCACTTGATCGCCCGGTCGTCGCCAAAGCTGC
The DNA here is from genome assembly GCA_036558265.1 of Tepidisphaeraceae bacterium. GTDB lineage: Bacteria > Planctomycetota > Phycisphaerae > Tepidisphaerales > Tepidisphaeraceae > RYN-433. The sequence continues at coordinate 3,191 of DATBFY010000533.1, read as the reverse complement.
GGTCGCCGTGCAGCTCCCGGAACTCGCGGCAGATCATGTCCACGAAATCGCGGAAGAGCGGCCGCTGCGGGTGACGCGCAACCTGCACCGTCTCCCACGCCGACAGATTCTCGTAGGTCTTTCTCACCAGGGAGGTGTAGTTGCTCCGCAGGTGGCGGAGTTCCTTAGTGTAATCCACCTGCTTCTGGGCTTGGAGGGCCTCCAGCTCGTGGATCTGGCTTTCCAGCCGCGCGAGCGGCTTCTCAAATTCCAGCACGTGTCGTGTCACAGCTTTGTTGTTTGGGTTATTGGAATGGGCGGGAACGGCCGCGTAGACCGGTTTATCGGCCGCGGTCGGCGGCGTGGAGAAGCTGATGTCCGGCATAGTTTCCAAACCTTCCCGAAGGAAAACGCTCGTTCATCCGGGAGCCGTGATGCCGTTGCCGGCTTCATCGCTCCCGAACCGTTTCCCCATGCGAACCGAATAGGCTATTCGGCCACGGATATCGATTCAAGCCTCTTTGAATCTCGCGACGGTCGGTGTAGAACGCTCCAGCATCCCGCTGGGTTCGCCAGGCGATGCTTCCTGCGAGTTATCGGACCATGCCCATCGAACGCTTGAGCATCATCGGAGTGGGGCTCTTGGGCGGGTCGATCGGACTGGCTGTCCGAAGCGTCATAAACGATTGTGAAATTGTAGGTTACGGACATCGTGAGGAAACGCTCGAGCGGGCCCGGCAGATCGGGGCGATCGACCGCGGAACCAGGGCCTTGGCCGAGGCGGTTGAAGGGGCTGATTTGGTCATCCTCTGCACCCCCGTGGGACTCTTCGAAGAAATCCTGCGGAATGTCGGTGATTCCCTGAACGCCGGGTCGATCGTGACCGACGTCGGAAGCACCAAGGCCTCGGTCGTCCGGCTGGCCCATCAATACCTGCCGCCATCCGCCCGCTTCGTCGGCAGCCACCCCATGGCCGGCAGCGAGAAGCGGGGCGTCGAGTTCGCCCGCGCCGACCTCTTTCAGAACGCCCTGTGCATCACGACCCCCGACGACCGGACCGACCCCCTCGCTCTGGACACCGTCGAGCAGTTCTGGCGACTTCTGGGGATGCGCACCCGTCGAATGGGCCCCGACGAGCATGACCGGGCATTGGCCCAGGTGAGTCATCTCCCCCACGCGCTGGCGGCGGCCCTGGTGGCGATGCAGTCGCCCGATTCGCTTCAGTTGGCCGGGAAGGGCTTCCTGGACACCACCCGGATCGCGGGGGGGGACGGGGGCCTTTGGCGGGACATCTTCCTGGACAATGCCGAAAACGTCCGCTCGGCCCTGGCGAATCTGCGGGCGATGCTCGACCGGTTTGAGGCGTTGTTGGCGCCAGACAAGGCCGAGGAGTTGCGCCGTTGGCTGGACGAGGCGGCGGGCAAGCGGCAGGCGCTGTTGCAGGAGAAGTTGCGGGAAGTGACGCCGGATTGAGCGATTTGCGAAGGAATATTGAGATCAAAGCCCGCTGCCGGGACTTGGGTGCGGCGCGCGACGCCGCCCGGCGGTTGGGCGCGGCGTTTTCCGGCATGCTGGAACAGCGGGACACCTATTTCATCGTGCCCCACGGGCGCTTGAAGCTGCGGGAGACGGTTGGCACGGGGGCGGAGTTGATCGCCTACCAGCGATTGGATGCGGCGGCGGTGCGGGGTAGCGATTACCAACTGGTCGCCGTCGCTGATCCGGCGGGGCTGCGCGAGGCGCTGGAGGCGGCGCTGGGCGTCCGCGGGGAAGTGATCAAGACCCGCGAGCTTTGGATGTGGCGGGGCGTTCGGATCCACCTGGATCAGGTGCGGGGATTGGGGGCTTTTCTCGAATTTGAAGCGGTCCTGGAAGCGGGGGAGGACGATCGGATCGGTTACGAGAAGGTGGCGACGCTGCGGGAGGCGCTGGGCGTCGGGGACGAGGACCTCCTGGGCGCGTCCTACGCGGACCTGCTGGTGATGTAGGTTCCGCTGTGCGGAACATTTCGCTTGCCTTCGCCGCGCCGCCGGCGACGTTGCTTGCGGTTTTTGCGAAGCCCGCTGGGCGGTCCGCGGCGTTAAACGTTCCGCACAGCGGAACCTACGGTCAACAATTCCTTGCCGTTCTGTTATGAATGGGGTGGGAGGATGATCATGCGCAAGGTCGGTTTGATCCTGGTGGTGCTGGTCTGGGTTTCTTGCGCCAGGGCGGCGCCGCTCGGGTTTGGAGTGCTGGGTGACAGCCTGGGGGACGAGTACCAGTTCGCCCCCGCCCCGCGCAACGGGGCGCAGAATTATGTCGAACTGCTGGCGACGCAGCGCGGGTTGAACTTCGGGGCGTTCTCGACAGTCAGCCGACCCGAGCCGCGGAACCAGGGGTATGAGTTCAACTTCGCCAACGCAGGCGACAACGCCGCCTCGGGCGTGACGGGGCCGGACTTGTTTGCCCTGGGCGAAGTGCAGGGATTGACGCCGTACGTCGCCTCGGGGCAGGTGGGCGAGGTCTTCCTGACGATCGGCGGGAACGACTTTCGCGCGATCGCGACCGGCGGCAATTCGGCGACGATCCTGCCGGCGCTGTTGAGCAGCACCGCCGCCGCCGTGCAGGCGCTCCAGTCGGCCAACCCGAACGTGAAGGTGGTCATCGCCAACGTGGTGGACATCACCAAGGTGCCGGGGGCGCAGTTCACGCTGATCCAGAACCCGGCGCTGGCGCCGCTGTTCGCCGCGCTGGATACGGCGACCGACCAGTACAACGCGCAGCTCAAGGCCGCCTTCGCCGCCAATCCCAACGTCGCGATCGCCGACATCAACGCCGTGCTGGACAAGCTGCTGGCGGACAAGAGTGTGGGGGGTCAGCCGATCGACACGCTCAACCCGGGCGTGGGTCCGGGCAACCTGTTCGTGGACCTGCTTCACCCTGGGACGATCGGGCAGGGGATGATCGCCAACGCGTTCGTGGACGCGAGCAACGCGCGGTTTGGGACGAGCCTGGCGGGGTTCAGCGATTCGGAACTGCTTGCGCTGGCGGCCGCGCCGCCACCGAGCGTGCCGCTGCCGGCGGCCGCGTGGGCGGGGATGCTCTGTGCGCCGCTGGCAGTGTGGGCGCGGCGACGGTGCGCAACGTCGAGAATTCCCAACTGATTCGCCTCGCCGCGCCGCTCCTCGCCTCGCCGGACGTCGCTTGCGGTTTCGCGAACCCGATGCGCG
>DATBFY010000532.1:0-1820 GCA_036558265.1 Tepidisphaeraceae bacterium | reverse complement strand
CAGGGCGTACCCTGACGAACAGGTCTGCGCGTCCGGCACGCAGGAGGCGAGGTCGATCCTTTTCGCGAAGCGCAGAGTGTCGCCCATCGCCCGGCGCGCCTCTTCGCGCTGCGGATCGGCGTCGAGGGGATCCATGTAGATCGGATGGTGCCCGCGCAGAAAGGTTTTCCAGACCCAGTCGCGGCCGCCGCCGATGCCCCAGAGATGATCCGTATCGACGAGCACGATCTTGGAGCCGTCGGCCGGAGGTGGATCGCGGCGCCAGCCGCCCTTGTTTCCAGGAGAGATCCAATCGGCCGGGCTTCCGAAGAGATCCTCGTTGCGGTTCCCTGGAAAGCAGGCGGTCATGCCGATGAGGTGGCGGCCAGCGTCGGCGCTCCGCAGATGGCGAATCAGATGATATTGCCAGTCGCGGGAGGTCCCGGGACTTTCGTTCGAGATTTCCCAAAGGACGTGATCCAGGTCGCCCACCGTCTCCACGACCTCCGCCGCGTAGGCCTCCTGAAGATGGGTGACGGTGGGGAGGCGCAGGGTATGCACGTCCAAGCCGTCCCCTCTCCCATCGGGATCGCCGTCGATGCCGTTGACGTTGTTGCGCCGGTTGAAGGGGTGCCGTTCCCAGGGATTCCCCTCGCCGTTGTCGTGGATGGACCAGCCGTTGAAAAGCATGACCGCGACGTAGAAGCCCCGCTCGCCCGCGCGCACCACGCGTTGGCGCAGGCGGCTGAAGTACTCGGGATCGAAGCGGGTGAGATCGAACCGGGGCCCGGTGCGAAGGTACGGCCGCGGGTGAAGATCGTGCGTCCAGGCCTCATGCGCCCAGAGGCGGATGAAGTTGTGCCCCCAGGCCGCGAGACGGTCGAGATAGCGCTCGAAGTCGAAGCCACCCGGGCGCTCGCCGTTGTCAATCAGGTTGTCCCAATGATGCGAGCCGGTGAGGTAGAGGGCGCGGCCTTCGGCATCGGCGAAATAGCGCGGATTGGCGGGATGGATGCGCAACGGGGGCATGCCGGACGCTGGAGGTTAACATGGACGCCGCCGCTGCTACGATGAGTGGAATGAGAATCGCCGGTCTGCTGGCCGCCGCGGTCGCGGGTGTCGCGCTCGCATTCCTTCTGTCGCGCGCGCTGGGGATCGTGGTGCTCTCCTGGGCAGCCCTCGCTGTTTTCACGGCCGCAATCTGGGCCGCCCGGCTGCCGCCGAAGCAGGAGCGCGTCATCGTGTGGTCTCTCGGCGCCATCGTTATCATCCTGTTGGCTGCCCGCGTACCTCTGCCCTGGGCCGCAGCCTTGGGAGCCGTTCCAGGGGTGGCCTGGTTGTGGGCGATCGGTACCATGGTCGGAAGGCCCTAGAAGGAACACTGCTCTCCAGCGCCGACGATTCGTGGTAGGGTTGGCAAGAGAGGAGGAGTCATGGCCAAGGACGATGCCAAGAATGCCGAGCTGGCCGCGCTTCTCGAAGAGGTGCGCGCCCTGCGCAAGGACATCGACGTGCTGAAGGCGAACCCGGCGGTTGCTCGGGCCGCCTCCGAACCTTCCTATGAGGTGCTGGTCAAGGCGCAGCGCAAGCTGCCGCCGAATTACGCTGTCCTGGTCAGGTCGGCCGAGTTGCCCCCCGACTATCAGGTCCTCGTCAGGGCGTTCCACCCGGACGAGACCGTCGTGGCGAGGGTGGCCTATCCGCCAGACTACGCGGTGGCGGTGCGACAAGGCGCCTTGCCGCCCAACTACGAGGTGGCGGTGCGCGGTCCGTTCAAGGATCTCGAGGACCCGCTCGCCAGGCGCCAGGCCGCCAAGAAGACCGTCAAAAAGAGCGCCAAG
>DATBFY010000531.1:0-4483 GCA_036558265.1 Tepidisphaeraceae bacterium | reverse complement strand
CCGTCGCATCTTCTCGCCTGGGTGGTTCCCCCAGTAGCACTGCATCGAGGTCAGCACGTCTCGCAGTCACGGTTTCCCCGGCCCGCATGCCAGTCTCGCCGTGTTACCCGGGGCAAGCGGGCAAGCCGAGCCAGCGCTGCGCCGGCTGGAAATCCTTGAGCCAGGCGGCCGTTAGGCGTGCGTCAGGGCGACAGCTTCACGTCGCGGCGATGGATCTGGCGCGCCTCCAGAATACTCGCCATGGCGCGGCCACTATCGAACGGCAGGTCGCCAAGGTATGAAACCCGGTCGAACCACCAGGACGCCATGGGCTTATCGGAATACCTGACGCTGAACTGATCCATGCACGCATCGCCGCGAACTTCGTGTCCTGCATCAGGTACAGTCATCCCCCGTGCAGCTATCGCTAGTCCGAGATGCGACGACGGTCGCGCCACTCTCCGGCCCCCGCTGGATTGCGGCCCGTGCCAGCGTCCGAGCCGGGCCTAAGCAGCCAAGGCCGTCGGCTCGCGGTATTCGACGCGCTCATTATGCTGGTCCGGGCGGCGCCATCTCGGCAGCGAGCATGCCCTCCGACGCCTCTCCCTCGTACACATTCGTTCAAAGGCTGGCCCCGGCTGGCCATCGATACAGCGCCTAGCCCCATCACTCCAACTCGAACGCGCCGATATCGCAGTTGGGCCCCTGAGGCCGTGAGATCCCGCGCTGGTCAGTCGCCGGACAGGCGGGATTGCCAGCCGGGATCGCGTCCACTGCCGGACTGGTGGGCTTGAGCGCATGTGTCTTGGTTGGACCGCCGTTGGCCTTGAGCGGTCCGAGGATTTTCGAGAATGGGATCGCTGGCCCCGGCACGATATCGGTGGCTCCCGGGGTGAAGCCGACGACACCCGATGCATTCTTCGCCCCGAACAAGTTGTAGTTGTCGGCGATGATTGTGGCACGGTTCTCGTTTTCGACTTCGGGCCCGACCGCTCCCTTGTTGCCCGAGATCAGACTCCCCACGAGAGTCAGGGTTCCGAAGGAATTGCGGATCCCACCTCCGGGGCCGAGCTTTGCCTGATTGTGCGAGATGGTGCTGCTGTTGATGTCAAGCGTGCCGCTGTTATAGAAGCCGCCGCCGGTTTCCGTGGCCGTATTGCTGGAGATCGTGCTGTTGTCGATGGTCACGGCGCTGTTGCCGCCAACCGAGATGCCACCCCCCCTGCTGTACTTGCCCTTGGCGATGTTGCCCGAGATGGTACTGTTCTCGACCGTGACGGAGGCAAACTCCGCGTAGATGCCACCTCCGTGTCCCCCAATAACTGGACCATCCACCACGTTCCCGGACACGGTGCTATTCCGCATCGTCATCGCCTCGACGATGAAGATACCCCCTCCGAAGCTCCGGAAACTGCCGCTGGCCTTGTTGCGCGCGATCACGCTGTTCGTGATGGTCAAGGCGGCGCGATCACCAGTGAAGACTCCGGCCCCGATGCCACCCTGCGCCCCTATGGCCTGGTTCTTCGAGACGGTACTCTGATCGATGGTCATCGCGCCGTAGTTCACGATGCCGGCACCGCGAGTGTAGAAGCGCCCCTTCGCCGTGTTGCCGAAGATCGTGCTGTTTGCAATGGTCGCAGTGCCGCCGTAGAAGGCGACGCCGCCGCCGGAGTAGCCGTCGGTGTTGCCGGAGATCGTGCTGTTCTCGATGGACAGCGCGTCGCCATAGCTGTGCACTCCGGCTCCGCCCAAGCTGCTGCGGTTGCCGGAGATGGTGCTGTTCTGGATGGTCAGGGCTGCGCCGTAGTCGCTGATTCCGCCCCCTCTGGTCCTGGCCGCGTTGTCGGAGATCGTGCTGTTCTGGATGCTGAGAATGCCGTTGTTCCGTATAGCTCCGCCGAAATTCGCTGCGACTCCGCCGCTCAGCGTCAGATCCTTGAGGGTCAGGTCGCCGGCGGTGGCCACGGCCAGGAGATGGAATGAAGGCGCCGACCCTTTACGGATAACCTTCGCCCCATTGCCCTCGATGGTGATCGCGCTCGAGATCACCGGAAGCCCTGTGTCTTCGTACGTAGAGTTGTCCACCGCGGTGAGAACGTGATTCCCCTTCGGCAAGACGATGGTGTCCGGTGCACTGCCGGCCAGGCAGTCGGGGTGCGTCGCCGCCTGGTCGTTGGCGTTGACGATCGCCTCGATCAGCGAGCATTTGCCATCGCCGTCGTTGATCGCGGGGTTGTTGGTGGTGACGGTGATGGTGGCGGCGTGCCCGACGCCCTGGAGCAGAACCAGGAGGAAGGCCGCCCCTGCCACGGATCGAGCCAGCTGCCTTTGGATCGCCCGTCCGCCACGAAGATGGGACCGCTCTCCGAGTAGCGCTGACAGGGCGGAGGACCGGGCGAGCTGCCGCTGCCACACTCGGCGCGCGTGGCGAGGTAGGGAGCGCAACTCCGCGTGACACTTCCTGACGCGTGGAAGAACTGCGGCCGCGCGCGCGGCCAAGGTCTCCCGCAACGAGGGCACTTGGACGGACTCTACGATCGCGACCTGCAGTGCCAGAAGGTCGGCCTCGCGGGCACCAGATTGCGGACGATACTCTCGGGTCATACGCTCCCTTTCCGATGGTGTTGTGTCAGGCCGCATGGCGTATCGTTCCACGACTACGGCTCAGTCATTCGGCGAACAGCGGCATCGGATACGTGGTCTCGCTATCGATCAGGAAACCGCGGTCGTCAAGATCACCATCTCGGGCTTCACACCGCCGGGGCGACGTGCGTACGCCGAGAACATCGGTGCCGGCGGGAACCAAGGGGAGGACGGTTCGAGCGAGGACTCTAGCCGGCACGAGCCGCAGGACGTGCATATGCGCCCTCGGGTCTGGGCGGCGCCTGAAAGCGGCCAGAGTCTGGCTGTGCGCAAGAACATGCTCCCCCCGGTCCCGGGCCGGCTCACGTGGCCATTCGTTCAACGGCTCGGCAAGGCTAGAGGTCGCGTCCTCGCGTTGTCAAGATGGAAATAGCGCGCGCTCTGGTGCCCCGAGGAGTCGACTTGATGGAGCGCTGGAGCGCGCCTCGGAATGGCACCGCACTGACTGCCAGTCGGGAGCAGCACGTAGCGCCAACATTGGGAGACGCTGTGGCGAAACCTGGGCTCAGTGTAATCGTCCGTTGCGCCAACCCGTCACAGCATCCGACCGGCCGACACCACGCGGCTTCATAGCCGGTCGCTGCCCAAGCGTTCCGTGTCCGAAATGCCGTGAAGCAGTCGCAGGGACTTCGACGCGCCCACCCGACGTGACGGCGGCCTTTCATAGGCAGTCCTGGCCATCGAGTTGACATCGCGCAGCTTCTAGCGTTTGCTGTGCTCTTCACGAGGCTCCGCGGTGTCGCAGGGCAACGGAGAAACGCAGAGGCAGGTGACATGAACAAGAGCCGTTCGAAGAGAGCCGAGTCTCCCTCTGAGCTGATAGACGCGAGAATCAAGGATCTGGGCGACTGGAGGGGCGAGATGCTCTCCCGGCTGCGCGCCCTGATCAAGGAAGCAGACCCCGAAGTGCTCGAGGAGTGGAAGTGGAGAGGCACTCCAGTCTGGTCGCACGACGGGCTGATCTGCACAGGCGAGACGTACAAAACCGTCGTGAAGATGACCTTCGCCAAGGGAGCCTCCCTGAAGGATCCTTCACGCCTCTTCAACTCCAGTCTCGAAGGCAACGTCAGGCGCGCCATCGACTTCCACGAAAGCGACGAGCTGAACGAGAAAGCTCTGAAGGCTCTCATTCGGGCCGCCGTGGCCTTGAACAAGTCTTCGACCCGCAGCTAGTCACTGAAGGCGTCGGCAACGCCCTACCGCTCCGCGCCGGGTCCGTCGCTGAAGAGCGACGGAACAAACGTATGTGGATCCGCCGGCTCGGTGAGGAGCGCTTGCTGTCGCGGGGTGAGCGGGACATCGGGTGGCGGAAGAACCCGCGCCCGCGACCACGCCATCTGGGAGACGCAGTACTTGTAGAGCAGAGTCCGGCGCTCATGGTCGGCTCTCCATTGGGCTGTTCCGTGCATCAGCGCCTCGGAGAACAGTACGACGGACCCCGCCGGTACGTCCGGAATGACTACGCAGGAGGCCTCTTCCGGAGCCTCGTGAATCTGGCGCGGCAGCTTGAAGTGACTTTTGTGGCTCCCGGGAATGCACCAGAATCCCCCATGTGCCGGACCGGCATCGGCAAGATTCCAGGCTACGACCGTGAAGCCCTCGTAGATACCGTTCGGCGCAAAGTGAAAGCGCTCTCCTGGTTTCAGGAAGGAGTTGCGCGCCGAAGCCCCGTAGTCCGCGTGCATGGCGCCCATCGTCTGCCCCTTGTGCATGCGGATCCCGTAGAGACGGTCCAACCGAAAGCAGTCGCCGAGCCGAACGCGAAGCATTGGCAAAATGGCCTCATGATCCAGCAGGCGACAGAAAGGCTCCCCCCAGTTGAGGAAGCCATGATCCGGTCCGTGCAGACCGGCGGCGGAGC
>DATBFY010000530.1:0-6171 GCA_036558265.1 Tepidisphaeraceae bacterium | reverse complement strand
AGCTCGAACAGACGTTTCCTCGTCAACGCGTCCACTGGCTCTCCCTTTTTCTACATGGCCGACACGGCCTGGCACCTCTTCAACAAACTCAGCCGCAGCCAGGCCGATCAATACCTCTCTACCCGCGCCAAACAGGGCTTTACCGTCATCCAGGCGGAGGTCAATACCCGCTTCGGCGCCAACGTCAACGGCGATACGCCGTTCGTCGACGGCGACCCGATGCAGCCCAACGAGGACTTCTTCCAGAACGTCGATTACATCGTCGGCCGCGCCACCGCGCTGGGGATGTATATCTCGCTGGTGCCGCTGGACACGCGGTGGGCGTCGCGCGGGGTCTTCGACCCCACCAGCGCCTACACGTTCGGCCGGTACCTGGGGGCGCGGTATCGCAGTTCGAAGATCATATGGACGCTGGGCGGGGACATCGGCGGCGACGAGGTGCCCTCGGGCCTCACGCTCTGGCGCGAGTTGGCCGCCGGCATCGCCCGCGGCGCCGCCAACAAGGACCTGTCCAAGGTCTTGATGCAGTATCACCCCGGCTACAACCAGGACTCCTCGCAGTGGTTCAACGGCGACGCGTGGCTGGACATGAACGCGTTCCAGTCGGGTCACGGCCAGAACCCGGCGAACTACAACAAGGTGGCCGCCGACTACGCGAAGTCACCGACGCGGCCTGTGATGGACATCGAGACCGATTACGAGGACATCCCCGCCGGCATCCAGGCGGGCGCGCCCCGCCTCACCGATTACGACGTGCGCAAGGCGCAGTACTGGGCGCTCTTCGCCGGCGCGCATGGTGTGACCTACGGCAACAACAACGTCTGGCAGTTCGTGAAGACGATCAGCACGCGGAACCTGGCGACGATGACCTGGCAGGAGGCGCTGGACTCGCCCGGCGCCAACTCGATGTCGGTGCTCAAGCGGTTGATGCTGTCGCGGCCGTACCTCAACCGCGTGCCGGACCAGGGACTGATCGTCGGCTCGACGCTGTCGGGCGGGGACCACATCCAGGCCACGCGGGCGTCGGATGGCAGCTATGCGTTCGTGTACACCGCGGGCGGAAAGCCGGTCACGGTCAATTTGAGCAAGCTCTCGGGCAGCAAGCTGGACGTGCGCTGGTACAACCCGCGCTCCGGCCGCTCAACCTATGTGGGGCAGTTCGATAAGACGGGAAATCGCACGTTCAACGCGCCGGTGGCGGGATATGACTGGGTGCTGGTGATCGATGATGCGTCGAGGCACTTTGGGAAGCCGTAGACGACTGCACCTTCGATGCGACCGCTAACTGCCGGCGGTGTGTTGAGAGTGATACCGAGGGGGTTCGAACTGGATCGGCAAGCGCGACGGCCCGTGTACGTGCAATCCCCGGCGCGGCTCCCACGGCCGGTCGCTGGCCAGCCGGATGTCCTTAAGACGGCCGAGCAGTTCGGTCAGTGCGACGCGAGCTTCGAGCCGCGCCAGCGGCGCACCGAGGCAGAAGTGCGGCCCATGTCCGAACGCGATGTGCGGGTTTGGATCCCGCGCGACGTCGAACCGCTCCGGGTCGGGAAATTGCCGCGGGTCGTGGTTGGCCGAGCCGATCATCGCCAGCACGAGCTTGCCCGTCGGGAGCACTTGCCCGTCCGCCATCTCGACGTCGCGCTTGGCGACGCGGTAGATCCACTGCAGCGGCGAACGGTAGCGAAGCACCTCTTCGATCGCGCGGGGGAGCAGGCTCGGGTCGGCTCGCACGCGCGCGAGCTCCTCGGGGTGCTCGATGAAGCAGAGGATCGCGTTGTTGATCAGGTTGGTCGTCGTCTCACTGCCGGCGAGGAGCAGGAGCTGGAAGAAGCCCAGGATCTGTTCAGGGGTGAGGCGCTGGCCGTCCACCTCGGCCTGCGCCAGGCGCGTGAGCAGGTCATCGCCCGGCGTGGTTTGCCGCTGGCGCAGGAGACGCGCGAGATAATCGGCCGTCTCGGCCGTACACGCGACGAAGTTGGCCGTCGCGCGCGCCGCCTCCTCCCGCCGCTCTTCGCCGGGCACGACCGTATAGCTCATGTCGAGGATGACATCGGCCCATGTCTTGAAGAGCCCGCAGTCGGCGGTCGGGATCCCCAGCATCTCGGCGATCACCATCATCGGAAGTTGCACCGAGAAATCGCCGGCGAGGTCCATCTGGCCGCGGCCGACGAGCGGGTCGAGCAGCTCGCGCGTCAGTTCGCCGATGCGCGGCTCGAGGTTGACGACCGAGCGCGGCGTGAACGCCCTGGAGATCAGCGCCCGCAGCTTCGTATGCTTGGGCGGGTCCTTGAAGATCAGCCAGTCCGGCCCGTATCGCGAGCTGAACGTCTCGTGATCGGTCAACACGCGATTGACGCCCGCGTAGTCGAAAACCATCCAGAGGCCCGAGTGCGGCTCGCGGAGGACGGGCGAATGTTCGCGAAGGTGGGCATAGATGGGGTAGGGATTGCGTCGGGCCTCGTCGGAGAACAGGTTCTGCGCCGGTTGCATGGGCGTTATGATAGATTAGCGCGTAATGGCGAAGCCATTCCGCTAAACAGCGGGGTTGAGGATGCACGCATGTCCCTGGAGCTGACCAGCGATGAGATTTCCGGCGTGATCCGCGTGGTGGGCGAGGTTTGCGACCGCTGGGACGACCCGCGCGCCTGGCGCGAGCACCTGCTGCGCGGCGCGTGCGGGCTGCTTGGCGGCAACGTCGGGACGATCCTGACCGAAGAAGACGGCAAGCCGGGGCAATTCGGCAAACTCGTCGTCAACTCGATCGTGGGCGTTCCGGCGGCCCAGCGCGCGCTGGTGGAACCGGCGTTTTCGCAACTCGATCGTCGCGACTACGAAGACGTCTCCCAGCATGTGATGCCGGGCCTGACGGTCCTGTACGGGCAGATCGTCCGCCAGGGCTGGGCAACCGCCTCGCGCGACCAGGTCACCGACGCGGCCAGCTATCACCGGGCGCCCTATTACCTGGGCTTCCGCAGGCAGATCGACTGCGACGACTACGTGGTGTCGATCCGGATCGTTGACCTGCCGCGGCGGCCCGAGGCGATCAGCGTGGACCGCCCACACGGCGCGCCGCCGTTCGGGTCGCGCGAGGTGGCGATCCTCAAGCTCCTGCACGACCAGGTCGCGCCGCTCGTGGGGGTTCGACTCGCGACCGAAGCCCACTTCTGCCGCGACGGGCTGTCGAAGCGACTTCGCGAGACGTTATCGCTCTTGCTCGAAGGCCACGGCGAGAAACAGGTCGGCCGCATCCTGGGCCTGAGCCCGCGCACCGTTCACGATTACGTGACGATGCTTTACGCGCATTTCGAGGTCTCGTCGCGCGCAGAACTTTTGGCCTACTTCATTCGGCGGGCGCCCATAAGACGCCACCCCCGCCGCCCGGCGGGCGATGGGGGTGGCGATGGCATTGGCAATCTGGCGATCCGGCGGGTTACCGCGAGTCGGCGCGGTCGCCCTTGACCCCGATCGGCCGGCCGTTGCGGAACTCCAGCTTGTCGCGGTCGTCGTGGTAGTCCGACTTCCCGTGGCGATCGGGGGGCGGATGGACGACGAACTGCGTGATCTGCGGCTTGCGCCCCTCGCGCACCGCGACCTCGCGCTCGCCCTTCTCCTTCACGTACACGTCGCGCTCGACCTTGACGGTCTCGGCGATGTGCCGGCGATCCTCAACCTTGACGACCGTTTCGACCTTCTCCACCTCGCGGATCCTCTCGACCTCGCGCACGTGCTCGACCTCGCGCACGCGGGCGATCTCGCCCACGTGGTCCACCTCAACGATCCGGTCGTGGCAGTCCACCGGGCGCTCCCGCCAGTAGCCCACGTCATGGACGAGGTAGCGGTGGATGGCTTCGGGGTCGTGGCGGTGGGCCCGGACGAACGCCAGGTCCACGTGGAACCCGCAGGTGGCGAAGTCGAACCGCCCGTCGATGATTTCGTCGCGGTGGCAGAGCCACAAGGCCTCGTCACGGTCGTGCAGGGCGGCGCAGACGTCCTCGTGGGCGTCCGCCAGGCGGTGCCGGGCGGCGTAGACGGCATCGTGCGCGGCGAGCAGGTCGTCGTGCACGTGGGCGGCACGGGCCTCGGCATCACGCAGGCGGCCACGCGCGGCGTCCAGGGCCTCCTGCGAGGGGCCGTCGATCCGGCGAGAGCGCTCGAGCTTGCCCTCGGCCAGGTCGAGGTCGGCGCGGGCGGATTCGAGTGCTGCGTTGGCGCGGCGGGCACGGGCGCTGGCGTCGAATTCGGGCTCTCCCCGGCGGTGGACCACCTCCAGCGCATCGTGCGCCTCGTCGGCGTGGTGTCGGGCGTCCTCCACCGCCGCGCGGGCGGCATCGACGTCCCGGCGGGCACGCTCCAGATCGCCGCGGGCGGCGGCGTTGGCCTCGCGATCGTCCAGGTCATGCTTGCGGTCCGCGACGGCACGATCCGCGTCCTCGGCGGCGATCGCGGCGTCCTCCTCGCGGTGGCGGGCGACTTCGAGGTCCTGCGAGGCGTGGTACTCGGCGGCCTGGGCGAGCCGCAGGTGAAGGTCGGCGTCGTAGAGCGAGCGGCGCGGACCGACAACCCACTCGTCATGGACGACTACCGCCTCATGCACGGGCGGTGGGCGGTGGTTGTCGCCGATGCGGATGTCCACGTTGAGCCCCCCGGCGGAGGCGCCCAGGGCGTAAAGGCTTGCCAGTGCGAGGGCCGCGCGCTTCCAGAGCGACGGCGGCGAGGGATGACGGCGGTCGGTCTTCATATTCTCTCTCTCCTGTCCTTTGAGGATTGGCAGATGGTCCGTTGCGATTGACATCGGTGAGCGGAGGCGTCGGGCTTTGCCTGACGGGGCAAAAGACTCGCGTTCACTGGAGCAATCCGCGGCGAGCGTCCGATAACTGACATGAGGGGGCCGATCCGGGAGTCGATATGGACGTGATCATCGCGGGCGCTGGCGGGCACGGGCGGGTGGTGCTGGACGTGCTGCGCGCCGCTGCACAGCACCGCGTGGTGGGGTTCCTCGACGCCAATCAGGACCTGCACGGGACCGAGGTGGCCGGCGTGCCCGTGGTGGGTCACCTCAACCAGTTGCCCAGGCTTAAAGCCAAGGGCGTTGGCGGGGCGATCGTGGCGATCGGGGACAATCGCGTGCGCAAGAGTTACGCGCAGAAGCTCGCGGCGGCGGGGCTGGAACTGGTCAACGCGATCCACCCCTCCGCGATCGTGTCATCGACGGCGGTAATCGGTCGCAACGTGCTGATCGCGCCGGGCGCGATCGTCTGCACGGGCGCGCGGATCGGTGACAGCGCGATCCTGAACACGGCGGCGGCGGTGGATCACGATTGCGAGATCGGCCAGGCGGTTCACATCGCGCCGGGCGTGAGGCTCGCGGGGCGGGTCACGGTGGGCGAAGGAGCATTCGTCGGCCTCGGGGCGAACGTGCTGCCGTGCCTGGCGATCGGGGCGCACGCGGTGGTCGGGGCGGGCGCCCTGGTGCGGGAGGACGTGCCCGGTGGCGCGACAGTGGTGGGCGTGCCGGCGCGGGTGCTCAAGAGGGCGCCGGGGTCGACCGCGATGGCGATCTAGCGCTCGGTACGGCAAGCCCAACGACGATTCTAACCCCCGCCATATGCGAGACGAACGTTGGCGCAGGATTGCCATTTCCCGGTTGAGACTTTTAAAGGGGGGTGGGTAAAATATCGATAGCGGAGGTCTTTATGAGTACCGTCTACAATCCCGAGTCCGAGATCATGGCGCAGATCGAACGGCTTGAACTGGAGGCCAAGGACATCCGGCGGAAGATCGAGTACGTGCACAACGAGAACGACAAGCGCGTGCTCAACCGGCAGTTGAAAGAGCTGGCGGAGGAGATCACGCTCCTCCAGGCGAAACTGCCTTGAGGGAGGATTGAGACATCAGACCGTGACGGAGTTGCCGCGTAGTTCGGCTTGACGCCCGGAAATCGAATTCCGGGCGTTTTGTTTTGGGTGGCGTTGCGAGTATCTTGCCCCGCACTTCATGATTGCCGCGATCCTGGGCCTGGGCGCCATCAGTCTTGTCATCTCATGGGTCGTCACGTTCGCGATGATCCGGATCGCGCCGCGGATCGGATTCGTGGACAAGCCGGGACATCGCAAGATTCACCATAATCCCAAGCCGCTCGGAGGAGGCGTGGCGATCTTTGTGGGGGTACTT
>DATBFY010000529.1:0-12411 GCA_036558265.1 Tepidisphaeraceae bacterium | reverse complement strand
TATTAGGGTTTTCTGTCAAATCCGGCGCTTGATCGAAGCTTTGGTGAGGCCGTAAACTATCTTGCAATCGAATATGCGGCATAATCGTACATTATGCGTTGTTGCTGTAACGAACCTATGCTGGATTCGTCCGCTCTTGCGACGAGCGTGAACCGGCCGTTACCGAACTGATAAGGACTGGCGTTTGCTCGTCCGATGTGAACAGGATGGCTGAACGACGTTCGATAAGTCTGTTTGTCAACCCGCGTGGCCGGTGGGTATACTTCGATTCCTCGCCGGTCCTGGTCCGTGGGTGCGCCACCGCGATCTGATTCAGGAAGCCGCATATGATCCTGGACCCGAAGGGTAAACGTCCGCAGGCCAGTCCCGCCGTGGCGGGACCGGCGCAGCTCCGGGAGATCCCGGGCCGGGCGTTCGTACCCTCGGCGACGGGCAACTGGTTCGTGCTGCACACCAAGAGTCGCCAGGAAAAGGCGCTTGCGGTCGACCTGGATCGTCTGGGGGTCGCACATTACCTGCCACTGGTCAGCCAGGTCCGATATCACGGGAAGCGCAAGGCGGTGGTGGAGGAGGCGCTGTTCCCGGGATACCTGTTCCTGCGCGGGACGCTGGATCAGGCGTACGATGCCGATCGCACCAAGCGGGTGGCGAACATCATCGCGGTGAGCGACCAGCCCAGGATCGACTGGGAACTGCGGAACCTGTGGATCGCACTGGGCCGTGGCGCCACGCTCGATCCGTATCCATTCCTGAAGCTGGGGCGGAAAGTCATTGTTCGCTCGGGCCCGTTCCAAGGGCTGCAAGGCCTGGTCGAGGAGCGGATGACGTGGGATCGGCTGATCCTGACGGTGGACATGCTGGGGCAGGCGGTGAGCCTGGAGATCGACGGTTCGCTGCTGGATCCGGTGGAGTGAGCGCGTGTGGCGGACCGCGCGCGCGGCGCGCTCAGCGTCGCCACCATCCGAAGATCCACCCGAGCCCTGCGACCAGGATCACCGTGGCAAGCACGCACAATCCGATGAGGGTCAGGTCAAGCGACGTGCGTCGAAGCCATCCCCGGCGCTGATTCTCGAACCAATCCAACTGAGACTCGGAGAAGGTGAGACGTTCGGGCTCGGATGCGGGCTGCGCGTGGGCTGGCGTCGTGTCCGCCGCTGCCGCTGCCGCTGCCGCTGCCGGGCGCGATTCCGGCGGAGGGGCGGGGGGTGGTTGGGCCTGCGGTTCCGGCTCGGGCGGGAGGGTCATGGTTCTAGTACGACGGTCGGCGCGGCGTCGTTTGCCGCGAGGCAAAACCGCCGGGGTCGGATGGAGTTTATCGTGCCATCCGAAAATGGGGCACCCGCGTTGTGCGCCGGACGGGCGTCGGGTGCGTGTTGGGGGCAAGGCGAAGCAACATTGCATTTTGCTTTGCGTTGCTCGTATGGGTTGGGCTATAACGCCGCCGCCGCGCGCGGTGGTTGGTCGGCAGTGCGCGCGAGGTGGTGCATGGTTGACGTGCGAAAGGGCAGGGACGTTCGGACGCATCCGCGAAGTGAAAGATCATTGCATCGGGAGAACGCATGAGAATCGGCGACGCGAGCGCGTGGCGGGAACTGCACGGGGACTTCTTTGCCGGACAACGGGTGCTGATCACCGGCGGGGCGGGGTTCATCGGCTCGCACCTGGCGGAGGCGCTTGCCGCGCTGGGGGCGGGCGTGAGCGTGCTGGACGACCTGAGCGGCGGGAGCCGGGAGAACCTGGCGGGTTTTTCGCCGCCGGTGACGATGGTCGAAGGGTCGATCCTCGACGCCGCCCTGGTGGGGCGGTTGACGGCGGGTTGCGCGTACGTGTTCCACCAGGCGGCGCTGGGGTCGGTGCCGCGGAGCGTGGAGCAACCGCGCCTCTACAACGACGTGAACACGACCGGGACGCTGAACGTGCTGGAAGCGGCGCGTGCGGCGGGGGTGGTGCGCGTGATGTTCGCGGCGAGCTCGAGCGCGTACGGTTTGAACCCGGTGCCGTGGGTGGAGACGATGCCGGTGCTGCCGCGCAGCCCGTACGCGGCGACGAAGGTTGCGGACGAGGCGCTGCTGCGGGCGTACAGCGCGAGTTACGGGCTGGACACGGCGGCGCTGCGGTACTTCAACATCTTCGGCCCGCGGCAGAACGCGAACAGCGCGTACGCGGCGGTGATCGCGGCGTTCGCCAAGGCGTACCTGGGCGGTGAGCGGCCGACGATCTACGGCGACGGGGAGCAGTCGCGCGACTTCACGTTCGTGTACAACGCGGTGCAGGCGAACCTGCTGGCGGCGCGGCGAAGCGAGGCGATCGGGGGCGAGGTGATCAACGTTGGGTGTGGCGGACGCGTCTCGGTGAACACGCTGGCGAAGGTGATGGCGACTCAACTCGGGCGGCCGGATCTTGCGCCGCCGGTGTACCAACCCGAGCGCGCGGGGGACATCCAGCATTCATACGCGGACCTGACGCGGGCGCGGGCGATTCTCAACTACGAGCCGGTGGTGGGCTTTGAAGAGGGGTTGGGCCAGACGCTGGCCTGGTACCGGTCGGTAATGGCGGGGCGGTAGCAACTCGTCCGATAACCCGAGAGGCATGCAATCCTGGATGAAGCGGTTGCGCGCGCCATCTTCGTCCATACCTCGACTTGCGCGGAACGAGACGGCATTTTTGCCGGTGCTCCGGATCACGGAATCATGCTATTTGGGACGGAGATACTTCTGTTCCGAAATGTCGGGCGTTAGAATTCGCGCTCTCGTTGCGGAGAATGGCACTCCTCATCGTTGTTGCGCGCGAGCGAGCTCAGGTTGACCTCTGAAAAATCGGAGGGGGTGATGCTGAACTCATGCCGCTACGAAACAAGCCGAGCGAAGAGCGGGTCTGGCCGTCCCTGGTGCCGTTAAGGTCCAAGGGTGAGCGACCGGCCATTTTTCTGGCGGATCCGTCGGTCCTGATCGGATCGGGGGAGTCGGCACAGATCCGGTTGAAGTCGCGTGAGGTGAGCAAGGCGCACGCGGTGATGCTGGTGTCGGGGGGGAAGGCGTTCGTGCGGGACCTGGGGAGCCGCACGGGACTGTACGTGAACGACGCGCCGACGCGCGAAGGGTGGCTGCGGCACGGGGACGTGATGCGGGTGGGTCCGTTCCGATTCCTGTACATGGAGCACGCGGGGGTGCGCGCGCGACCGAGCCCGATCGTCGATCCGCCGACGATCAGCCTGCGGGTCAATGGCGACGAGGAACTCCGGCAGATTTCGAGTCGGGTCGTATTGATCGGGCGGCGCGAGGGATGCGACCTGATCGTGGAGGGGGAATCGGTATCGGGCGCGCATGCGATGTTGTACTGGCTTGCCGGTCGTTTCCAGTTGCGCGACCTGGGTTCGCGTACGGGGACGCTGCTGAACGGCGAGCCGGTACGGCACCCGTTGGCGCTGAACACCGGGAGCGTCATCCGGGTGGGGGAGGTGGACGTGCATTTCGTGGGGGGCGCGCCGGCGACCGCGGTTGGGGCGGCGACGACAACTGCCGCACCGACCCAAGGCGTGAGCGGGTCGGGCATGGCGGCGGCGGCAGCAGCGGCAGCCGCAGCGGCAGCCGCAGCGGCGGAGGAGGGGGCGGCCGGCAGCGGCGCCTGGCAACCGGAGCGGGCGGCGGGAGAACCGCGCGTTCACCACGAGGAAGCCGCGAGCGGATCGGGGCTGGACGCGGCAATGCGCATGACGCCGCCGCAGGTAGGTGATCCCGCGGGCGCGAACGGATCGGACATCACCACCGACACACCGCTGGTGACGGACCTGTTCGCGGGACAATGGCATGGGGACGTGGCGGCCGATGGCGGGGATGACCTGGGCGATTCTCCGACGATCGGGCAAAGCGAGTCGGAAGGAAATGCGGCATCGTCGCCGGAGGCGGCGTCGGCCCCGGTGGAGGAAGAGCAGGAACTGACGGAGGTGGGGCTCCGGCAGACTGCGACGGACGCCGTTGAGCCGAGGGCGGGATCGGGGTTGACGGAGACGGTTGAACGGACGGCGGGCCAGGCGGAAGAATCGCCGTTGCCAATGACCGACGCACCGCCCGCGGGTTTACAGGCGGACGTACAGGTCGAGGCGACGGTGATCGCAGAACGGAACGTGGAAGTGCAGGCCGAACCAGAAGCGGCCAAAGAAGTCGAGATGGGGGTCGCGGTGCCGCCCGCTGTAGCGCCACCTCAAGTCGGACGGCAGATTCCCGCACCGCCGGCTGAGCTGGAATCGCCGCCACAAACATCACCCGAGCCACCCTTGCGACCGCCGCCAGCAAGCTCGCGCGCGGCGACGAAAGGCGTCTTCCTGGCCCGACCGACGCCGGCGGAATCGATGGACGCGTCGGCGCCGGACGAGCCGGCTGATGACGTGGCGGGCGGGGTGGGTGAAGCCGGCGCGGGTATGGGGGCAGCGCGGCAGGCGCCCCCCCCGTCGATTAGGGCAGAAGAGCCGCCCGGCACGGAGACGGCGAGCTTCGCGCCTCCCCCGACTCATGCGGCGGAGGAGTCACCGGCGGCGGCGGGGGCGGCCGGGTCCGCGGATGCGGACCGGGGAGACGACAGCGGCATGGCATCGGTCTACGACTTCGGGGAACTCGCGCGTCGCGCGCGGGGACAGCCGGCTTCTGGCGATTCGCGCATCACATCCACGCGGGTGTCGCGCCGGAAGCGCCGGTTGTGGATGAGGGTCTTATGGGTCGCGGTCGGCGTCGCGTGCGCGGCGGCGGCGGCGGCGGGAGTCTGGATCTACAAGTTCGGGATTCCGATCAAGCATCGGTAGTGAATTGGGCCGGCGGCGCGGCGGCGGCGGCGGCAGTGGCAGTGGCTCTGACGCGCGCGTCGCCGGAAAACCACGGGCTAACAAGTTAGCCCATGCCACCCAAGCGATCCAAGACGTCGGCGCGCGTACTTTTGCCGGAGATCTGGCGCAGGGATAGGTTTCGCGCCGTCCGAGTCCTGGTGGCGCATTTCCGCTCGATCAGCCGAGCAGAAACTCGCGGAGTGATCGCTTGTCGAGGCCCAGCACGCCATCGGAAATTGCCGCCGAGGCCTGGATCGTGGAGGTCGCGTTGAAGAGCGGGGCTCGTCCGTTTCCTGCGCGGGAGCGGAGGGCGGGCGGTCGGGGCGGGAGGACCGCGTGCAAGCGCGGCGTGGACGTGGCCTTCGCGGAGGTAGTCGAAACCGTGCTGCTCAGCAATGGACTGGCGAATACCGAGGCGCCCGCCACCTCGGCGCCGGCGGGGAGCGGGTTGACGGCGGCATTCATGTCAGTCTGGATCTCAGTCAGGCTCAACGCCCGGCTGTAGACGCGGACCTCGTCGATGAGGCCGTTAAAGTACTCGCCCCAGACGGAGTCCCCGCCGATACGGATCGGGCTGGTCGAGCTGGTGACGTTTCCGGTGATGGCCTTGGTGCGCACGAGGGTACCGTTGACGTAGAGGCGGAGGTTGGCGCCGTCGTAGGTGGTCGCCAGGTGGGTCCAGGCGCCCAGCGCCAGGACGGACGCGCCGACGGAGCTGATGTCGCTGCCGCCGCGGTTGATGTAGCCTGCGGGCGGGTGGTTGGAGTCGTCGGAAGCGTAGAGCGCGTAGGCCAGTCCGCCGGCGCGTTCTTTCATGACGACGTTGGTCCAACCGCTGAGCGAGCTGGGTTTGACCCAGGCCTCGAGGGTCATGCCGGTGGTCAGGTGGAAGAGGGCGTTATCGGCGACGGTGACCCAACTGTTGGCGCCGTTGAAGGAGAGGGCGCCGCCGAACTTGCCGGAGGCGGTCCAGGTCGCGTTGGCGAGTGTGCCGTTGAAGGAGTGACCGGAGGAGTCGGTGGCGGTGGTGCCGGCGGCGTCGTCGAAGCCCCAGGCGCCCAGGAGTCCGACGGGGGCGACGGTGTTGGCGACGTTGATGGTCGCGGCGAGGGAGGTGGTGGCGTTCCCGGACGCGTCGAGTGCGCGGGCGGTGATGGTGTGATTTCCGTTCGAGACAGCGGCGGAGTTCCAGGCGATCGAATACGGGGCGGCGGTATCCGGTGCGCCGAAGGCGACGCCATCGACGAAGAACTGGACGCTGGCGACGGCGACGTCGTCCGACGCGGTGGCGGTCAGGTTGATCGAGCCGGTGACGTTGGCGCCGTCGGTGGGATTGGTGAGGGAAACGGCAGGCGCGGTGACGTCACCGGTGACGCCGGCGCTCACCTGATCGGAGGGCGGGCTGACGTTGCCGGCGGCGTCCTGTGCGGTGACGAGGTAGTAATAGGCGCCGGCAGGCAGGCCGGTGTCCGTGTAACTGGTGGCGGTGAGCTGTGCGATGCGGTTTGCGGCGGAGGGCGTGAAGCCGGGGACGGTGGAGCGGTAAACGTTGTATTGGGTGACGGCGACGTTGTCGGAGGAGGCGAGCCAACTCAGGGAGACGGACGAGACGGACGGGTTGGCGGTGACACCGGCGGGTGCAGTCGGGGCCTGGGTGTCGGCGCCGGGGACATCGAAGTGTACGAAGGGGGCGATGGAGGGCACGCCCTTGGAGTTGACGATCCAGAGCATGTAGTAGCCGGGCGGGGCGGTGTTGGCATCGACGGGCGCCTGGACGGTCAGCCCGCCGGCGGTCTGCTGGAAGGAGAGCGGCACGTACCGTTGGTCCATGTTGAACGAGTGGGTGACGGCGCCGCTGCGGATCAGGGAGACGGATGCGATGTCGGAGGCGTCGGGGGTGCCGACGAAGAAGCTGGAGTTGTAGGCGATGTTGCCGGACGGGCTGGAGGAGATCGTGGGCCTGGGGCCCTTGAAGAGGTAGGGTGGGGAGTAGATTTCGCCGTTATATTCGGCGTAGTTGTTGGCATAGTTGTGGCCACTGCCGCCGACCAGGACGCGACCGTCGGGCAGGAGCAGCGCGGTGGAGTGGTACATGCGCGAGATCTGCTCGCTGGCCATGGTGGTCCAGGTCTGAGTGGTCGGCGACCACATCTCGGCGGCGTAGACGGCGGTGTCGGGATCGATCCCGCCGATGACGGTCGAGCCACCGGTCGCGATGACGTTGCCGTCGGGCAGGACCGTGAGGTTGAGGTGGGTGCGCGGATAGGCCATGGAGGCGGTCTGCTGCCAGGCGGGCGTGCCCTGGGTCATGTCGAGGACGTAGGTGGTGGCGGCGGAGGGGATATTGCCGCCGTTGTCGGCGGGCGGCGAGAGGTAGGAGCTGCCGGCCTTCATGATCTTGCCGGGCAGGTACATGACCGCGCTGCCGGCGTCGAGGACGGTGGGATCGAGGGTGGTCCAGGTTTGCGTGGTCAGGTCCAGCACGCTGGTCGCCATCTTGGCCTCGTCGGAGCCAGCGGCGATGACGCGGCCGTCGGGGAGGACGAACATGAAGGGGTAATCGGGGATGGTGCGGTTGGCGTTGGTGAGCTTGGTCCAGGTGTTGGTCTTCTCATCGTAGATCTCGGGGATCGGGATGTACGAGGTGACGGTCCTGTCGGCGCCGGCGGTCACGAGGGCCCGACCGTCGGGCAGGGTGATGGCGGTCGGATACCAGCGGCGGTAGTTCATGTCGGGGAGCTTGGTCCAGGTCTGGGTGGCGGGGTCGAAGAGGTTGCCGATCGCGGTGCCGACGAAGTTTGAATTGACGCACTCGTGCCCGCCGGCGACGAGGACCTTTCCGTCGGCGAGGACCGTCAGGGCCGAACAGAAGATGTCGCGGACCTCGGGCTGGGTCTCGCTGGGCACGGGCGTGAAGGCGTTGGTGGCGGGGTCCCAGACGGTGGCGGAGATCGCGCCCAGGCAGTCTGGGCCGCCGTCCCACATGAGCACCTTGCCGGTGTCGAGGAGTGCCATGTGCATGTCCACGAGGGGCCAGTTGTCGAGCACGGGCGACCACTGGCCGACGATCGCGGGGTCGGTGACGACGTTGGCGACGGTGACGGATCGGGTGGCGGAGGTGGTGATGTTGCCGGCGGCGTCGCGGGCGCGGGCGGAGAGCGTGTGGATTCCATTCGAGGCGCTGGTGGAGTCCCAGGTGATCGAATACGGGGAGGTGGTGTCCTCGTTGCCGATCGCGTTGCCGTCGAGCAGGAATTGCACGCCGACGACGCCGACGTTGTCCGAGGCGTTGGCGGACAGGGTGAGGGAGTTCGAGACGGTGGCACCGTTGGCGGGGGCGGTGAGCGAGACGGTGGGGAAGGTCGTGTCGGGGTTGTTGACGGTGACGTTGACGACGACGGAGAGGGTCGAGTGCCCGGCGGCGTCGCGGGCGACGGCGGTCAGGGTGTGATTGGCGTTGCTGGCGCCGGTCGTGGCCCAGTTGACCGAATAGGGCGCGGTGGTGTCCTCGGCGCCGAGGTTGTTGCCGTCCAGTTTGAATTGCACGCCGACCACGCCGACGTCGTCGCTGGCGTTGGCGTTGACGGGGATCGTGCCGTTGACGGTCGAACCATCGGTCGGGCTCGTGACGGCGACCGTCGGTGCGCCGGTGTCGATCACGTTGTTCACGGTGACGTTGACGGGGGCCGAGGTCGCCACGTTGCCTGCCGCGTCGCGCGCCTGGGCGGTCAGGGTGTAGGTGTTATTCGCGACGCCGGTGGTATCCCAGGAGATCGAATAGGGTGCGGTCGTGTCCTCGCTCCCCAGCGCACTTCCGTTGAGGAGGAACTGGACGCCGACGACGCCCACGTTGTCGGACGCATTGGCGGAGACCGTCGTGGAGGTACCCGAGACGGTCGCGCCGTCGGCCGGGGCGGTCATGGCGACCGTGGGGAACGTCGTATCGGGCGCCGCGGGGCCGACGGGCGTGTTCATGTCGGTCTGGACTTCCGCCTGGCTGAGCGCGCGGTTGTAGATGCGGATCTCGTCGAGCTGGCCGGCGAAGTATTCGCCCCAGGAGGAGTTGCCGCCGATGCGGAGGGCGCCGGTCGACGAGACGATGTTGCCCGAGACGTTCTTGGACCGCACCTGCGTGCCGTTGACGTAGAGGCGCAGCGTCGAACCGTTGTAGGTCAGGGCGAGATGCGTCCAGGTGTTGAGGGAGAGGTTGGTCGTGCCGACGGCGCTCACATCCGCGCCACCCTTATTGAGATACCCAGCCGGCGGCTTGGATGTGTTGTCGGACGTGTAGAGGGCGTAGGCGAGCCCCGCCGGGCGCTCCTTCATAATGGCGGTCTCCCAGCCGGTCAGCGAGGTGGGATTGACCCAGGCCTCGAGGGTCATGCCGTTGGTCAGGTGCAGGGAAGCGCTGTCGGCGACGGTCACCCAACTGTTGGTGCCGTTGAAGGAGAGGGCGTTGCCGAACTTGCCGGTGGTGGTCCAGGTGCCGCCGGTGATGGTCCCGGTGTTGCCGGTGTTGGAGGCGTCGGCCACGGTCGTCCCGGCGCCCTCGTTGAACGCATACGCCGCAACCGGCCCCGCGGCCAACAGGGTGCGCGCCTCCAACGCCTCGACGGCTCCGCGCAGCACGTTACACCGACGATGTGTCCGAATCCTCAGATTTCGCAATGACTGTTTTGCGCTCATACCTCTCACCTGAATTGCCAGCCTAATTTTCTGGCGTCAATAGGTCGTCGTACGTTGAACAATTCTGAAACCGGGGCGCCGCGCGGCGGTGCCTTGGCCGCCGCTTGGGCCGCACGCGCGGGCAGACGGTCCGTCCCGCGGCGTACCCGTGGGGGCGCCGCCTTGACGGCGGGCGCGGCAGCTGGGGCCGACCGACGCGTCTTGAGAAATGGCGACGATGATGCGCCGGCAACGTTCGAGTCGTCCCCGAGCTGCGCATCGGCGAAGAGTTGGTCTTGCGGAATGACCTGCCGACCCCGATCCGGTGGGAGCCACTCCAGCTTCACCGACGCCCGCCCGCCCGATTGGTAATACTCGACCGTCAGGTCATGCTTGACGCCGCCTTCGAGCGTTACGCTCGCCATGTCCTCCAGCGGGGGCGCCCCCGCGCCGAACGCGAGTTCGAGCGCTTGATAATCGGCGAAACTGACGACGCCGTCGCCGTTCACGTCACCCTGGCCCCATCCGCCGGCGCTCCCATAATTCGTTTGGAAGACCATGAAATCGTTGATATCGACCACCCCGTCGAGGTTGGCGTCTCCGGCGACCGGGGGGACCTCGGTCCAGCGGTCAATGATCAATTGTCCATCGACCCACACGCGGATGCCATCGTCCGCGCGGGTGAAGAATGTGTAATTGCCCGAGACGTAAGGCAGGATTTGTCCGGTCCAGCGCACGGAGTAAGCACCGGGCGTCACGCCGCCGACCGGCGCGCCGGCGCGCCAATCGAAGTTAACCATCGGATCCTCTCGCGAGGCAGCCAGATCGGTCAGGTCCGGATTGGCGAAG
Source organism: Tepidisphaeraceae bacterium (assembly GCA_036558265.1). Taxonomy (GTDB): domain Bacteria; phylum Planctomycetota; class Phycisphaerae; order Tepidisphaerales; family Tepidisphaeraceae; genus RYN-433. The sequence continues at coordinate 2,081 of DATBFY010000529.1, read as the reverse complement.
TAGTCGCCGCGCAACCCGGTTCCGCCGGCCAGGGTGCTGGCGGTCGCAAGGTCCGACGCATCTGAAAAGTTCACGCCGTTGCAGGCATACACGCGGTATCGGTACACCATGCCGCCCAGCGCTGTGGTGTCGTCAAAGCCGTGGATGTCGGCGGGTACGTCACCGACCTGGACCCAGCTTGCCCCGTCGTCACTGCTGCGTTGGATCACCGTGGAAACCTGGTCCGCGGCTTGATCCACCCAGTCCAGATGGACGCGCGTGAACGATTCCACCGTGGCGGTCAGCATCACCGGCGAGGGCTCCGTGGGTGGCCGGTCGTACGCCAGGATCTGGATTTCCGCCTGTGATAGTGCCCGGCTCCAGACACCCACGTCGTCGATCAGTCCTTTGAATGCCTCCCCGTCACCCGGGTCCTGGGCGAAGTAAAGGTCACCGGACGGTGTCGGATCGTATGCGATGGGACGTGTAAGCACCGTTGACGCGACCATCTGGCCGTTGACGTAGAGTCTCTTCTGGCCGGTGGATGGGTCGTAGGTACCCGCGACGTGCACCCATTGACCTGTCGGGAGGGGCGACGGCGAATCCAACTGGGAGTCGTCGCCGCCCGCGTGCCCGGTGAAGAAACTCAGGACATTCAGCTTGCCTGGCGGTGAGATGCTGAGGCTGTAGCTGTCAAAGATGGGCGGGACGTCGTTGGCAAACGTCTTCTTGACGATTGTGGCCCATTGAGCCTGATCGGCTCCCACGGCAAGCCTGACCCATGCCGCCACCGAAATCGCGCTGGATTCGAGCGACGGGTTTCGTGAGACGCGGACATGGTCATCGACGCCGTCGAAATCGAGCGCGCTTCCGCTTGCCGCGTCACGACCCAAAGCGAATACCGGAGCGCCGACCACCGAACCGGTGTTGCCGTTTCCGGTCACATCGGCGACGGTCTGGTCATCGGAAGGATCGAAGCGCCAGAAGCCGACACATCCCGCGGCAGGCACGTCGCCCGGGGCCGCCGTCGTGAACGTCATTTCGTCGGAAACGGCAACGTTGTCCGAGGCGTCGGTGCTCTTCACGCGAAAGTAATACGTCGTGCCCGGGGCAAGGTCACCAAGCACCACCGCGTGCTTGGTGTCCAGCCGATCGTCCGGTGTCGTCGCGCTCCCGTAGTCCGCCGTCGTGATGCCGTATTCGACCTGGGCATCTCCCGGCTCATCGTTGGTCCAGACGATCGTCGCGCTGGTGACGGAAACATCGGTCGCGCCGATTCCGGACAGAACGGGCGGTGCGGCGTCCAGCGGTCCGGTCGTGAAGACGCGGTCCTCCGAACGAGCAAGGTTGCCGGCCTCGTCCCGGCTCGACACGCGATAATGGTACAGTGTGTTCGGGCTCAGGTGCCTCAGGACGACCTTATGGGTGGTCAGCAGCGCCGGATCGAGGGTCGTCTGCAGTCCGTAACCCGCGTCCAAACCGTAGTCGATCTGCGTGTCGCTCGGCTCGGTCGTCAACCATTGGATCGTGGCTTTGGCGCCCAGGACCAGTGTGGCGTCCAGATTGCGAAGGAACGGTGGAGTGATGTCAGGCGCGGAAGCGTCCTCGTATGCCCCGGCATCCCAATCGGCTCCTCGGGGGCGGGTGATACCCGCGATATCGAGGTACGGGGCATCCACGCCGGCCAAGCCCGCGATGCCGATGTCGATGGCCGGGGCGGTCCCGGTCTGCAGGTGATAGTCGTGGTCGGACGCATTGATGAACAGTTGTTGGGCGGTTGCCGTCCGGCTATGGCCGTCCTGGCCGGTGTCGGCCTGCCATTGGTCCAGCGAGACGATGGGGCCGTCCGACAGGTGCTCGCTATAGCCGACGTTGACGACGTTGTGGTCGAGCTGGGCCGAGGCCGGGAGGGCCTCGCCGACCCCGACCGCCCCGCCAGTGTTGTCGATCAGGATGTTGTTGAACACGGTCAGGCCCTGGGCGTCGCCGACCTGGACCTGGACGCCGAACTTGGCGTTGCCGGTGATGGTGTTGTTGACCAGGGTGACGTTGCGGCAGGCGGGGGTGGGGTTGTCGTTGAGGTTGTAGATGGTGACGCCGTG
>DATBFY010000528.1:0-13148 GCA_036558265.1 Tepidisphaeraceae bacterium | reverse complement strand
GACGACGGACTTGTGGCAGGTGGGGTTCGACGCGTCGTGGGAGATCGACGTCTTCGGCGGGGTTCGGCGGGCGGTCGAGGCGGCGGACGCGGACGTGGCTGGGCAGGTCGAGGCCGAGCGCGACACGCTGGTTTCGCTGCTGGCGGAGGTGGCGCGGAATTACCTGGAGCTGCGCGGGTTCCAGCAGCAGGTCGAGATCGCCAGGCGGAACGTGCGGATCCAGCAGGACGCGGTGGAGGTGGCGCAGGCGAAGTCGCGGTTGGCCGGTGGAAGCGAGCTGGACGTGGCGCGGGCGCAGGCGCAGGTGGCGAGCACGCAGTCACAGATCCCGACGCTCCAGACGCTGCGCGACCAGGCGGCGCACCGCCTGGCGGTGCTGACCGGGCAGGAGCCGCGGGCGCTGGTGGCGGAGCTGTCCGGCATCAAACCGATCGCGCAGGGGCCGCCGGTCATCGAGACGGGTTTGCCGTCAGAGCTGCTGCGGCGTCGGCCGGACGTTCGGCGCACGGAGCGCGCGCTGGCGGCGGCGACGGCGCGGATCGGCGTGGCGGAGGCGGACCTTTATCCGAAGTTTTCGATCACCGCGGCGCTGGGCATGCAGAGCGAGCAGTTCCGTCACCTGGCGGACTGGTCGAGCCGGTTCTGGAACATCGCGCCCGGGCTGACGTGGAGCCTCTTCGACGCGGGGCGGATCCGTTACAACATCCAGGTGCAGAACCAGCGCCAGCAGCAGGCGCTTTACACGTATCAGCAGGACATCCTGACCGCGTTGGAGGATGTGGAGAACGCGCTGACGGCGTACGCGCAGGAACAGGCGAGGCGACAGTTGCTCCAGGAATCGATCGATCGTAACCGCCGGACGGTGGAGCTGACGAACACGCTCTACCAGGGCGGGGCGCGGGATTTCCTGAACGTGATCGACGCGCAGCGGGCGCTGGCGCTGTCGGAGGATCAGCTCGTGCAGAGCGAGCGGTTGATCGCGACGGACCTGGTGGCGCTGTACAAGGCGCTGGGGGGAGGATGGAGCGAAGGCACGATCTCGGGGTCGGCCACGCAACCCACTGAATGAATGCGAGTATTGCGGATGGCGGCAACGCCGTGATTTGCGCGTTCCTGCTGCTCATCTTTTGCGCGTAAAAAGGTTTGCGAAAATCCTGATTTTTCCGTATCCGACCCCCGCGGGGGTTTGGCAGAATGGGCCGCTCCCAGCCCCCGGGAAAAGGAGTCGTGCCGAATGCCGACGGTCATGGTGGTAGACGACGTGGACGTCATGCGGGACGTGCTGGCGCGCCTCCTGCGGCGCGAGGGGTATCGCACGCTGACCGCCGGCAGCGGGCACGAGGCGCTGGACGTCCTGGAGCACAGCCGCGACCCGGGCCACCAGCCGCCGGACCTGATCCTGCTGGACGTCAAGATGCCCGACATCGACGGCCTGGATTTGCTCGAGCGCCTGCACGCCGACCCGCGCTGGCGGGACACGCCGGTCATCATGCTGACGGCCGTGTCGGACACTCACGCGGTGCATCGGGCGGAGCAACTGGGGGCCAAGGCATACCTGGTGAAGGCGGCGTTCTCGGTGCACGAGATGATGAGTCACGTGAAGCAGTACACGCAGTACGTGCCACATTGAGTAGCATTGAGTTGTCGCGCGCTCGCAAAGGATGTTCCCTCGCAAAGGATGTTCCGCAGAGCGGAACCTACAAGAACTGCTCGATCGCGACGTTGACCTGGGCGGGTTGCTCCATCGGGGACATGTGGCCGGAGCCGGCAATGACCTTAAGCTGCGACCGGGGAATTTTCTCGTGCATGGCGCGGGCGACGTCGGGCGGGGTGATCGCGTCCTGGTCGCCGACGAGGATCAGGGTGGGGACGGCGATGCTCGCCAAGCTCGCGGTCTGATCGGGGCGGTCGCGCATGGCGGCCAGGGCGTGGGCGAGGGTTTGCGGGTCGGTCGTGTCGGTCATGGCGCGCAGGTCGCGGACGAGTTGGGGGCGGCTCTTGGCGGCGGACTCGGGGATCAGCTTGGGGAGCATCGCGTCGCCGATCGCCTTGGCGCCATGCTCGCGCGCGGTGGCGATCAGGCGGTCGCGGTTGGCACGGCCGTCGGCGGAGTCGCCCTCGGCCTTGGTGTCGATCAGGATCAGGGACGCGAGCGTGCCCTGATACTTCTTCACGTACGCCAGCGCGACGTAACCGCCCATGGACAGGGCGGCGAGGATGACCTTGCCGAGCTTGAGTTGACCGATCAAGGCGTGGACGTCGTCGGCCAGTTGCTCGATGGAGAAGGGGCCGGTCGGTCCCGAGCGGCCAAAGCCGCGAAAATCGGGCGCGATCACGCGATGGCGCGGCGAGAGGGCCTCGATCTGGGCGACCCACATGTCGGCGCTCAACGGGAAGCCGTGGAGCAGGACGATCGGCGGGGCGTTGGGATCGCCCTTCTCGATGTAGTGAATCGTGACGCCGTTGATGTTGGCGGTGGGCATGATGCGGTCTCCGATACGACCGCGACTCATTATTTAACGCGCGTTCTTCCACGGCAATGTCGAAATGACGAACTGCCCGTAGCACGGGCGCCTCGTCCGTGAGAATTCTGAAGACACGGGCGGGGCGCCCGTGCTACGAGATTTGTGTTTCATCCCTCGTCCTTTGACCCTCCAAGCCGGTGCCCTACAATGTCGTCTCGGGCCGCCGTGTCGGGAGGGATTCTTACCCGCAGTTTTCGCCTGTCGTGCCCCAGACCACGCCGCGCAGCCCGTGGCCGATGATGTCAATCGACCCCGACAAGCTCCGCCTCACCGATTTCATGGATCTTCCCACGCTGCAGGAGATCCAGGATTCCTTCGCCGCCGTCGCCAACGTCAAGGCCACCATTACCGACGCCGACGGCAACCTGCTGACCCAGCCCACACCGACCAAGGAGTTCCTGCGGCGCCAGAACGCGTTGGCGGCGGACGAGGAAAGCCAGCCCCCGGACGCCGCGCCCGCCGCCGCCGAAGGCCCGCAGCGCGCCGGCGCCGAATATGTCGCGCCGATCATCGTCAACAATCAGCGCCTGGGGACGATCCGCATGACCGCCAACGGCGCCTTGGCGGGCATCGACGACCTCAAGCTTAATCAGCTCGCCGCCAAGGCCGGCATCGACGTGCGGCAGCTCCGCGCGCTGGCGACGGGTCTTCTGCGCGCCAAGCAGTCGCGTCCGGCGGCGATCCAGTTCCTGTTTCTCCTGGCGAACGCGATCGCGCGCCTCTGCTTCCAGGAGTTCCAGCTCCGCCAGCGCATCAACGAGCTGACGGCGGTCTACAACGTAACGACGATGCTCGCCGAGGCGCGGGACCTGACCAAGGTGCTCAACAAGACGGCGGAGGTCGTCTGCGACGTGATGCAGTGCAAGGCCAGCTCGATCCGCCTGGTGGATGTGGAAAAGGACGAACTGGTGATCGCGGCGGTGCACAACCTGTCGCCCGAGTATTTGAACAAGGGCCGCATCCGCCTGAGCACGGCGGAGATCGACCGCGTGGCGCTGTCCTCGCGCGGCCACGAGTACGTGCGGAACATGGCCACCGACCCGCGCGTGCAGTATCCACAGGAATCGGCGCGGGAGGGGAACGTGTCGATGCTGTCGGCGGGGATGCGCTACAAGGGCAAGCCCATCGGTGTTCTGCGCGTGTATACGAGCGAAGAGCGGCACTTCTCGCCCTTCCAGACGGACCTGCTCAAGGCCGTCGCCGCCCAGGCCGCGGCGGCGATCGAGAACGCCCGCCTGCTCGCCGAGACGCTCGAAGCCGAGGAGATCGAGAAGCAGGTCAAGCTCGCCGCCGACGTGCAGCAGCGAATGATTCCGCGCACGCCACCGACCACGCTGCCGGGCGCCGAGTTCGCCGCGGTCTACGTCCCCTGCTACACGCTGGGCGGCGATTTTTACGACTTCATCCCCCTGCCGGATGACAACCTGGGACTGGTCGTCGCCGACGTCTCGGGCAAGGGCGTCCCGGCGAGCCTGATCATGGCCAGCGTGCGCGCCGCGCTGCGGGCGTACGTGGACAACGTCTACTACCTCTACGAGGTCATCCGCCGCGTCAACCAGATGCTCTGCCGCGACACCAAGCCCGAAGAATTCGTCACGCTGTTCTACGGCGTGCTGGACGCCCGCAACCGCCGGCTAACCTACTGCAACGCCGGCCACCCGCCCGGCCTCCTGCTGCGCAACGGCAAGATCACCGAGCTGGCGAGCGACAACATGGTCCTGGGCGTCAACCCCGACGAGGCGTACAAGCAGTCGGTAATCGACCTGAAGACGGATGATGTGCTGCTCCTCTACACGGACGGTTTGACCGATGCAGCCAACTTCGAATCCAGGCGCTACGGCAAGCAGAGGTTGATCGAGGCGTTCAAGAACGCCGACCGGGCCGAGACCGTCGCCCAGGCAATCCTCTGGGACCTCCGCCGCTTCGTCGGGCTCTCCAAGCCGACCGACGACGTGACCATGATCGTGACGAAGATGGGGTGAGACGCCGGAAACTTCCCGTAACTCAGGTTTAGACTAGCCGGCCCGCTCGCGGGCCGCGCCCCCGCGCGATCTCACACGCGCGAGACTTGCATCAGGCAAGATTCCCCGGCAGCGTCCCCGGGCCGCCACGGTCATCGCCCTTGCCCCCGCGTCCGAACGGCCACAGCGATCGCAGCGCCTGCAAGGCCTGCGATCGCAGCTTCAACAGTCGCACGCGGAATTCCAGCTTCTGGAGCGACACGTCCCCCGGCTCGATCGCCAGCGCCCGGCGGATCGCGCCCAGCGCCTCATCGTACTTGCGGAGTCGTTCCAGCGCCAACGCGAGGTTGAACAACGCCATCACGTGAGTCGGATCCACCCGCAGCGCCTCGTCGCAGGCGCCGATCCCCTCCTCGAAGCGATTGCGGAGGAACAGCGCCACCGCCAGGTTCTGCCAGGCGTCGGCGTTCTCCGGCTCGACCTGCGTCATACGCTTGAGACAGGCGACGGCGGCGCGCGTCTCGCCGCTGTCCATCAGCAGGTTCGCCAGGTCCAGCAGGATCCGCGGGTCTTCGGGGCGCAGCAGCAGTTCCTTGCGGAGGTGAAGCCGCGCCTCGTCACGCTCGCCCAGCCGAAAATGGATCCGTCCCAGCGACAGGTGCGCGCCGGGATACGTCGGATCCAGCGCCAGCGTCCGCGTCAGCGCTTCCACGGCCTCGGGATAGCGCTCGGCCTCCTCAAGCCACCGCCCGTGGCAGAAGTACCCCGCCGGATGATCCGGCGCCAGCTCGATCGCGCGGCGGAACTTCTCCCCCGCCTCGTCCAGGTGATCCATCTCCAGCAGCAGTTCGCCCAGGTCCAGCAGCGTGTCGGTGTCTCCCGGATTCTGCCGCAGCTCGCGCAGGTAATGTTGCCGGGCCTTCTCCAGTTCCCCCTTGCTCCAGTACGCCTCCGCCAGCCGCAGGTGGACGTCCGGGTGCTGATCGTCCAGATCGATCGTCTTCTGCCAGCAGTAGATCGCCTTGTCGTAAAGCCCGCGCGACTGCAGGCTGCACCCCATCGCGTAGAAGCAATCCGGGCACTGCTCCTTGTACAGCCGGGCGAGGTAGAACATCTCCTCGGCCCGCTCGTGCTCGCCAAGCTCGCTGTACGCCCCGATCCGGTTGCAGTAGGACGGCTCGTAGGTGGAATCGATCTGCTCGATCCTCTCGAACGTCTTGATCGCGTCCGAGAACCGCCCGACCCGGCTCAGGTCGATCCCCAGGTGGTTGAGCGACTCCAGGTCATCCGGCTGGAGGATCAGCGCCTGCTCGTACGCCTCGATCGCCTCGCCGAAGCGTTCCATCTCGTCGAGCGTAAGCCCGATATTGAACTGCCAGGCAGGGTTATAAGGGTTAATGGCGACGGCGGCGCGCAGCAACTCCAACGCCTCGGGCCACTTCTGCTGCTCGAAGAGCTCCTGGGCCTTTTCGACCTGTTGCTCGGCGTCGTACCAGTCGTTCATGGCGGTGGTCCGTTTTGCCGCAAGACACACGCCCGCGGCGCGCCGCGCGGAGGTCGCGCGCTGGGGGCGCGCGACCACGCTTAATTTAATATCGACTTCGGCTTTCCGGCAAGGGGATCGGGGGCGTAGAATCCGGTCCGATGTGCGGATTCTCGCCGGGGAATGTGCCCGCGACGACCGCCGGCGGCTTTCGCCCGATTGCGAAATCCGTTAACTTTGTGGCCTGGTGATGGAGGATGGCGGTGGCGGGCGCGCGCGGGGTCACGCCGCCCGTGCCCGCGCGGCAGGACGTCGTCGTGCCCGACTCTCCGCAGAGACCTTGGTCGCAAAGCGATCGGGCAATCGGGCCGATAAGTCGATCAGGCCGCGCCTGCGCAGGTTGTGCTCGTCGCGTCGCGCGCTCAACCTGCGATTCATCCGTTAACGTTCACCCCTGTTGGGCAGAGGCACGTGAGAGCAAAGCGCTGGCTGGGAGCGATACTCTTGTCTTCGGCGGTCACCGCCGCGATGCCCTCCCTGCGGACCTTTGCCCAGCAACCCCTCTCCCAGGCAAATCCCGCCGATGAGCTGGATCAGCTCAAAGCGACGCTTTTCAATACGAACAAGCCTCCACGCGAGCGCGATGAGGCCGCCAAGCGGCTCCTTCAGCGCGGGGCGAACGACATCCTGATGGAGGCGCTGCAATCCAATCGCAGCGACCTGGAGGTCCCCGTCGCCCGCGCCCTGGCCGACGTCGAAAACCCGCCGCCCGACTTCCTCAACGAGCTGATGCGCACCCTGCAGCCGACGATCACGCCCGACCTGGCCGAGGCCGTCTCGCTCGCGCTGGCCGGTTACCGCGACAACCCCAACGCCCGCAACCGCCTGCGCGAGTTCATCCGGCGCGCCGACGTCGCCGAGGGCGCGCGCCTCGCCGCCGTCCGTTCGCTGGGAACCTGGAATGACAAGGAGACCGCTCAGTTCCTCATCGAGCTGCTGCTCCGCGGCGACACCATCCGCCTGAGCGACGCCGCCGCCGATGCCCTGGCGGAGATGACCGGCAGGACCGAGTACGGCCGGGACGTCGGACAGTGGGAAGACTGGTGGCGCAAGCAGCAGGACAAGAACCCGCGCGAGTTCATTGAGGAACGCCGTGCCGAACGCGAGTCGCGATTCCGGCAGGCCAACGACCAGCTCAAACAGGCCATCGCGGTAATCGAGCGCCTGGTGGACGACCAGCACCGCGCGATCCACGACGAGGCCGAGCGCGAGGCCGCGGTGCTGCGCTGGCTCAAAGACAACAACGCGACGGTTCGCGCCGCGGGGGCGAAGATGGTCCAGCAGGAGCGCGCCGAAGGCATCACGGTGGCGGAGACGGTGAAAACGCAGTTGCGCGAGCTGATTGGCGACAGCTCGCCGGATGTGCGGCAGAAGGTCGCCGGCGCCATCCGGGCGATCAACGACTCGAAGGCTGCCAAGCCGCTGCTGGCGCAGCTCAAGCGTGAGCCGTTCCCCGCCGTCAAGGCCGCTCTGATCGACGCCCTGGCGCCCACCCGGGACGTCGGCGCAGTTCCCGATCTGCTTCACCTGCTCGATGACGCGTCCTTCCAGGTCTCCGAGGCCGCCGGGCGGGCGCTGGCCGAACTGGGGCCGGAAATCGCCAAGGACCCGAAGATGACGCGCGACGTGTCGAACGCGCTGGTGCAGACGATCGGCCGCACCGAGCGGCTTCGTGGCGCAATCCGGTTGCGCGAGCAGGTGGTCGCGGCGATGATCCCGCTCAAAGACCCGGACCTGGTGACGACCCTGTTCGCTCTACTGAAGGAAGAAGAGGGGAACAGTCCCAGCCTCCGCCGATCCGCCATCAAGGCCCTGAGCGCGCTGAATAACACCCAGCGCAAGTCGGACATCGCGATTCAATTGGCGAGCGGACCGCTCCATGACGCCGAGCCGGGCGTGCGACTCGAAGCCGCCGCGGCGCTGGGAATCGTCGGCGGGCCCGCCCAGGCCGAGGCACTCTACAGCGCGACCCTCCCCAGCCGCGAGCCGGACGAAAAAGTCCGCGACGAGGCGTGGAAATCGGTCAGCAGCCTTTTCCAGCAGCCCGAGTTCGACGCCCTCACGCTCGAAAACTGGGCTGGAAACCGTCTCAACGGCATGCCGGACCGCCTCCTGACCGCCTACCTCGCGCTCTATGACAAATACGTCAAAGCCGGCGACGACACGAGTTTGGCAAAGACGCGCGAGGACCTGGGTACCCTTTATCTGGACCCGAAGATCGACAAGCCAGAGTCTGCGATCCCCTACCTCCGCGCGGCACTCGAATTCTGGGACGCTAAGGGCAAGGGCAAGCAGGGCAAGGGCGTACGCACCGTAAACCTTCAGACCAATCTGATGGACGCCTACCTGCGCTCCAAGCAATACAAGGAAGCCGCAGTCTTTGCGAAACAGCGGATCCAGCTCGACCCGGGCCCCAACGAAGAGTTGATGGGCCTGGTGATCCTTCAGGAAGTCGACCGGCTCGAAAAACGAAACGAGCTCAAGTCGGCCCTGGAGCTACTTACGGAGGCCAAGGGGCTGAGCATCAGGGGGCAAAAGGGGCAGCAGATCGACAACCGCTACAACGACATCAGCGCCCGGAACGGGGCGTTTCGCGAGTGGTACGTGAACAGGTGGTACGAAGTCGTCGTGTAAGAATCGCCGTCTTCACGTTTCCCGTTTCCCCATCGCCCCGATGAAATCCACCTCCCGCGCCCGGTCCCCCACGAACCGGATCGCGATCGCCTGCTGCCTGACGTGATCGAACGGGTAATACCAGGTCGACGCCTGCCAGAAGGTCGCCGGCGCCGCCGCCCCGGCCACGCTCTGTCCGAATCCGACCGACGCCGTCGGCGGCTCCCCGAGAACCCGCGCGATCTGATTGCGATGCCGCCCCAACAACGCCGCACGCAACTCTCCGAACGGCTCGTCGAGCGCGATCACCGGCATCGACTCAAAACCGCTGGCGCCATCGCGCCCGAGAAGCCCGGCGACCAAGCCCTCGACCACCCCCGCGGTCCAGCAAACCGCCCGGGTCAATGCGTTCATCATCACGTACACGGCCATCGCAGCTTTGCCTCCGCGCGCGCTCTCTCGTGCGCTTCACCGTCGGCATTTCACCGGCCCCACCCTTATCGGTCAACCCGCTCCCCCGCGAGCACAAACCGGTGCCCGAAGTGCTCATGATACCGTACGAAATCTAAACCGGCCTGATCGCGCAAGCCCAGCACTTCCTCCTTGCGGAACGCCTGCGCCACGCTGACCCGCGCGTCATGCCGCACGACCGGGTTCGCCAGCGCACTCAGCAGGCTGATCCACGCGTACGATCGGTACCGCCGCAGCAGGTCCGCCACGATCACCCCGCGACGGGCAAGCGCCCCCATCGTCCGAAGCACCGTGACGACCTGGTCGTCATCCAGGTGGTGCAGGAACATCGCCGTCAGCGCGTAGTCGAAACTGCCCGGCGCAAACGGGAGCTCGAACACGTCCGCCCGCACGATCCGCAACCGCGGATCGCAATTGCTGCCCGCCGCAGCGGCGGTCACCGCGTGCCGATCCACCCCGACGATCCGCACGTCAAACCCCTTCCAATCCGCCCAGCGCAAGATGGCGCGCGGGATGTCCGCCGAGCCCGTCGCCAGGTCGATGATCCGGATCCGCTCCCCCGCGCGCCATCCGCGGCTGAACCCCTCCAGATGACGCAACGTCGCCCGCGTATACCCCAAAAGGGAATTGATCCGTCGAATGAAGCCCAGGCTCCGACCAAGCAATTCCGGATCGACGTCCGGCGCGTCCATCCATTCCGCCCGCCGCCGACGCTCCGACAGGAATCCCATCTGCCTTCATCCTTCAGAATTGTTGGACGATGTCCGGCACGACCACCACCTTCTCCAGCAGGATGTAATTCCGACCCTTGTACTCGGTCACCATCCCCGTGACCTTGAACCGCAGGTCCTTCGCACCGCCCGTCACCGCGTTCTCCATCTGCATCAGCTTCAGGTTCGGCAGGATGATCATCGGCGGATCCTTCATCGCCTTGCCGTCCGAGTCGAACGTCAACTCGGAATTCTGCCCGTCGGCGCTTTTGGTCAGCCGCCCCGTGCGATCGACCACGTAGCTCCCCTCACGCATCAGGTTGAGCTGGGGCGCCCCCGGCGCGACCGCGTTGTTGCCGGTCGTCGCGTCCAGCACCGGGCCTTCCTGGATCGGCTGCAGCGGCTGACCTGCCGCCGACGGCGGCTTGAGCAGGCTGTCCAGCAACTGGCTCGGCGGCACGGCCTGCACCCCACTGCTCGGCCGCGTCGTCGGCTGGCTCGTGGCCGGCTTGGTCTGTTGCGCATAGCCAGTGCCGGCCAGGCACAGGGACACGACAAGTCCGATCATGGCTCGACGCATAATCATCTCCTGTTTCAGTTCAGCCTTCCCATGTTATCGGATCGCCCCGACCTCGCCACACCACGCGAAACGCGACCTATTTCCCCAGCCGACCCGCGACCGCCCCGTGCCCCGCCTCCCGCGCGTACTCGGCCGCCGTCTTCCCGAACCGGTCCTTCACCCCCGGATCGATCCCCTTGGACAGCAACAGCTCGACCAGCGCCGCGTCGTCGGTATGCTGCGCCGCCGTGTGCACAAGCGTCTGGCCGTTGCGCTGGTTGAGCGCCCTGGCGTCTCCGCCCCGCTCCAACAGGTGTTTGACCGTCCCCAAACGGTCGTGCCGCACCGCCCAGTGCAGCGGCGTGCCCCCAAACTTGTTGCTCTCCTGCGCATTGACGTCCGCCCGGTCCGCCAGCAACAGGTCGATGATCGCATCCGAACCCCCGGCCGCCGCCCAGTGAAGCGGGGTCTCCCCCGTCGCACCGCGGGTCTTCGCGAGTTCCGGCGTGTCGTCCAGCAGGCGGTGCACCAGGTCCACGTCCCCATCCTGCACCGCCGCGAAGAACCGCGCCGTCTTGCTCGGCTGATCCGGTTGATCGACCGTCGTGCGGCGTCCACCCTTGGATTGCAGGAACTCGACCATCTCCTTGCGCCCCCGTGCGATCGCATAATCCAGCGGCGTCCACCCGAAATCATCGGAAATGTTGACCTCAACCCCATGATCCAGCAGAAGTTGCGCCACCGCCGCCTGCCCGCCCCACGCCGCGGCGTGGTGCAGCGGCGTCATCCGCCCCTCGCTGGCGGTATCCACGCTGCGGGGGTCGGCCCCCTGCTCCAGGAGGAGCCGGGGGATCGCCAGGGGGTCATCGGGGTACCTTCGGGGTCGCACGGCCCAGCTCAGCGGCGTCCCACCTAAACATCGCTGGTTGATCAACTTAGGATCATCGGCAAGAGCCTGCTTCACATCCTCGAATCGGGCAAAGGTGCAGGCGGTCCAGATGTCCACCTTGGCGCCGCACTGGATGAGCAGGTCCACCACTTCCTCGCACTCGGGACTGGGCCCGGGCACCAGGGCGGCGCGCTGGAGCGCGGTCAGACCCTCCTGGTCCTTGGCGAACAGGAGCTGCGGCTGCTCGTTGAGCATCGCCGCCACATAATCGCGATGACCTGCCCGGGCGGCGGTGAAGATGCTCGTCGCCGCCCCGTTGTCGATCAGAAGATGCGCGATCCGTGTCGCGTCCTGCCGCCGCCACTGCACCGCCTCGGCCGCGACCTCGACGGCCGATCGCCCGGTCTGCGGATCCTTCACGTTCACGATCGCCTCCTCCTGATCGACCATCCCGCGGACGGTGTCGGCGTCGCCGTGGCGGATCGCCGCGAGGAAGCGGGCGGCCTGCTGCGAATCGATCGGCTTCTCCGGCTTGGTGAGCGGCAGGGGCTTGACGGGCGCCGGCGGTGGCATCGGCTGCTGCGGCAATGCCGGAGGGTTGCCTGGCGGCGCGGCGGGAACGTTGCTGGAAGCCGAATTGGATGCCGAGTTTCCCGTCGCGGCGTCGGCAGCACTGTCGGCGGACGGCCGCGTCGCGGCCAGGCGCGCGTTCTTCATCGCGCCGTAGAGCATGACGCCGGTGACGCCGATCAGGAACAACACGCCCACGACCGCGGCGGCGCGCGCGATGCGACCGCGGCGGACGGCGGCGGCAACCCGGTCCGCCAGCGCCGCAACGGGCGCGGGCGCGCCAGCGATCGCGGCGGTAATCGCATTCTGCACGACCGCGGCCGGCGCGGGTTGGACCGCGTGCGCCTGGATCGCCGCGATCAGCGCATCGGGCGCGACGAACCGGTTGCGCGACTCGAAATACTGCCGAAGGCGCACGACCGCGGCGGAGATCTCCTGACCCGCGGCGTTGACCGCGTCGGACCATCCCAGGGCTTCGGCGACGTCGCGAACCGGGAGGTTCGCCAGGTACTTCAGCAGAAACGCACGCCGCGGATCGTCCGCCAGCAACGCGATCGCCTCGTCGATGCCGGTCGACAAGCCCGCCCAGTCGCTCGGGGCGGCGTAGATCGCCGGCGGCGCCACGCCGTCGGTCGGTGCGCCCGGCACGGATCCACCGCCGAGCTGGCGGCAGACCCGGCGCGTGGTGTCGAACAGCCATGGCGTGAGATTCGAAATCGGGCCCAGCGGCGGCGTGCGGCGCAACAGCAGGACGAACACCGCCTGCGTCGCCTGGTCCGCCAGCACCGGGTCGCGCAGTTGGCGCAACGCGGCGGAGTAGACCAGCGGGACGCGCCCCGCGACCCACTGCGCGAACGTATCGGCGGGGGCGTGGCCGTCGAGGTAATGTTGCAGGATCTGGGCGTCGTCCATGGGAATTCGATCGCTTGCGCGCGTGTGTTCCTGGCGCGCAAACCGCGCGCGGGCGTACATCATAGACGTTCCCGGAATTTACTTCTTTCCCATGGCACGCTTGGCGGCGAAAAATGAGGTGAGCAGCGACGCACACTGATCCGCAAGCACACCGGCCTCGACCTGAACACGATGGTTAAGGCGCGGATCGGTGCAGAGCTGGTAAAGCGTCTGCACCGCGCCGGCCTTGGGGTCGGGACAGCCATACACCAGGTGCGGAACGCGGGCGTTGACGATCGCCCCGGCGCACATCGGGCACGGCTCGAGCGTGACCGCGAGGATCGTGTCCTCCAGCCGCCAATCCCCCAGCGACCGGGCGGCCTGGCGGATGGCGAGGATCTCGGCGTGGGCGGTCG
>DATBFY010000527.1:0-20089 GCA_036558265.1 Tepidisphaeraceae bacterium | reverse complement strand
TCACGACGACCTTGCCGCGGAGATCCCTGGCGGCCAGCGGCTTGCCGTCCAGGTCCTTTGCGGACCAGTCGGCGGCGGGCTTGTTCAGCACGTCGGCGAAGCGCTTGGCCTCCTCGAGCGAATACTTCGCGTACTGGTCGTGCTGCTGGAGCTTGTCGGCGAATTCCCGCTTCACGTCCTGATGCTGGACCTTATCGGCGGCCGAGGTAAGAATGGCCTTGGCGGCGTCGATGATCTCCTGCCCCCTGGCCGGCTCGTCGTGGAGGCCTTCCATCGTCTTGTTGTAGCGGGTGGCGGCGTCGCGGAACGTGGCATAGTCGCGGGCGAGGTCGGCGGCCTGGTCGGCGGGGATCGTTTCCTCCTTGTCGAGCTTCATTTCCGAAGTGCCCTTCTGGTGGAAGCCCCAGTCCTGGGAGAATTCACCATCCACTTTGGTCACGACGCCCCTGGCGCGGTCGAAGTGGAACGTGGACTTGTGGGTGGTGATGTAGATGCGGTTGGTCGGGCCGTCCTGCACGGCGGTGAAAGCGAATTCCGCGGTCGGCTTGTCGGCGGCTTGCGGCGCGTACGTGGTGCGGCTGCCGGTCCAATCGACGTCGTCCTGCCACTGCGTTTTTGCCTGGTTGGCATCGCCGGGAAGGCGGGGGAAGATCGACTGCGGGCTGAGGCGGATGGCCTGCTGGGGATCGATGCGGTAGCGGCCGTCAGGATAGAGATCGAAGGCGGCGGTGGAGACGCGCTCGGGCATGTCGGCGTTGGCGCCGGCTGGGGTGTAGGTCATGCCGGAGCGGGCGATCACGCGCGCCGAGCCGTCGGAATTGTTGTCGACGACGGTCAGTTGCCAGGTGGAGCGGGAGCGCGAGCCGGGGGCGCCGTTGTTCTCCTTGGAGCTGCCCTGGGCGCTGTAGTGGAGAACGCGGCCGACGGGGAGCTGGTAGCGGGGCAGGTCGTCGGCGGCGCAAACGGTCGTGGCGACGAAGCAGAGGGCGACGAGGCGCGTGAGATGGTTCATGAACGCTCCTTTTTCATGAGGATGACGTTCATTACATCCCAGAGTTGCAGGGGACGCAAGAAAATGAAGCGGGATCGGGTGCCGCGCGCGATCCGGGGGGGGCCAAACCGCAAGCGACTTCATGCGCAATCGGGCGAAGGCGTGCGCACCCGGTGGTTCACCACTGCGCTTCTTCGAACGGGTTACTCGGGCCCTTCACCTTGGGCCTGGGAAGCATGCCGAGCATGGTCTTGACCATCCGCTCGTCTCCCGGGCCGCCAACGCGCACGTTCAATGGCGAACCCTTGAGGACCGTGAACTTGGAGGGGTGCGGCTCCTTCTTCCCGCCGGCGAGTTCCTTGAATGAGGCCAGCGAAAAGCTCTGCGGGGTGAGGAGCTGCATGTACTGCGTCGGCGGGTGGAACGCGAGCGCATTGCCGCCCTCGTCCACCTCGACGATCGGGGCGCGCAGGGGGGTTGCGAGGGTGACGATGGGATTCTTGCCGGCCGCCTCCATCAGCGCTTCGATGTCGGTATAAGGGACGGCGGGGCGGGCGGCGTCATGGACGATGACGTGGGAAACCTCGGGCGAGACCTTCTCGGCGCCGGCGGCGAGTTGATCGATCCATTTCGGGCCCCCGGTCAGCACCTTTACGCCGAAGAGACCGAGGTGCCCGCCGTATTTTCGACGTCCTTCCTCGGTGTCTTCGGCGGTGAAGACGACGAGCACCTGCTTGACGTTCTCGCGGTTGAGGAAGAGCTCGACGCTGCGGAGGATGGCCTCCCGGCCGTCGATCTTGACGAATGCCCCCCCGGACTCGGCTGCCAGGCCGGTAGGGGCGGCCGTGAGGATCAGTGCGGAAAAGGTGGGATCAGCGGCCATCGACGTCCTCCGGTTGTGCAGGGGACATGTGTCGCGCGGGGGAGGGTGGTTGTCAAGCGGGACGGAGGAGCGGAAAGCCGGGCACGAATTGCCGACGCCGGTCGTAAACGACGCGTTGGCCACGGTTTGCCAAATGACATGACCCCGTGCGATGACGGCACGGGGTCGAGTCTGGATGGGCCCGACAAGATTCGAACTTGTGACCTCGTCCTTATCAGGGACGCGCTCTAACCAACTGAGCTACGAGCCCGCTCGATTGATCGATGGACGGAGCATTTTAGGAACGACCACACCCTTGTCAACGTCGCGATGCGATGGGATCTGACGCGCGCGCGCCCCGAGCAAAGATCAGTCGTCCGCGAACGTGTCCTCGGTCTTCTGCAGGTAGGCGAAGAAGCACATCCGTTCCTCCGCCTCGGCCATCCCGCGCAGCGAGAAGAGCTTGAAGAACCACGCCCGGTCCCGCTCGGTCGGCTCGTCCGGGGGGGCCGATGCTTCGCCGACGATGTCGGCGGCGGGGACGCCCATCACGTAGTCCGACAGGTACAGGATGTCCAACTCGTCGGCTGCCTGCGTCGAGAGCACGAAGAGGTTGTGCGTGCGGATCGGGTCGCGGAGATAGCGGTCGGCCATCCGGATGTCGATGGCGTCAAGCGCGGCGAGGTATGCGAGCGTCCGGGGATCCTGCTTCCACGCCCTGGCCGCGCGCTCCTCGTCCCTGAACTGCGCGAGGGCCGCGTCGAAATGTGCCTGGAGCCGCTCGTAGTACGCCTGCACCTGGTCGCCGGCGAGCCATCGGACGATCATGACTTCGCCGGGGCGGCGGTGGATGGAGTAGTCGTTCGTCGGCAGATCATGGCTTTGCGGCAGGTTCAGCAGCCGGGCCGCATCCGCGGTGGATTGCTCGGGCAGGATCGGACTGTCGGGGGATTTGGACTTGTCCAGCTTCGCGATGGTCCGCTGGACGTCTCGGGCAAGGTCCGGATCGAGGCCGGGCCGCAGTTGCGCGTCGAACTTCCTGGGTCCTTCGAAGACCGCAGCCAGCTCCGCGTGCATGCGGAACTCGTCGGATTTCTCCCTGGCGCGGTCCTTGGGATCGATGGGGCGTTCCGCCGCGCCATGGTCGTCGTCGCCGCCGCTGTCGTTCGGTTCGTCAAACATACGATTGCAAACACAACAACCCCCGGCCCAGCAGGGGGTTGTAAGACGGAAACAAGGTGCCTGAGCACTCGGTCATGTACCCGATCACCAGGCCTCAGGCAAGGTAAACGTCCAATGTAGGACCAAAGTCCAATTGTCGAGCAGGCGTGGCGCGTCCTAGATTCGTTTTCTACCGCGCGCCCCGGCGTATGTGCGCAGCGCGCGCGCGGGGGGCGCAATACGGACGGCGACCATCATGCCCACGCACACAACTCGACTGCGACTGGCGGTCTGTCTGATCGGCGTCTTAGCCACCGCGGGGGCGCGGGCCGCGGACCCGCCAAGGACGGGCACCCCCGCCTCGGCCGCGTCGACAACCCAGGCCAGTGCTAAATTCAAACCCGAGGAGCTTGAGCAGATTGTCTCGTCGATCGCGCTCTACCCGGATTCGGTCCTCGCGCAGGTCCTGATGGCATCGACGTACCCGCTGGAGATCGTGCAGGCGGATCGCTGGGCGACCGAGAACAAGACCCTCAAAGGGGACGCGTTGACCAAGGCGCTCGAGGGCATGAGCTGGGATCCGAGCGTGAAGTCGCTGGTCAACTTCCCGCAGGTCCTGACGATGATGAGCAAGCAACTGGAGTGGACCGTCAAGCTCGGCGATGCGTTCATCGCGGATCAGAAGGCGGTGATGGCGGCGGTTCAGAAGCTGCGTTTCAAGGCACAGGAGTCGGGGAACCTGAAGACCAACGAACAACAGAAGGTGATCGTCGAGAAGTCCGAACCGCAGGTGGTCGTCGTGCAGGGCGAGGCGCCGCCGCCGCCCCAGGTCATCAAGATCGAGTCGCCCTCGCCGTCGGTGGTGTACGTGCCGGCGTACAATCCGACGGTTGTGTACGGGACGTGGCCTTACCCGGCGTACCCCCCGCCGGCGCCGTATTACCCGCCGGGGTACGTGGCGAGCAACATGGTGTCGTTCGGCGTGGGGATGGCGGTGGGGGCGGCGTGGGGCTACGCGTGGGGCGGCTGCAACTGGCACGGCGGCGACGTCGACATCGACGTCGATCGAAACACCAACATCAACAACAACATCAACCGCGAGACTTCGCGCCAGAACATCAACAACCGCCAGACCAACCGCCAGACCAACCGCCAGACCAACCGCCAGACGGGCGGTGCGGGACAGGGGGGGCGAAGCACGTTTCAGCACGATCCGGCCCACCGCAAGGGAGTGTCGTACCGTGACCAGGCCACGGCGAATAACTTCGGGCGATCCGGGTCGGCGAACGCGACGGCGGCAAGGCAGGACTTCCGCGGCCGTGCCGACGGCGGCGCCGGGGGCGGCGCCGGGGGCGGCAGGGCCGGGGCAAGCCCCAGCGCGTACTCGGGCTCCGGGGCGCGCGGCGGCGGTGCCGGGGCCGGGGGAAGCGGGCAACTTTCCAGCTACGGAAGCCGCAGCGGCGGCGGGGGCACCGGGGCCGGTGGAGGTACCGGTGGGGCGCGCTCGTCCGGGTACTCCGGCTCCGCGGGCAGCGGCTCCCCCTCCGCAAGCTCCTCCAGCCGCGGCGGCGCGTTCGACGGCGCCAATGGCGGTGGCTCGGCCGCACGCTCCTCCAGCAGCCGCGGCTCCGCCAGTCGCAGCAGCCCCTCCTCGTACAGCGGCAGCTCCCGAAGCGGTGGCGGTGGCGCATCCCGAGGCGGCGGCGGCGGTGGCCGCGGTGGTGGCGGCGGCGGCCGCCGCTAACCCCATCGCCGTTTAGCGGCCCGAAGGGGAGCGCTTTGCCCAACGCATGACGAATCGCACCCGTGTCGAAAGGACACTTCCCATGAACCTCCCAACCCTCCCATCATCCCTTCGCAACGCCGCCCGCCCCGCCTTAATCGCACTCGCGATCCTCGGCGCCACCACCGCCGTGCTCCCCCCCGGCTGCGCCAACCCGCACGACCAGGCCGACCACGCCGCCGACTCTCAAACCGCCCAGGGTCAGGCCTTCGACTCCCCCGACGAAGCCATCCGCGCCCTCACCACCGCCGTCCGCGCCAAGGATGTCCCCAAACTGCTCGCCATCATGGGGCCGGGTGGCCAGGACATCATCTCCTCCGGCGACGAGGTCGCCGACAGCCAGCGCGGCCAGAAGTTCCTCGCACTCTACGACCAGAAGCATGTCCTGACCGACAACGGCAAGGACCGCAAGACGCTCGTCGTCGGCGCTGACGATTGGCCCTTCCCGGTCCCCCTGGTCAAGACGGGAAAGTCGTGGCGGTTCGACTCCGAGGCCGGCAGGGAGGAGATCCTCAACCGCCGCATCGGCGACAACGAGCTCTCCGTCATCCAGGTCTGCAAGGCGATCGCCGACGCCCAGCGCGAGTTCGCCCTCCGCGATCCCGACGGCAACGGCCTCGAGGTCTACGCCAAGAAGTTCATCAGTGACCCCGGCAAGCGCAACGGCCTCTACTTCCCCACCGGCGAGGGCGAGCCGCTAAGCCCCCTCGGCGAGCTCGTCGCCGCCGCCGCCGCCGAAGGCTACCGGCCCAACGACGCCGGCCCCACCCCCTATCACGGCTACTTCTACCGCATGCTCTTCTCCCAGGGCCCCAAGGCCCCGGACGGCCCCGTCGATTACCTCGTCAACGGCAAGCTGGCCCTCGGCTTCGCCGTCGTCGCCTGGCCCGCCGAGTACGGCAACTCCGGCATCATGACCTTCATCATGGGCCCCGACGGCGTCGTCTACCAGCAAAACCTCGGCGACGACACCGAGAAGCTCGTCACCGACATCAAATCCTTCGACCCCGGCGAAGGCTGGACTAAGGTCGAGTAACGTTTAGCCGGCCCGCTCGCGGGCGGCGTCCGTGACAACCCGTGGGGCGCAGTCCCATCAGTCACGGGCGGTCGTCGCCGTGCCGCCCCGAATGAAGTAAAGGTGCCGCGCCGTCGCGAGGTACATCCCATCCCCCACCACCGCCGCCCGCGCGTACAACGCCTCCCCCATCTCGATCTCCGCCAGCACGACCTTCTCGCGCCCGGCGCGAAGCACGGTCATCGTGCCGTCGACGTTCCCCGCGTAAAGCCGTCCGCCCGCTAAAAACAGGCACCCCCAGATGTCGCCGCGGGTGTCATGCTTCCACAATACGTCACCCGTCTTCACATCGACGCAATAAACCGTCCCCCCGACGTCCGCCACGTACACCAGCCCGTCCTTCACCACGGGCGCCGCCACCACCCGCCCGATCTGGCGACAAGTCCACAGCCGCCCCGTCTCCGTCACGTCCCCTTCGCCGTTCGGACTGACCGCGTGCAGCAGCGACGGGCCGTTCCCGTGCGACGGGTCCTCGCCCATGGCGACGATGACCTGGCCGTCCCCGTCATACACCGGCGGCGCAACGATCGAGCACCGCGAGAACGTGCCCGGCCGCGGCCGCCAGACCGCATCCTTCGGATTCCCGTCAAACCGCCACAACTCCCGCCCCGACCCCGCGTCATACGCCCGCAACCACCCATCCCCCCCGCCGAAGAGCACCTGCGTCCGCCCGTTCACCCGCGCCGCCGTCGGGCTGCACCACTGCCCGTGCAGCACGTTCCCGCCAGCCCCGATCGCCTGCCACACGACCTCGCCCGTCCGCTTGTTCACCGCGATCAGGCTCGGCGCCCGCGGTGACGGCACCCGCGTATGCCCTTCGTTCTGCCCGTTCGACGTGCCCACCACCAGCAGCCCCCCCACCGCCAGAACGTCACTGTTGCACGCCTCGTGCGGAAAGACGCCCAACCGCGCGCACAGGTCCAACTCCCAGACGACGTCGGCCGCACGCCCACCCCGCGCCGCACCGACGTCCAGGCACCGCAACTGGCACTCGGGCGTCATGTAATACAGGCGGTCCCCCTCGACGTAGGGCGCGCTGGTCGTGGACGGTAACAGGAACTCCCGCAACCCCCGCTTCACGCGCGGCGCGGCATCCTGCCAGAGAAACGCGCCGTCGCCCGCGCGCACCGCCATCAGCACACCGCACTCGTCAACCAGCCGCGGGTCCATCCGCCGCGCGTTGTCCGTGCCCACGTACACCACGCCGCTGGCGAACACCGGACGCCCAAACGTCTCCGCCCCCAGCTCGAGCCGCCACGCGATGTTCCGGCCCGCCGCCACATCCCAGTCAAGCGGCGGACGGCCCGCCGCCACAAGCTCCGGCGCCGCTCCCGACACCTCCCCAACCGCGACGCCGGCCGCATCCCTCGTCTCCGCGGGTACACCGACGACACCCGCGATCCGATCGATCGCCCACTCGGCCTCCGCACGCAGCGCCGGATCCTTCGCCGCCTCCCGAAGCGTCCCGAGCGCCCCCTTCGCCCCCGGGCCGATGCTCCCCAGCGCCCCCGCCGCGCAGATGCGGACGTACAAGGTGTCGTCCGCCAGCGCCTCGACGAGCTGCGGCACCGCCGACACGGCCGCCGCGCCGATACCTCCCAGGCCCTCACACGCCGCCCACCGCACGCCCGGAACCGGGTCCCGCAGCCTCGCCGCCAACGCCGCCGTCGCCGCTGGCGCCGCCCGCGGCCCCACCGACGCCAGCGCCTCCGCCGCGTACAGCCGCACGTGCGCATCGCCGTGCGATAGCGCTTCAATCAAAGGCCCCACCGAGACCGCCGCCCGCTCCCCCAACGCCCCCAGCGCCCGCGCCGCATCCCGCGCCACGGCCGGATCCGAATCCTTCAGCGCCCGGCAGAGTGCCGGTTGAATCGATTCCGTCTCCGGCGCCAGGTCGATCAGCAGGTCCGCCGCGCGACGCCGCGCCGCCACGCGATCGTCCCGCAGCATCTCCGCAAGCTCCCCGATCGTCGGCGTGGGCGCCCAATGGCCAATCTCCTTCGCGTCACGGCTCGTCAGCACCTCCCTCTGCCCCGACCGCGGCTGATCCGGCGCCGTCGCGCACGACATCGACACCACCAGTGCAACCAGCGCGCTCCCCGTAGATCGTCCCATAATTCCCCATCCCCACGTATCACCATGACGAACTGACACCGCTCCTCATCCCACCGGACACGCCCGCGCGCCCCAGATCTCGGCAGCGTATTGCGCAATCGTCCGATCGCTCGAGAACTTCCCCGACGCCGCGACGTTCAGGATGGCCTTGCGCGCCCACGCATGCGGGTCGGCGTACAGGTCCGTCACTTGCCGGTCCACCTCGAGGTACGACGTCAGGTCCGCCAGGTGGCGGTAGTGGTCGCCGCCGGTCAGGAGGGCCTTGCGGAGGGGCTCGAAGACGCCGGGGTCGTCGTAGCGGTTGAAGTGCCCGGAGAAGATCAGGTCGAGGGCGGCACGGGTCTCGGGCTCGTGGTCGTAGTGCCAGTGGGGGTTGTACCAGCCGTTGCTGTCGGCGACCTGTTGGGCGGTGAGGCCGAAGAGGAAGAAGTTCTCCTCACCAGCCTCCTCCGCCATCTCGATGGTGGCGCCGTCGCGCATGCCGACGGTCAGGGCGCCGTTCATCATGAACTTCATGTTGCTCGTGCCGCTGGCCTCGTAACCCGCGGTGGAAATCTGGTTGGACACGTCGCTGGCGGGGATCAGCCGCTCGGCGAGGGTCACGCGGTAGTCGGCAAGGAAGACCACCTTAAGCCGGTCGCGAACGGCGGGGTCGCCGTCGATCGTGCCGGCCAGGTTGTTGATGAACTTGATGATCACCTTGGCGAGATGGTACGCCGGCGCGGCTTTGCCGGCGAAGACGAAGGTCCGCGGCGGCATGCTCAGCCCCGGATTCTCGCGAAGCCGGTTGTAAAGCACGACGACGCGAAGGGCATTGAGCAGTTGTCGCTTGTACTCGTGGATGCGCTTGACCTGGCAGTCGAAGATCGTATCCGGATCGACGCGCTGGCCGGACGTCGCCGTCAACCAGTCCGCGAACCGGCGCTTGGCCTGCCGCTTGGCCTTGAGGAATTGATCGCGGAAGCCGGCGTCGTCCGCCAGCGGCTTGAGCCCGGCCAGGCGCTGGAGGTCCGTGATCCATCCGTCACCGATCGCGCCCGTGATCGTGTCGGCCAGTGGCGGATTGCACACGAGCAGCCAGCGGCGTGGGGTCACGCCGTTGGTCTTGTTGTTGAAGCGGTCGGGGAACATCTCGGCCAGGTCGCGGACGGTGGTCCGGCGGAGCAGGTCGGAGTGGATGGCCGCCACGCCGTTGGTGCTGTGGGTGCCGACGATCGCGAGGTTCGCCATGCGGATCATCCGGCCGCCGGATTCGTCAACGAGGCTGATCCGCGACGCGCGGCCGTCGTCGCCCGGGTAACGCCCGCGAACGTCATCCAGCAGCCTGCGGTTGATCTCGAAGATGATCTCCAGGTGGCGGGGCAGGATCAGCTCGAACCAGGCGAGCGGCCACCGCTCGAGCGCTTCGGGCAGCAGGGTGTGATTGGTGTACGCCAGGGTTCGCCGGGTCAGATCCCACGCGAGGTCCCAGCTGAGGTTGGCGTCATCGAGCAGGATTCGCATGAGTTCCGGGACCGCCAGGGCGGGGTGCGTATCGTTGAGCTGGATGGCCACCTTCTCGGGCAAGGCGTCCCACGAGGTGTTGCCGCGCCGGAACCGGCGCACCAGGTCCGCGAGCGAACAGGCGACCAGGAAGTATTCCTGCACGAACCGAAGGGCTTTGCCCAGGCTGGTGGAGTCGTCCGGATAAAGGACGCGTGTAAGCGACTCGGCCGCAAGGGTTTCCGCCAGCGCGCCGACGAAATCGCCGCCACTGAACCTGCGGAAGTCGAAGTAGTCAGGCGCCGCCGCCGCCCAGAGCCGCAGCGAGTTGATCGTCTTGCCGCCGTAACCGACGACGGGTCGGTCGAAGGGCATTCCCAGGAGAGTGGAGGGTCGACCAGGGATCGCGCGGAGCATCCCCTCGCGCAGCACGAACGAGCAATTCAGATGCACCTGGACCGTCTCGTGGGGGCGGGGGACTTCCCAGGGGTCGGGGCGGCGCATCCAGTTATCCGCCTGTTCCTCCTGCCAGCCATCGCGCAGCTCCTGCCTGAAGATGCCGTACTCGTAACGCAACCCGTAGCCCATGGCCGGGATGGCCAGGGTCGCCATCGAGTCGAGGAAGCAGGCCGCCAGACGTCCCAGGCCGCCGTTGCCCAGCCCGGCGTCGGGCTCCTGCTCGAGCAACTCGAGCCAATCCACGTGCTTTTCCTGGACGGCCTGCTTCACGAGCGGGTCGAGCAAGAGGTTGGTCACGTTGTTCGCCAGGGAACGGCCGATGAGGAACTCCATCGACAGGTAATAGACCCGCTTGGGGTTCTCCCGGGCGTAGGTTTCCTGGGTTAGTACCCACCGTTGGGAGAGGACGTCCCGGATCGAGCGCGCGGCGGCCTCGAAGCGCTCGCGCGGGCCGGCGTCCGTCGGCGCAATCACGTCGTCGAACTGCAGGTGCCGCTCGTAGATCCCGTTGTCGGTCCCGCCGAACGGGATCGGACCACAGCCATACTGCTCTCTGAGGAGTCTGGCCGAATCTTCGGGTGAGGCCTGGGTCTTTCGTGGGGACACGTCGACGTTGACGGTGCTGATCGCGAGGTTATTCGCGCGCAGATCCGCGACGCTGCCACCGCCGGCCGAAGCAGGGTTGGTTTTCTTCGCCATGTGTGTCGTCCGCGTGTGTTGTCCGCCTAAGTGCCGCTGGGCCAGGTCCACTGATCGAATTCCGGCATGTCGGTGCCGTGCTCGTACGCGTAATGCTGGCACTGGATCTGCTGGTTCCGCAGTGCTTCCTTCGCATGGGCGCCGGCGACGCGCAGCGCGGGGACGCGGTCGATGACGTCGATCGCGACGCTGAAGCGGTCGATCTGGTTCTGGATGGCCAGGTCGAGCGGCGTATTGATGTTGCCCTTCTCCTTGTAGCCGCGGACGTGAAGGTTCTTGTGATTCGTCCGCCGATAGGTCATGCGGTGGATCAGCCACGGGTAGCCGTGGAAGTTGAAGATGACCGGCCGGTCCACGGTGAACAAGCTGTCGAAATCCCGGTCCGACAATCCGTGGGGGTGCTCGGTGTTGGGCGTGAGCTTGTAGAGGTCCACGACGTTGACGAAGCGGATCTTCAGGTCCGGGAAGTGCCCGCGCAGCAGGACGATCGCCGCCAGCGCCTCCTTGGTGGGGATGTCCCCGGCGCTGGCGAGCACGACGTCCGGCT
The DNA here is from genome assembly GCA_036558265.1 of Tepidisphaeraceae bacterium. Lineage (GTDB taxonomy): Bacteria > Planctomycetota > Phycisphaerae > Tepidisphaerales > Tepidisphaeraceae > RYN-433. Next base: position 8,915 of record DATBFY010000527.1, on the reverse strand, counting down.
CAACACCCTGGTCATTGCTTGCCTGCGGCCAGATGCTGATGCCCTTGGTGCAGTGCGCGATGGCCTGGTCCATCGTCATGTACTGCAGGTGCTTCTGCTTGTCCGAGACGATCACGTTGACGTAGTCGGTGCTCTTGAGGCAGTGGTCGGCGACGCACAGCAGCGTGTTGGCGTCGGGGGGCAGGTAGATCCGGCAGACGTCGGGGCTCTTGTTCACCACCACGTCGAGGAACCCGGGGTCCTGGTGTGTGAACCCGTTGTGATCCTGCCGCCACACCGTCGAGGTGATCAGGAGGTTCAGGGACGACACGGGTGCGCGCCAGGGCAGTTCGCGACAGATGGCCAGCCACTTCGCGTGCATGTTGAACATCGAATCGATCACGTGGGCGAACGCCTCGTAGGTCGAGAAGAAGCCGTGACGCCCGGTCAGGAGGTATCCTTCGAGCCACCCTTCGAGCGTGTGTTCGGACAGCATCTCCAGGACCCGGCCGTCCGGCGCCAGCTCGCCACCATCCGCGTCTTCCGGCAGGTAGTCCGCCAGCCAGAGCTTCTTGCTGGCCTCGTAGATCGCGGTCAGGCGGTTCGACGCGTTCTCGTCGGGGCTGAACACGCGGAAGTTGTTCGGATTCTGGCGCACGATGTCGCGCAGCAGCGCGCCCAGCGGCCTGGTGTTCTCGGCGGTCGTCGCGGCGGGCTTGTCCACCTTCACCGCGTAATTGCGGAAGTCGGGCATTCGAAGCGCCCGGCGCAACTGGCCGCCGTTGGCATGCGGGTTGGCGCCCATGCGCCGCGTCCCCTTGGGGGCTAGCGCCCGAAGTTCCTCGATCAGTCGGCCCGCCTTGTCGAACAGTTCCTCGGGCTTATAGCTGCGCAGCCAGTCTTCGAGTTGCTTCATGTGGGCCGGGTTACCGTGCAGGCCCGCGAGCGGGACCTGGTGGGATCGCCAGAACCCCTCCACCTTGTGACCATCGACGTCCTTCGGGCCGGTCCAGCCCTTGGGCGTGCGCAGGATGATCATCGGCCACCGCGGGCGCGAGGGGGTGCCGCTCGCGCGGGCCTCGTATTGGACCCGGCGGATCTCGAGCACGCACTGTTCCAGCGTCTCGGCCATCTTCTGGTGCATGACCAGGGGATCGTCGCCTTCGACGAAATGGGGCGTCCACCCGTAGCCCTTGAACAAGTTTTCCAGCTCGTCGCGGGAGATGCGCGCGAGCAGGGTCGGATTGTTGATCTTGTAGCCGTTGAGGTGCAGGATCGGGAGCACCGCGCCGTCACGGATCGGGTTGAGGAACTTGTTCGAGTGCCACGAGGTGGCGAGCGGCCCGGTTTCGGATTCGCCGTCACCGACCATCACCGTCACCAGCAGTTCCGGGTTGTCGAACGCCGCCCCGAAGGCGTGCGACACGCTGTACCCCAGCTCGCCCCCTTCATGAATCGAACCGGGGGTCTCCGGCGTACAGTGGCTGCCTACCCCGCCGGGAAAGGAAAACTCTTTGAAGAACAGCCGCATGCCGGCTTCGTCTTCGCTCTTGTTCGGGTACACCTCGGAGTACGCACCCTCCAGGTACACCGGCGCCAGCACGCCCGGCGCGCCGTGTCCGGGTCCGGCGAGGAAGATCGCGTCCAGGTCGTACTTGTTGATCAGACGGTTCAGGTGGACGTACGCGAAGCTCAGCCCGGGGCTGGCGCCCCAGTGTCCGAGCAACCGCTGTTTCACGTGTTCCTCCTTGAGGGGTTGGCGCAGCAGGGGGTTCTCGCGGAGGTAAATCATGCCCGCCGCCAGGTAGTTGCAGGCGCGCCAGTACGCGTGCGTCTTGCGGAGCTCGTCGACGGACAACGGCTTGGCGGCCTTGTCCGCGCCCACGTCCACGCCGATCGTTTTCAGTTCATTCAGGATGGATGTCATGAGGCTACTTCCTTCTTTTCCGCGTGTTGCCCCTGGCCGGCGGTCAGAATGCCTGGGGAATCAGCTTCCACGGGTATGACGGCTCGACGTATCCCTTGGCCTTCTGACGCTTGGGGAGCTTGATCTTCTCGCGCGGGACGTCCTCGTAGGGGATGAGGCTGAGCAGGTGCGAGATGCAATTCAATCGTGCGCGGCACTTGTCGTCCGACCGCACGACGTACCAGGGAGATTCGTTGGTATCGGTCGCGTGGAACATCGCGTCGCGGGCGCGCGAGTAGTCGTACCAGCGCCGGTGCGATTCCAGGTCCATCCCGCTCAGTTTCCAGATCTTGCGCGGGTCATCGATCCGGCTCTTGAATCGCCGGGTCTGTTCCTTCTGGCTGACCTCGAACCAGTATTTGATGAGCTGGATCCCCGACGCCATGATGGCGCTCTCCATCCCGGGGCAGAGTTTCAGGAAGCGCTCGACCTCGCGCGGCTTGCAGAACCCCATCACCGCTTCGACCCCGGCGCGGTTATACCAGGATCGGTCGAAGAGCACGATCTCGCCACCGGCCGGCAGGTGCTCGATGTACCGCTGGATGTACATCTGGGTCTTCTCGCGCTCGGTGGGCGCCGGCAGGGCGGCGATCCGGAACGCGCGCGGGCTGGTGCGCTCGGTGAGCGCCTTGATCACGCCCCCTTTGCCGGCGGCGTCACGTCCCTCGAACACGACGACGATCTTCGCGCCCGTGTATTTGGCCCAGAGCTGCACCTTGACCAGCTCGCCCTGGAGCTTCTTCATCGCCTTCTCGTATTCCTTCCGCTTCATGTCCGGCGCCTTGCCGTCCTTTGTACGCGCGGCGGCGCCGTTGCCCTCCGCCGACGGAGGTTTGGCCTCGGCCGCCGTGCGGTTGCGGTGTCGAGGACTCGTCTGCGGCGGGGAGATGGCGGACCGCCCGTTGGATCGGTTGTGTCGCCCGATGCGCGCCGGTGATTGTGTGGTGGACATGTCAAGTGCCTCGCGACGGTATCGCTCCCCTGGGCACGGCGCGCGCGCATCTGAAGCAGCGCGCGCCGGCGGCGGTCAGGCTATGGGGTGGCGGTCCCCGCGCCTATTGGACTTTGGTCCTACGGGCTATGGATTTGGACGTCCCCGGGCGGCGAAACGGCGCCAGCGGACCAGCTTGCTCGTCCCCGCCCAACCCATTGGACCAAAGTCCAATAGGCGCAAGCCGTCAGCTCGCTGTAGGTTCGCGCGTCGGCCGCACCGTCAACCGACGGAGGGCGCCGTTCTGACATCGCCGCGGCAGCAAACGGATGACTGCGCTGTCGCGGGAAGGGCGAGCAGAGTCATGACCATTGATCAGACGATCCGCCTTCTCGCCCTGGTAACCCTCGTCGAGATGATGGTATTCGTCGGCCTGAGCGCCCCGCTCGTCGACTTTGTCAACGCAGCGAAGGACTTGAGGCGGGTCGGGCTCGCAGTCTTCGCCAACTACCTGCTCGTTCCCGTCGTGACCGTGGCGTTGCTGGCGGTGTTCCGCGCGCCCCCGCTGGTAGCCGTCGGTTTTCTGATCCTGGCCGTGTGTCCGGGCGGGCCTTACGGTCCGCCCTATACGGCCATTGCGAAGGGAAACGTGGGCTCGGCGGCGGGGCTGATGGTCATCCTGGCGGGCTTGTCGGCGTTCCTCTCGCCTGTCCTGTTGCGCGGGTTGGTGCGCCTGCTGCCGGGTAACCAACCCGTGAGCGTTGACGTGGCGGCGATGTCCGTCACGTTGCTGTTGGGACAGGTGGCTCCCCTGCTCGGCGGCCTGGCGGTTAGGCGCTGGCGGCCGCGTCAGGCCGACCGGCTGGTCGAGCCCGCCCGCCGGGGCGCCACGTTCCTCAACATCGCGTTCCTGATCCTCGTCGTTGCGGTCCAATACAGGATGCTTTTGCAGATCAGGGCGATGGCGCTGTTCGGGATGCTCGTTCTCCTGGCCGCGTCCATGGCGGTCGGTTGGCTCGCGGGAGGCGCGGGCGCGGGCGACCGCCGGGCCATGACCCTCACGACGTCGGTGCGAAACAACGGTGTGGGCATGGTCATCGCCACGGGTGCGTTTCCCGGCACCGCCGCCGTGACCGCCGCGATCGTCTACGGATTGGTGGGCTTCCTGGGATCTCTCTTGCTCGCCTTATGGTGGGGCCGGCGCCCGCCGGCCGAGTCACCGGTCGGCGTGGGCTTGTCGGATTTTTCCGTTCTGCCGTCAACTCCGATCCTGCTCGCGAGCAATTCAAGGACCGGACAGGACATTGCCAGCCCATCCACGCGACCCACCGCCGAAACGGCAAGCGTCTCCCCCGGCACAGGCAGGAGTGAATTATGAAACGTCTTGGCCAACAACTGATGTTACGCGGGATCATCGTGCCCTGCTTCCTGCTGTTCGGCTGCGAGCGGCCGACGGCCCGAACCGAACCACCGCCGCCCAAGGTCTCGGTGCAGCAGCCCCAGGTCCGCCAGCTGGTCGACTATGACCAGTACCACGGCTGGCTCGATGCGACCGCGACCGTGGAAGTCCGCGCCCGCGTCCGCGGACACATTGACAAGGTCGATTTCACCGACGGCCAGATCGTCCAGGCGAATCAGGTGCTCTTCGAGCTCGACGACCGCCCGTTCAAGTCCCAGGCCCAAGCCGCCAACGAACAACAGCGGATCTACGTGGCGCAGCTCGCCCGCGCCAAGTCCGAGGAGGTTCGCCTGAAGGAGATGCACACGCGCGGCGTCGCGGCCGACACCGAGGTCGAAAAGGCCGTCGCGACCACCCAGTCCCTCGAGGCGCAGATCGACGCCCAGAAGCAGGAGATCCGCCTGCGGGAGCTCGACGTCGAGTACGCGAAGGTCACCGCCCCCATCGCCGGCCGGGTCAGCCGCGCCATGCTCACCCCCGGCAACCTCGTCAATGCCGGCGGCACCGACCCCGTCCTGACCACGATCGTCGCGATCGATCCGATCGACCTCTACTTCTACGTGGACGAGCGTTCCATGCAGCGCTACCAGAAGGAAAAGTCGGCCGACCACCCCAGGGCACAGGGGGTCAAGGAATTGCAGATCCCCGTCCAGTTCGCCCTGGAGTCCGACCAGGGCTTCCCGCGCACCGGCGTAATCGATTTCGCCGACAACAAGGTGGACCCGACCACCGGCACCATCCTCGTCCGCGCCCAGGCGCCCAACAAGAACGGCCAGCTCTTCGCCGGCTCGAGCGTCCGCGTTCGCGTCGCCGTCGCCGGCGCGCAGACGGTCACCACCGTCCCCGACGTCGCGATCCAGAGCGACCAGGACAAGAAGTACCTGCTGGTCGTCGATCCGAAGAACATCGTCCAGCGCCGGGAGGTGCAATTGGGGAAACTTCTCGACGACGGCATGCGCGTGATCCTGCCCGGCGGCGGCACGGCGCAACCCCTCCGCCCGGAGGACTGGCTGATCGTCGATGGACTGCAGTCGGCCCGGGTGAACTATGCCGCCGACCCTGTCCGTCCCGCCACCCAGCCTTCAAAAGTGGCAAACGCCGTCCCGGCTTCCGATCGCGAAGCGTCCCAGAGCAATGCGAGGTGAACGGTGATCTCTCATTTCTTTATTGACCGCCCGATCTTCGCGACCGTCCTGTCGATCGTGATCGTGATCGTGGGCGCCGTCGCGCTCAGCCAGCTTCCGATCGCGCAGTACCCCGACGTCGCCCCGCCGACCATCCAGGTCACCGCCACCTACCCCGGCGCCAACGCCAAGATCGTTGGCGACACCGTCGCCACCCCGATCGAGCAGGAGGTCAACGGCGTCGAACGCATGCTCTACATGTCGTCCAAGTGCACCAACGACGGGCAGATGAACCTGGACGTGACCTTCGAGCTGGGCACCAACCTCGACACCGCGCAGGTCCTGGTCCAGAACCGCGTCGCCGTCGCCGAAGCCAAGCTCCCCGAAGAGGTAAAGCGCACCGGCGTCACGACCAAGAAGAAGTCCCCCAGCATCCTCCTGTGCATCAACCTGATCTCCCCCGACAACCGCTACGAGCAGCTCTACCTCAGCAACTTCGCGACGCTCGCCGTCAAGGACGACCTGGCGCGCATCAAGGGCGTCGGCGACGTCGCCTTCCTGGGCCCGCGCGACTACAGCATGCGCATCTGGCTCGACCCCAATCGCCTGGCCGCCCTCTCCATGACCTCCGGTGACGTCATCCGCGCCATCCAGGAGCAGAACATCCAGGTCGCGGCCGGACGCATCGGTCAGCCGCCGGTCCCGACTGGCGTCGCCGTCCCGTTCGACATGCCCCTCAACACCCAGGGGCGCCTCCCCTCCGAAGACGAGTTTGCGAACATCATCATCAAGGCGGGCGCCAAGGGACAGGTCGTCCGGCTTCGGGACGTCGTGCGGACCACCGAGCGCGACGCAACCGGGCGCATCACCCGCAAGGGCGTCGAGCTGGGCGCCAAGAACTACGACGTCAACAGCTACCTCGGGGGCAAGGAGCAGCGCTGGCCCGCCGCCACCCTCGCCATCTTCCAGTTGCCCGGCTCCAACGCGCTGGATACCGCCAAGGCGATCAAGGCGCGCATGGAGGAGCTCAAGCCCCGCTTCCCCCAGGGCGTCGAGTACCGCATCGTCTATGACACGACGGTCTTCGTCGAGGAATCGGTCCGCAGCGTCTACCACACGCTGATCGAAGCCTTCATCCTGGTGTTCATCGTGGTGCTCGTCTTCCTCCAGAGCTGGCGCGCCACGATTATCCCCATGATCGCCGTCCCCGTCTCGCTGATCGGGACGTTCGCGATCATGGGCATTCTCGGGTTCTCACTCAATAACCTGTCCCTCTTCGGGCTCGTGCTCGCGATCGGCATCGTCGTGGACGACGCCATTGTCGTCGTCGAGAACGTCGAGCGCTTGATGGCCCAGGGACTGTCTCCCCGCGACGCCGCGCGCAAGGCCATGGACGAGGTCACCGGGCCCGTCATCGCGATCGCCCTGGTGCTGTGCGCCGTGTTCGTCCCCACCGCCTTCATGGCGGGCATCAGCGGGCAGTTCTACCGGCAGTTCGCCCTCACGATCGCCGCCTCCACCGTCATCTCCGCGTTCAACTCCCTCACGCTCAGCCCGGCGCTGTGCGCGCTGATGCTCAAGTCCCACGGCCACGGTCAGGAGGACGGCCACCATGCCGCGCACGCCCCAGACCCGCTCCCGCGCCTCGGGATCGCGATCATCGGCGGACTGCTCGCCTACGTCTACCTGCTCGCGCCCGCCGGTCACCTGTTCGGCCTCGAGCTGGGCGAACATCACGGCGAGTCGCAAGCCGGAACCGCAGCCCACGCGGCGAGCACGACGACCGTCCTGATCGTCAAGCTGGCGGTGTTCGCCGTCGGCGTGATCCTCGGCTATGTCGTCTCCCGGTTTGTCAACGCGATCCTCGCGGCGTTCTTCCGCGGCTTCAACAAGCTCTTCGACGTCGGCATCAACGGCTATGGCCGTTCCGTCGGCATCCTCCTCCGCACCAGCGCGATCGTGCTGCTCATCTACGGCGGTCTGGTCTTCTGCACCTACATGAGCTTCAAGATCGTTCCGATCGGCTTCATCCCCGAGCAGGACAAAGGGTACCTGGTCGTCAACGCGCAGCTTCCCGACGGCGCGAGCCTCTCCCGAAGCGACGCGATCGTCTCACGCCTCAGCGAGATCGCCCGCCAGACGCCCGGCGTCGCCTACACGATCGACCTCCCCGGCTACTCCACGCTGCTGAGCACCAACATCAGCAACGTCGGCGGGATGTTCGTGATCCTCGATCCCTTCGAAGACAGGCTCGGCAAATCCGAGCTGGCCGCCCCCGCCGTCGCCAGGAAGCTGCGGCAGAGCTTCGCGCAGGTGCTGGGCGCGCGCGTGGGCGTCTTCGGCGCGCCGCCCGTCGAAGGACTGGGCAGCACCGGCGGGTTCAAGCTCCAGGTGCAGGACCGCCGCAGCGCCGGCTTCCGCGCGCTCCAGGGCGCGGTCACCAACCTTGCACGACAGGGAACCGCCGATCCCCGGATGGCCGGGCTCTTCAGCAGCTTTACCGTGACCCAGCCCCAGCTCTTCATCGATATCGATCGCGAGAAGGCAAAGTCCCAGGGCGTCTCGCTCGCGGACATCAACCAGACCCTCCAGGCCGCCATGGGCTCCGTATACGTCAACGATTTCACCTTCCAGAACCGCAATTGGCAGGTCAACGTCCAGTCCGACCCCGCCTTCCGAACCCGCGCCGAGAGCATCGGCAACCTCGAGGTGCGCAACGCCCGCGGCGACCGCGTCCCCCTGCGCACCCTCGCACGCCTCAGGGACGATACCGGCCCCGCCGTCGTCAACCACTACAACCTCTATCCCTCCGCCGAGATTAACGGCAACACCGCGCCCGGCACCAGCTCCGGACAAGCCATCCAGATCATGGACCAGCTCGCCGCCGAACAACTCCCCTCCACGGTCGGTTACGACTGGACCGAGCTGACCTATCAGCAGATCCTGGCTTCGAAGGACGTGCTCACCAAGCTGGTCTTCCCGCTGGGCGTCGTCTTCGTCTTCCTCGTGCTCGCCGCCCAGTACGAAAGCTGGAGCCTGCCCCTGGCGATCATCCTGATCGTGCCGATGTGCATCCTCGCCGCCCTCTTTGGCGTCCACCTGGCGTCCCTGGACAACAACATCTTCGTGCAGATCGGGCTGATCGTCCTGGTCGGCCTGGCGGCGAAAAACGCGATCCTCATCGTCGAGTTTGCCAACCAACTCGAAGGCCAGAAAAAGCCGCGCTTCGAGGCCACCGTCGAGGCCTGCCGCCTGCGCCTGCGTCCCATCCTGATGACCTCCCTGGCGTTCGGCCTGGGCGTCGTGCCCCTGGTCCTCGCCAAGGGCGCGGGCGCCGAGATGCGCTTCACGCTGGGCGTCGCGGTGCTCAGCGGGATTCTCGGGGTCACCCTCTTTGGCATCTTCCTCACCCCCGTTTTCTACTACGTCATCCGGCGGTTGACCGCCGGCAAGTCG
>DATBFY010000526.1:0-10967 GCA_036558265.1 Tepidisphaeraceae bacterium | reverse complement strand
TCACCGGGCTGATCCTTAGCGAGACGCTGTTCGCGTGCATGCTGGCTTGGGGAATGTGTCTGCTCGCGCGGCCTAGACCCATAATCGCGGTTACGGGGATGCTGGTGCTGGCGTTGTCGGTTCAGGTTCGGCCGTCGGCGGTGGGGTTGGTGGTGCTGCTGGCGGGAGCTGCGGCTTGGAACCAGGGTTGGCACAGAGTGATTCGGAGCACCGCCATTGCGGCGGCGCTGGTGTTGGCGGCGCTGCTTCCGTGGGCGGAGCGTAACGCGCATCACCCGCAATTGCGCGCGTGGATCTGGACGACAACCAACGGCGGCGTCACGCTTTATGACGGCTTCCACGACGGCGCAACCGGGGCCAGCGATCAGAAAGCCTTTCTCGATTCGCTCAAGCCCACGTTGTGGCGACTGGACGAAGTGCAGCGCGACCAGTATCTCGCACAGGCGGCGCACGAGTGGATCGCGGCGCATCCCGGTCGCGCGCTCGCTTTGGCCGGGAGCAAGGTCGCGCGAACCTGGTCGCCGATTCCGCTGTCTAGTGAGTACGGGCGCGATGCGCGGTACGTGGCGGTGGGCCTGATTTACAGCCTGCCGTTCGATGTATTATTTCTGATCGGTTTATGGAAAGCCGTGCTGCCGAGAACGGCAAAAGTCCTGCTCGTGTTACCGGCGATATATTTTACGGGAATTCACGCGCTGTCCGTCGGCAGCCTCCGATATCGTATCCCCGTTGAACCACCGATGGCTGTTATAGCGGGGGCGGCCCTGTCTGCCGCCTGCTCGCGGTTCCTCCATGGCCCGTCGCGGCGCAAGTCTGGATGAGTTGTTCGAGCGGCCCAACCGCCCGGGCACCGCCTTCGCGCCACGGATCAGCCCGCTGAGACGCTGGGGGATGATCGCCGTCCTCTTCCTCCTGGTCGGCGTCATCTGCACCTACATGATCCTGACCGACTCCCGCCGCGTGCGCGCGATGGCCGAGAGTTACCTGTCGCAGCTCACCGGCGGTCACGTCGAGGTGCGCAACGCGACGCTCTCGATCTTCGAAGGGTTGCGGCTGGACGGCGTGACCGTGCGCGTGGACGACCGCAAGCGCCCGGACTCGATCCTCTTCAAGGCCGAGACGTTCCTGATCAAGTACAACCCGCAGTCGATGCTCTCGGGCCGCCTCGAGGCGACGCAGATCGTGGCACTGGACCCCCAGGTCTTCCTCTGCGAGGACCTGGACAAGGGCCGGTGGAACTGGCAGCGGGCCGCGCAGAACGAGCGGACGACGACGCGAACCGCGCCCGGCCCGCGGATGAAGTTCCCCGAAGTCCTCCTCCGCAACGCCCAGATCACCTACAGCCGGATCCGCGGCGGCCGCCTCCTCACCGATCACGGGCTGATGGAGATCGAGGGAAGCCTCAAGCCCATGGAGGACGGGACATTCGCGTTCACGGTGCAATCGCGCGGCGGCGCCGGCGAGGCGGACGCGATCGGGCCGGTGATCAAGGGGCAGTTCAACGCGGGGACCCGCGTGATCGCCGCCAGCCTGGAGAACTTCCGCTTCGGCAAGGACATCGAGGTCATGCTGCCGCAGCAGGTGCGGCAGTGGTGGGTTCAGCACGGGTTGTCGGGGAACCTGGACATCCCCAAGTTCTACGTGAAGCCGGCCCGCAACGGCGAGAAGATGAAATTCCGCATCGAAACGGACTTGCGCAACGTGAACCTGGACATCCAGCCCGACGAATGGCTCAGCCGCGAGGAGGGGACACGCCTGGAGGCCATGCGGGAGTCGGTCGCGTTCATGAAGTCGCTGGGGCTGGACGCGCACGGCTTCGTCTCACACGTGGAGAACCTCTTTAACCCGTCGATCGTCGAGCTGGACAAGGTGGCGGGGCGGTTCGTCTTCACCGAGGACGGGATCGACATCGACCGGGTGAGCGGGTGGATCGAGAAGAATCCGTTCCACATCAGCGGCCGCATCGACGGCTATTCGCCGCAGTCGGCGGCGTCGATCACGCTGGAAGGCGACGACATCACGATCCCCCACTCGCCGCGGTACGTGAACTCGATGCCGCCGGCGTTCCGCGAGTTGTACGACCACCTGCGGCCCGAGGGCGACGGCGCGCTGTCGGTGAAGATCGTTCGCCCCTCGCCGGGCGCAAAGCCGCTGGTCAGCGGGCGGATCGACATCGGCAACGGGCAGTTCGTGTTCGACGAGTTCGCCTATCCGCTGCGGAACGTGAAGGGCGCCATCACCTTCGGCTGGGACGACAAGGACCAGATGGACCGCGTGCAGGTGTCGCTGCACGGCCTGGGCATCGCGGACGGCCCGAACGCGAACGTGCCGGTGGACGTGAAGGGCTTCGTCGGCCCGCTCGGGCATGGGGAGGCGGAATTCGACTTCACGGTGCGGACCAGCGGCGTGTCGTCGGAACCGGCATTGATGGCCGCCTACCCGCCTCCCGTGCGCAAGGCCCTGGCGATGTTCGACGCGCCGGGCAAGGGCCAATTCCCGCAGTACCGCGGCGGGTTCGTCGCGCGCGTCCACCGGCCGCCCGGACCCGGGCAGAAGTTCGGCGTCGTCGTTGATGTGGACCTGGACGACGCCAAAGGCGCGCTCACGTTCTTCCCCTACCCGGTCGAGCACCTGGCCGGACGCCTGCACATCACCGAGGACCACGTCGACCTGATCGACCTGACGATGAAGAAGGGCGATGCCAGCCTGGCGGTGGACGGCGCGGTGCAGTTCGGGAAGGACAAGCCGATCGACCCGCGGATCCGCGTGCGGGCGCGCGGCGTCCCGATCGACAAGGACCTGCTGGCGGCGCTGCCGCCCGAGCGGCGGGCGTGGCTGGAGAAGATCGGCATCGGCGGTCGGCTGGACGTGGAGGGTGTGATCCGCCGAGCGATGGGCAGCGGGCAACCGGCAGTGGGCGGTAACGGACCAGGGGACGACATCGGGTATGACCTGGAGTTGAAGCTCAAGGACGGCACGCTCTGGCCGGTCGAAGGGCGGAAGTTCGCGGCAACGAACGTGAACGGGGCGATGCGTCTGACGCCCACGCAACTGGTCGTCACCGAAATGCAGGGCCGCCGCGGCGCCGGACAGATCTCGGGGAAGGGCCTGGTCGATTGGTCGGCCGGCGGCGCGCCGCGAATCACGATCGACGCCGCGGCGCGCAACCTGCTCCTGGACGCCGCGCTCTACAAGCTGCTGCCGCCCGCGTGGCAGAAGGGGTGGGATCAGGCCAAGCCCGACGGGACGGTGGACCTGGAATTGACGTACCGCGGACAACCGGGTGGCGGCGGCGGGGCGACGACGATGCCGACGACGCAACCGGCGGCGGGGGATTTCGCGATGACGATTCGTCCCGTCAAACTGACGATGACGCCGCGCGTGATCCCGTGCCGGCTCGACAACGTGAAGGGGGAACTGGAGATCCGGCCGGACCTGATCACGCTGAAGGAGATCACCGCGACGCGGCGCTCAGGTGGGGGGACGGTGGCCTACTCGGGCACGGTGCCGACCGGCGATCGGAAGGACGGCGTGTGGGACCTCAAGCTCTCGGTCAAGGACGCCGCGATCGACAAGGAGCTGCGCGGCGCGCTGCCCCCCGCCGTCACGCACCTGATCGAGTCGCTCAAGCTCACCGGTAAGCTGACGGCCGACTTCAACAAGTTGACCTACCGCGCCGATCCCGACCCGGCGGTGGAGGATGGGCAGCTCGACATTGCCGGCACGATCGCGGTGGCGGGCAACGGCTTTGACCTGGGCGTGCCGGTGACCGACGCGACCGGCACGGTCACGATCGCCGCCGCCGCCCGCCGCGGCAAGCTCGCCGGCCTGACCGGCACGGTAGACCTGTCGTCCATGAAGCTGGGCGACCGCGAGATCAGGAACGCCAGGTGCGAGCTCGCCAAGCCCGAGTCCGCGGACGCGCTGCGGGTGGGCAAGATCTCGGCCGAGGTCGCGGGCGGCGCGCTCGCCGGGCAGGTGGACCTGGTCTTCCCCGACAAGGGGGCGTCGCGGTTCGGCATCGGCCTGGTGCTGCGCAACGCCGACGTCGCCACCCTCGCCGGTGAGAAGGATATCAAGGGGCAGGTGACCGCGAGCCTGGCGATCGAGGGGGACTGGGGCGACCCCAACACGCGCCGCGGCCGCGGCGACGTCTCGGTCTCCGGCAAGGAGATGTACCGCATACCGCTGCTCCTCGGGCTCATGCAGGTCACCAACCTGACGCTGCCCATCTCCAGCCCGTTCAACGAGGGTGCGGCGCGCTACAGCGTCGACGGGCAGAAGGTCAACTTCGAGCAGATCGAGCTGCGCGCCAGCAACATGCTGATGAGCGGCAGCGGGTGGCTCGACTTCGCCAGCAAGAAGGTCAAGCTGACGTTCGTGACCGACAACCCGAACGCCTGGCGGATCCCCTTCATCAGCGACATCCTCCAGGGCGCCCGCCAGGAGCTGATGCAGATCCACGTGACCGGCACGGTCCAGGAGCCCAGGGTCAGCAACAGCATGATGACCACGTTCACGACGACGGTGGACGAGGTCTTCAATAACGACCGCAACGGGAAAAAGGGGGCGGCGGGGCACAAGTAGTTCGGAGTTCCCGCTGTGCGGCGTGCCCGCCATCTCCAGGCCGCGCTGGCTGGCTAAAGCGTGAACTCCCGACGCGCGATTGAAAGAACAACCGCGGCCCGCATTGCTGCGGGCCGCGGCCTGGTCTTCGTGCTTGCGTCGGCGTTTCCCTTTAGACCAGCGGCGTCGACCCGGGCTGTGGAACGTGGACTTCGGGCGGCTTGGTGTCCCAGGTCAGGTCGCCGTCGGGCATGGTCTTGAGCTTGCTCTCGTTCATGGCCCAGTCCCACATGACCTTCTTGCCGGTGTAGGAGCTCATGCGGCCGATGATCGCGGTCAGCGTGCTCTCGGCGATGCGCGTCGCTTCGTTAAGCGGCTTGCCGGCCTTGATGCTGTTGATCATGTCGATGTGTTCCTGCACGTAGCCGCTGCGCTGGCTCTTGTAGGTCTTCTTCTGGCCCTTGATGGTCAGGCCGCAGGTGCCGTCATTGCCGTTGAAGGTGCCCTGGGTGCCGATGGCGAATTCGCTGACGTTGCCGTCGCTCTTGGGCCAGTGGCGGCATTGCGACAGGACGCGGGCGCCGTTGGGGTATTCGTACTCGACGCCAAAGTGATCCCAGATCTCGCCGGGGACCTGCCCCAGCGCGTCGCGCACCTGGCGGCCGCCCAGGCCCAGCGCGCTGATCGGGTGGCTGTTAAGCACCCAGTTGGCGATGTCGAGGTTATGGATGTGCTGTTCGCAGATCTGGTCGCCGCAGAGCCAGATGTGGTGATACCAGTTGTGCACCTGGGCCTGCATATCGGTCATGCCGGGCTGGCGCGGGCGGTACCAGATGTCCTGGCCGTTCCAGTAGACGCTCATGTGCATGACGTCGCCGATCGCGCCGCCGTGGATCTGTTCGATCGTCTCGTTGTAGTTGGTCTGGTGGCGGCGCTGGGTGCCGGTGACGGCGGCGAGATTTTTCTCCGCGGCCTTCTTGCCCGCCTCGATCACCTTGCGCACGCCCCACGGGTCTACCGCCACGGGCTTTTCAAAGAAGATGTGCTTGCCGGCCTCGATGGCGGCGGCGAAGTGGATCGGGCGAAAGCCCGGCGGTGTGGCGGTGATCACCAGCTCGATGTCGCTGTTGACCAGTTCCTTGTACGCGTCGAGGCCGACGAAACAGTTCTTCTGATCGACCTTGTACTTGTCCTTGATCTTCTTGACCGGGTCGGGGAACGCGTCGGCGACGGCGTGGATCTTCACGCCCTGCTTGATGATGCCGCCGGCCTCGAGGATGTTGCCCGCCGCGCCGCTGGCGCGTCCGCCCGCGCCGATCATGCCGACCTTGATCTCCTCGGACACCTGCGCCCAGGCGAAGTTGGTGCCCAGCGCCGCGAACGTCGCCGCCGCCCCCATCGCGGCGGTCGTGCCCTTGAGCACGCTGCGGCGCGACACGCCACCGCCCGTTTGTTCTTGTTGCGAGGTCCCCGGTTTCACGTTCCCTGTCCCGTTCTGCTGCTGCGATTGCATGACCTGTTCCTTTCCTGCGCCGCCAGCGGCGACGACTAGACCTGAACCGACGATAAACCGACGCGCGCGCGCGCCCTCCCGGGCGGGCGGCAAGGGCGCACATCATCCGGTGAGCCGCCCCCAAAATCCAGCGCGAATTGCCACCCATACGTCGCCGGGTGCGCGACCGTTCCGGCGGCACGTTTCCGCCAGCCATCAGGGTGGGGCAGACATTCGTCAACTTTACGCGTCAACGCACCCTCGTCATCCTGAGGGAGCCTAGCGGCGACCGAAGGATCTTGCGCAAACGGACGACCACGCCCCCTCGCCGCCAGATCCTTCGCTGCGCTCAGGATGACGGCCTAAGGCCGTTGGCGGAGCGCACGCCACCGCGCGCGCGGCACGCGCTCCGCCCTCTTTACCGATCAGCCCCATTGCCGTTTCCGTCCCGAATCCTCATTCGCACGCGCGGGCTATACTTTTGCTTTCCAGACGGTGCGGAAAGGAGACCACCCGCCATGTCCCGCCTGTTCTCGCCGCTCGCCCTGCGCGACGTTACGTTCAAGAACCGCATCTTCGTCTCGCCGATGTGCCAGTACTCCAGCGACGACGGCCTGCCGACCGACTGGCACCTGGTACACCTGGGGTCGCGCGCGGTCGGCGGGGCGGCGATGGTCATGGTCGAGGCCACCGCCATCACCCCGGAGGGGCGCATCTCCCCGTGGGACAGCGGCATCTGGTCCGACGCCCACGCCGACGCGTTCATGCGCATCACCGACTTCATCCGCCGCAACCACTGCGTGCCGGGCGTCCAACTCGCACACGCCGGTCGCAAGGCCTCGACCGACGTCCCCTGGCGGGGCGGTAAGGTGCTGCCGGCGGGCCGTCACCCGCTGGCCTGGGAACCGCTCGCGCCCAGCCCGATCCCGTTCCACCCGGACGACCCGCCGCCGCGCGAGATGACGCGCGGTGACATCGACCGCCTGGTCGCCGACTTCAGCGCCGCCGCCCGGCGCGCCGCACGCGGCGGCTTCGAGGTCGTCGAGGTCCACGCCGCCCATGGGTACCTCCTCCACGAGTTCCTCTCACCGCTCTCGAACCACCGCACCGATGAATACGGCGGTTCGTTCGAGGACCGCACCCGCCTGCTGCTTCGCGTCGCCACCGAGGTCCGCGCCGCCTGGCCCGCGCGCTGGCCCGTCTTCGTGCGACTGTCCTGCACCGACTGGGTCGAGGGAGGCTGGGACCTCGAACAATCGGTCCGCCTGGCGATCCTGCTCAAGGAGGTCGGGGTGGACCTGATCGACTGTTCGAGCGGCGGACTGGTTCCCGGCGCGAAGATCCCGGTCGCCCCGGGCTATCAGGTCCCCTTCGCGTTCGAGATCAAGCACAAGGCCCGCATTGCCACGGGCGCGGTCGGGCTGATCACCGACGCGCACCAGGCCGAGCAGATCGTCGCCCAGGACAAGGCCGACGCCCTCCTGCTGGCGCGCGCCTTCCTGCGCAATCCCTACTGGCCGCTCCACGCCGCCAAGGTGCTTGAGGCCGACATTCCCTGGCCCGACCAGTACGCGCGGGCACGCGGGTGATACGACGCCGGCAGTCAGCGGTCGCACCGTAGGTGCAGGTGGCCCCGCCGCCCGACACCGGTTTCTGAAAGCGATTACGCTCCGCCAACCCTTTCACCTCCCGACGCACCGGGGGTGGCCCGGTTGCGGGGACCCCGGACGGTGTAGGCACCGCGACCGCGGTGAACCGGTCCTCGCAAACGGCCGCCTCCCCTGCGGGCAAACGACCGTCGCCATGGCGTCCTCGTGACCCACGGCGTTGGAGCATTTTGCCAGACCGGGAACAAGGCGCATCAACCCGCCTCCCGGAAAAATGCGCAAACGCCGCCCGTGGCAGGAGCGTCAGCACATCCACCCCAATCCGCTCGAGCGGTGCCCCGGATGCGCACCTCGCCGCGCGCGCGCAAACCCCCTCTGCTCAAGGTCTCGGGCGCGAATCTCCTTGCGTTCGCCTCTGATGCCGTGCTATTTTTCATGCGTCCCCGAAAACGCCATCGACGCTCAAGGGAGAGGCTGAGCACACGACACGCATTTGATGAGGTGACGTCCCGCTCGCGATTGTCTCGTGAAGTTTCACCGTCTAATACGGATCGTAAGAGATTCCCGCGCTGCTTGGGGTGGCATGGGCAAACTTGTTTGCCCGTGTCTTCGTGTGCTCTGCGGCGCGCGAGTCAAGTCGAACCCGTATAAGGCGCCGGAATCAGGCATCGCGTATTCTCGGATAGTGACGGCATATTCGAAATGAGACCTTCGGTCGTGCCGCACGCGCGGGCTTGCGGGAACGGCGTGGCCCCGACCTGTCGTGATGGTTGGAGATCATCGGTCGCTCGAGAAACGGTCTGACGGTCGGTGAACCCGGTTTGCGATGCGCGCGTGGCGATGGTGAGGTTCACCCCAGCATCTTCGCCGCGATGCGCTTGGCTTCGCCGGCTTCGCTGCCGGCGGCGGGCTTGGGCGGCGTGGCGGCGGGGGCCGCGGTCACGAAGATCGCGCCGATGCCCCAGATGCCGTCCGCCAGCTCGCGCGCGTGCATGACCTTGCACTGCGCCACCAGGTGGGTCGCCTTGCCCCGCGGCAGCGAAACCGAGAACTCCTCCCCCTTCTGCATCGGGCCGGCCTGGAGCAGGCCGATCCCTTCGAGCGACAGGTCGCGGGTCAGCGCCGTGTACATCCGGCCGCTGGCGGTGTGCATGACCTCGACCCTCGCGACCACGGCGAAGCGCGCGAAGCGCCGCTTCTCGCTCCCCTTGGTCGCGGTCTCCATCTTCTTGACCGTCTCGACGATCTCCGCCAGATATTGTGCCGCCAACTGCATGACAGTCCTTCGCGTCAACTCAACCGGCGCGCACGCGCGCAACGTCTATATCGATATCGGCAGACCTGTCGGAACAGTTGCGGAAACCGGCGATCGGTTATCGGAACCGCTTCGTGCGCCCCACCAGCATCTTCTCCAGGTTCCGCTCCAGCACGTCGCACACTCGATCGACCTGGGCGGCCGTCATCCTGCTGAAAAACGGCAGGGCGATCGTCCGCGTGGAGACGTACTCCGACACCGGGAAATCCCCCGGCTGGTAACCGAACCGCTCGACCATGTACGGCTGGAGGTGGATCGGCGGAAAATAGTTGTTACACCCGATCCCCTCCTCGCGGAGCATGTGCATCAGGGCGTCACGGTCGCCGGACTCGAACAGGTCATTCAGCCGGACCACGAAGACGAACCAGCTCATCCGGTCGTCATCCCTCAGCGTCGGAAGCGTCACGAACCGGCTGGTCATCAGGCGGTCCATGTAGTGGTGGGCGACCCGGCGGCGGTTGCCGAGGATCTCGTCCAGGCGATTGAACTGCGCAACGCCCAGCGCCGCGTTGATCTCCGACATCCGATAGTTGTAACCCAGGCGCTGGTGCGCGAGCCACGCCATGCCGTCGCGGCCTTGGTTCCGCAATGATCGGCAGGCGGCGGCGGTGGCGTCGTCATCCGTGACGATCACGCCCCCTTCGCCGGTGGTGATCTGCTTGTTGGGATAGAAGGCGAAGACGCTGGCGCGGCCGAATGAGCCAATCGCGCGACGTCCGGCGTGCCCGCCGAACCCCTCGCACGAGTCTTCGATCAAGACCAGGTCGTTCCGCTGGGCGATCTGCTCCAGCTCGGGCATGCCGCCGGGATGCCCGAAGACTTCCACGCCGACGATGGCGCGCGTCTTGGGCGTGATGGCGGCGGCGACCTTGTCGAGATCGAGGTTCAACGTAACCGGGTCCACGTCCACGAAAACGGGCCTGGCACCGGCGAACAGGGCGCAATTGGCGCTGGCCACGAACGAGAACGGCGTGGTGACGACCTCGTCCCCCTCGCGGATGTTCGCAGCCAGCATCGCGCAGTGAAGCCCGGCAGTGCCGGAGGATACGGCGATGCCGTGGCGGCGCCCGACGAGGTTTGCACAAAGCGTTTCGAATTCGACGGCCTTGGGACCGATCGACAGGGTATCGGTGTGGAGCACGTCCACGACCGCGTCGATCTCGCGCTGGGTGATATCGGGTCGGGAGAGGGGGATCGGGGTAGGCATGGATGAGCTAACTTCCTGTCAAATCGTCAATCGCTATACTCGTCCGCTTTCGCGGTCCGATAACCCCGGTATCGACAACGAGACTGACCCTGCATGAGTGATTCGCCGTCCCAAACGCCTCAGCCCGCTCCGAAACCCAAGCCCAAGCGGGACAAGTCGGTTACGCATTTCTGGCGGGCGATGCGTTACCTCGGGCCGCACCGCAAGCTTGTGGTGATCTCCATCGGATGCGCCTTCGTGGTAGGCCTGACGTTCACCGGGGGGCTTTCCACGATGCTGCCGATCCTGCGCGTGCTGATGAGCGGGGAGACGGTGCAATCGTGGGCCGGGCGGATGGTGGCCGAACACCGCCTGGGCGTAAAACTGGCCGAGACGCCCGACAAGGTGCTGATCGATCACGTCCATGCGGACGGCCCCGCGGCCAGTGCCGAGTTGAGGCAGGGGGACGTGATCGCGGGAGCGCAGACAGATGTGTTCGCGAAACTCGCGGATCCGCAGGCGCGAGACGTAAGTCTAACCGTGATGCGCGCCGGGGAGGAAACGGTAGGCAAGGGGGTCAAAGTGGGGGAGCAGCAATGGTACTACACAGCCTTCTACCGCGGTTCGAACCTGCTCCCGGTGCATCCGGTCTGGGCGATCGCGGCGGTGTTCGGGGTGATGTTCGCGCTGGCCATCATCGGGAACTTCGTGCGGTTCTACCAGGAGTACTTCTCGGATAAGGCGGCGATCCTGGCCGTGAACGATATTCGCCGGAAATTATACGATCATGTCCTGCACATC
>DATBFY010000525.1:0-10877 GCA_036558265.1 Tepidisphaeraceae bacterium | reverse complement strand
TCCACGGCCAGCGGGGTCAGCACGGGGAAGACGCTGGCCTGAAAGTATTGCCGCGCCGTCTCGCGCTCGGGCTCGGCCAGGTCCGCCCAGTCCAGCAGGTGGATGCCGTGCTCCGCCAGGGCCGGGCGAACCGACATCGTGAAACACTCGGCCTGCTGGCGCAATAGTGCCAGCACCGTCCTGCGGACCGCCGCGAACACCGTCTCGCTCGGATGGCCGTTGTCCGCGGCCGTCGGCGTGGCGGCGGCCGCGGCGACGGTCGCGACGGTCACGCCCCGAGCGGTCTGGCGTCGCAGCGACGCCGCACGCTTCATGAAAAACTCGTCCAGGTTCGACGTGAAGATCCCCAGGAAGCGCAGGCGCTCGAGGAGCGGTGTCCTGGCGTCCAGCGCCTCGTGCAGCACCCGCCGGTTGAACTCCAGCCATGAGAGGTCGCGGTCGAGAAAGCGACCGGCGATGTCGGCCTGCGACGAACGCGTCGTCGTCGTCGTCGTCGCAGAGCCAGCGACCGGCGCCAGCACGGCTTGCTTGCTCCCGTCCATGACCACGCCCTATACCCCCGCGGTGTTAAGCCCGGGTTAATTCGATCAGCTCGACCCGCCCGTTCGCGCGTGCAGGCGGTTCAGCGATAGATCCCGAGGGACAGGCCGACCTTCTTGAAGTCGCCGTCGGTCATGCCGAACGTCTCGGCGTGACCATCACAGAAGACGATGTTGATCCGGTTGTCGTGCCGCTTGTAGTCGAAGGTCTCATACGGCACGGTCTTGGCCTCACGCTGGTTGTAGTCGTACAGCGTCCAGTCCCTGGCCTTGTCGTAGATCGTGTAGTAATTTCCGTACGGGCCGCGCGGGCGGCCGTCGGCGAACAGCATGACCTCGGCGCTGCGCCTCACCCGCGCGATCAGGCCGCGCGGGCTGTCGTCGGCGTAACCGGTCTCGCGCCGGCCGAGTACCGCCTCGTTGAAGACGTAGCTGACGCTCTCGTTGGGCACGTTGCCCCAGGCGTAGGGTCCGCCGTCCGGGCCCGAGACGGTGATCCCGGGCTTGGGATTGTCGTGGCTGGGGCAGAGGAACGCCTTGCGATAGGCGCCCCGCTGGAGATCCGCCGTCAACGCCGCGCGGCTGCTCAGGTCAACGTGCAGCCCCATGTATTGGGCCAGGGCCGCGGTCATCGGCGCGATGCGCGGGACGTTGCCGTTATCCGTGAAATAGGTGTACTTCTTGCCGCCCGCGTCGCGGACCTCGGGGGGTGTCGCGCCGCCGCAGTCGTGCAGCAGGCCGGCAACCTGCATGTACCCGCGATGCTCGGCCGCGTGGATCATCGCCGCCTGGGCCATGTTCCGCGCGTTCGACAGGCACTGCGTGAGCAGCGCCTGCTTGCGGGCCTTGGACAACGCGGGCAGCAGGATCGAGATCAGCAAAGCGATGATGCCGATCACGACCAGAAGTTCGACCAGCGTGAACCCCCAAGGAAGACGTCGGCCGGCGAGCGGATGGGATGGCGGGCGGGTCATGGCAATGTCTCCCAGCGCGACCCCGCGCGCGACGCGCGGGGCGAAGAAGTGGTGCGATCCGTAACCTACCGCCCCATTGCTAACGGTGTGTTAAAAGCGAATGGCCCGGGAATGGACCCGAATCAACGCGAGATTGGCAGGTCGCGCAGCGCTTGGTGGGCGGCGGGGAAGGCGGGGTCGATCGCCAGCACCCTCTCGTAGCTCGCTCGCGCCTCCTCCGCCCTCCCAAGCCCCGCCAGGATCAGCCCTTTGCGCAGGTGCAGCAGCGCGTCGCGCGGGTGCGTCGCCAGCGCGTCGTCGCAGATCCGCAGTCCCTCGTCCGGCCGGCCCCGCTGGGCCAGGGTCAGGGCAAGCGAGCTCAGGACCCAGGTCTGGCCTGGGTCGAGCCTTAGCGATGCCCTGAAGGACCCCTCGGCCTCTTCCAGCCTCCCGAGCAATCGGCGCATCTCGCCCAGTTGGGCGTGGAAGTCGGCGGAGTCGGGCCGCATCGCCACGGCCCGGGACATCAACTCCAGCCCCGGCACGGTGGACCCGCGGCAGACGGTGCAAATGCCCATGTTCAGGACGGCCTCGGCGTTCCCGGGCTCCCTCCCGACGACCAGGACGAAGATGTTGCGGGCCTCGTCGTAGCGGTGTTCCTTCATCAACCCCCTGGCCAGCCGCATGCAATCGGGGGTGGGGTGGTTGGTGGGGAGGGAGGCTTCCAGTTCCGCGGCTGCCTCTTGGACCACCCTGGCTACCCCTTGCTCCCCCTCGCGGGCGAAGGCAGCGGCCATGACCTTGTAGTGGTTGGTCTGGTCGTCGCCGGCCTTGTTGATCCATTTGCGGGTGGCGATGCGGTCCTTGGTTCGCTCAATCGATTGCGAGAGCTGTCGCCGCTGCGCGGCCTGGTCGTCTGTCATCGGCTCGAGCTCGTACTGGGGTTGCTGGGGGACGAAGATGACCTGGGCGTAGGGCTCGCCCTTGCGGAACACGTGCCGTCCGCCGGGCGGGGGGACCTTGAAGACGACGAAGAGCGGCCTGCTCCACCACTCGGACTGGACGTTGGCGATGATCGCCGGCGGCGTCTCGCCGGTCAGGTCCGTGAAGAAGCGGGGGTGGGGCTCGATGCGGAGCACGTGGCCCGGGGGGGCCTGGAGGTCCATCCGCGTGTTGAACAAGTATTGGCCGGGCGAGGCTTTAGGCGAGAAGGTGATGAACTCGCCCCCGGTCACGGTGCCGGGGGGTTCCTTGTCGAGGTCCCAGTCGAAGCGCACGGCGCCCCCCTGGTTGATCACGCGGCACTCCTGTTCGTGGGGGTAGAGGAGCTCCAGGCCGTAAGTTGAGCCCTCGACGAAGGGGAGGCAGTGCCAGGGCTGGACCTCACTTCCGTCCTCCATCTTCTGGTCGGCCGGTCCCGCCCAACCTCCCACGTCGAGGCGGATGCGGCGGGGGGGCAGGATGTGGGGGGCCGGGGTGCTGTATCGGATGATCAATTTGTCGGTCGTGGCCACGCCCTCATCTTTCCCTCCAAGCCGTATGGGGGCAACTATCCTCCCGCAGGCGCGTCCAATCTTCCGCAAGCATTGGTCATGGTAGGATCTTTGAGGCATGGGCCTTCCCGTCCGCATCCTGCTCCACTGTCTGACGGCGGCGTCGCTGGCGCTGTGCGTGGCGACGGTGGCGCTCTGGGCACGGAGCTACCGGGGGCGGGCGGCGGTCGAGTTCCGCCGGGCTGACGGGATCTGGGAAGTGTCGTCTCAAGGGGGCAGGGTTGTCCTGAACAATGCGCCGCAACTGGCGCGGGAGCGCGAGCAATGGTTGCGAGAGCGCACGCGGCTCTTTGAGGAGTGCGTGCGCATCGCGCGGGATGCCGCTTCAGTGCGGCAGCGCATGGGCCGCGCGAGCTCGGGAGGGACCCAGCGGTCGGGGGACGAGGCGGAACTGGCGCGGCTGGTCGCGTTGTCGGTGACCAACCGCGCGGCGCGGGCGGCGATCCAGGCGTCGCCGCAGACGACGACGCCGCCGGTGGGGCACTCGATGCCGCACGCGGCGCTGGTGGCGGCGACGGCGGTGTTGCCGGCGGCGTGGGTCGGGTTGGCGGTGCGGAGGCGGGCGCGGCGGGCGGCGCGGGGGCGGAATCACCTGTGCGTCGCGTGCGGTTACGATTTGCGGGCGACGCCGGAGCGGTGTCCGGAGTGTGGTGAGCCGGCGGCGTCCTCGTAGTGGGCACGCCGCGCAACTCATCGTCGTCGGTTTCGATGTGCCGCATCGACCCTCGCACCTCCGATAATATTTCCAGCAGCGCACCAGGATCCGCCGATGTTGATGGGGTTACGACCATCCTAACGCCCCCATCATCGGAGGACTCATGCCCGCGCCGCGCTCGCGTCTGATCGCCGTCGTCGCCGCCGCTACTTGTGTCTCGCTTTTCGCCGCCAGCGGCTGCGTCTCTCGCGACACGTTCGGCCGCGCGTGCCAGGAGCGCGACCAACTGGCATCCGAGCTCTCCCGCACGCAGGACGAGCGATCGCACCTGTCCGCTGAACTGGCGCGCACCGGGCTGGAGCTGGACGCGGCGTTGCGGGATGGTGACGAGCTTTCGTCCGAGCTCCAGGCCGCGTGGGGGCGGTCCGACGAGCTTGCCAAGCGCCGTGCCCAGACCCAGGCACGGCTGGATCAGACGCTTGCCGCCCTGACGGCGGCGCAGTCCGAACTGAACACGACGCGCCAGAGCCTGTCCGCGTCCCGGCACACGGTTGTCGAAACCCGCAACCAGCTCACCGCCTCCGAGAAGCGCGTTGCCGACGTCTCCACGACCCTTCAGGGCGTCAAGGCCGACCTGGAGAAGCTCCGCACGGCGAGCAAGGCCCAGGCGGAGGAAGCCGCGGCGCGCCTGGCGGACGCCCGCAACGCGCTGGCGGTGGCCCAGAAGGACCAGGAAGAGCTGCGGACGACGCGGGAGAAGCTGTCTGAAAGCCAACAGGTGAACACGGACGCCCGCAAGCGTCTCTCTGACGCGGAGCGGAGCAGCGCCGATCTCTCGGCCAAGCTCGACGCGGCGACGACGGAGTTGGCGCGGCTGAACGACGAGGCCCGCGCGCGGGCGGTGGAGGCGGCGGCGGCGCGTGTGGCGCAGGCGCAGGTCGCGGCGTCGGCGAGCCGGCGGGAGCAGGTCGAGCTGGAGTCCGCGCGGGCGAAGCTGACGGCGGCGGAGCGGCGGGTGGTCGAGCTTGAAGCACAGGTCAAGCAGTTGAGCGCCCGCGCGGAACGGCAACCCGTCAGCGGCGCTGAACCCGCGACGACGGCGTCGGCGGGTGGGGCGAACTGAGCGCCCGGAAGCGGTTTGAGAATCGTGATTTGGTGGCGTGGGCAAACTCGATTGCCCATATGGATTTCGCGCGAGAATGTCACGGGCAACGGAGTACCGTTGCCCATGCCACCCGTCTCGCTGGATGCGCCTGGGGCGGTAGAATGCCTGGTCATGTGCAGGCATTCCTTCCCGCGGTTTGATCGGGCTCGCGTGTTGCTGGTCCTCTTCGCCCTGGCTTTGGCACTGCCGGCCCGGGGTGCGGGGCAGTACTTCAAAATCGACTATCCCGCGTCCACGGCGCCCGGCGAGCTGCGGATCGCCGTGACCTACACGCTGTGGATCCCCGACGGGGTGACGCGGCTTCGCGGGGTCATCGTCCACCAGCACGGCGCCGGCACGACGGCGTCGATCGAGGGATCGACGGCTGCATACGACCTGCACTGGCAGGCGCTGGCGGCCAAGTGGGATTGCGCGCTGCTGGGGCCGTCGTATCACGTGCTGAACGAGAAGATCGACCTGGCGCCGGGAGGCTCGGAGTGGTGGTTCGACCCGCGCAAGGGATCTGAGAAGGCGTTTCTGAAGGCGCTGGGTGAATTCGCGGGCAAGTCCGGCCACGCGGAACTGTCCACCGTTCCCTGGGCGTTGTGGGGGCACTCGGGCGGCGGGATCTGGGCGGACGTGATGGCGGCGCTGCACCCGGATCGCGTCGCGGTGGCGTGGCTGCGCTCGGGATCGGCGGCGATGTTCCGCACGCATCCGGAGTTCCCGCCGCTGCCCGTTCCGCAGGCGGCGTACGGCATCCCGATGATGTGCAATCCGGGCGTCAAGGAGCAGGGGAGGGGCCCGTGGATCGGGACGCTTGCGACGTTCCAGGAACGCCGGGCCAAGGGCGCGCCGATCGGGTTCGCCCCCGACCCGCGCACGGGTCACGAGTGCGGCGACAGCCGATACCTGGCGATCCCGTTCTTCGACGCGTGCCTGGCGATGCGGTTGCCCGAGAAGGATGCGAAGGATCAAGCGCTGCGGCCGGTGGATCAGTCGGGCGCGTGGCTGGCGCCGCTGATGGGGATCGAGGCGCAACCGGCGGCGTCGTTCCAGGGCGAGGCGAACGTGGCGGTGTGGCTGCCCGATGAGCGGGTGGCCAAGGCGTGGGTGCAGTACGTGAAGACCGGCGCGGTCGGGGACACGACGCCACCGCCCGCGCCCAATGACGTGCAGGTCTCCGAGATACCCGACGGCGGCGGCGTGCGCATCCGCTGGGACGCAACCGCCGATTTTGAGAGCGGCATCCGCAACTTTGTCATCGTGCGGGATGGCAAGGAACTGGCGAGCGTGCCGCGGACGCCGATCGGGCGGTTCGGGCGGCCGCTGTTCCAGTCGATGACCTACCACGACACGCCGGCGCAGCCGATGCCGGAGATGAGCTTCGTCGATGCGTCGGCCAAGCGCGGCGAGAATCACAAGTATGAAGTGGTAACCGTCAACAGCGTCGGGCTGTCGTCCCAATCTGGTTTGGGGACCGAAACGAAGCAGGCCAAACCAGCCGTCAGCTATCGCCCGTTCGAAGGGGAGACGCGCTCGTGGCATGGGTTTGATCGTCATGACTACGTCATGGACGAGGCGACGTTTGCCGTGACGCCGTTCCAGCCGCCGGCAAGCGAGAAGTTCGCCGTGGGCGCGCCGCCGGCGGGTCAGCGGCGGTGCATTGTGGTCGTGCCGAAAGAACCCGCGCCCGGCAATCCGTGGTCGTGGCAGGCGTGCTACTGGGATCACGAGCCGCAGGCGGAGGTGGAGCTGCTGCGGCGGGGGTTCCACATCGCGTTCATCACGCCTGATCCGGGCAAGGCATGGGACGCTTGGTACACGTATCTCACCGAGCAGCATGGCCTCTCGAAGCGCCCGGCGTTCGTGGGGATGAGCAAGGGGGGCGTGAACGAGTACGACTGGGCGACGAGCAACCCGGACGGCGTCTCGTGCATCTATGCGGACAACCCGGCGATCCGGCCCGAAGCGTTCGCGCGGCTGGGCGAGATCGCATCCCGCGACGTGCCGCTGCTCAACGTCTGCGGCAGCCAGGATTTTCTCCTCCAGCGGCACACACTGGCGATCGAGGAGCGATACCGCGGCCTGGGGGGACGGATCACGGTGATGATCAAGGAGGGGCCGGCGCATCACCCGCACAGCCTGCGGGATCCGAAGTTGATCGCGGACTGGATCGTGGCCCACATGAAGCCTGAGGTGCCTGCAGGAGCGCGGCCGAGCTTGGTCGATGACTCGTTCGCGCGATCGTACTACTACAGTTCCGCCAGCTCGTACGTGTACCTCAAGGCCGAGGACACCTACGCGACCTGTCGAGGGCCGGGGTTCGTCGAGTGCTACGACCGTTATGATGCCCGGACGCCCAGCACGTGGGGTGTCGCCGGGATGACGATCATCGTCCCGAAGACGGCCGCCGAGGGTAAGCCCTGGGTCTTCAGAGCCGACGCGATCGCCCGCGACGCGGTGGTCGACCAGGCGCTGCTTGCCAAGGGATATCACATCGTGATCGCGCCGATCACGGCGCAAACGGGGCCGTTGCGCGAGCAGTGGGACGCGGTCTACAAGGTGATGGCGGATCACGGCTTTGCGGCGCGGGCGGTGATGGAGGGGGCCGGGACGGCCGCCGGGGAGGCGTACGCCTGGGCGATCGAGAACCCGCAGAAGGTCTCGTGCATCGTGGCGGAGAACCCGGCGTTGCGGAGCCTGATGTCGAAGTCATCGCCGCCGCTCGATCACCTGGAACCTCTCGCCCAAGCCCACGTGCGGATCGTCCACGAGTGCGGGAGCACAGACCCGTGGCTTGACGGTCAGACCCGCGCGGTGGAGAAGCGATACAAGGCGCTAGGCGGCGAGATGCGCGTGATCGTCCGGGAGGGGGAAGGGCACTTCCTGCCGCAGCGGCGCGACGTCGGGCCGGTGGTCGATTTCGTGCTGAGTCATTAACCCACGCAGCGAATGGCGATCAGGGTCTGGTCATCCGTGGGCGGGGTGTCGCCGCAGAAGGCGGCGACCTGGGCGCGGATCTGATCGACGCATTTCCGGGGGCTGCTGGCGTTGCAGTCCAGGAGGAGGCGGTCGAGCCGCTCGGTGCCGAAGAGCTCTCGCGAGCGGTCGTCGGGATTTCGAGGCCCGCGGGCTTCGGTGATGCCGTCGGTGTAGAGCAGGAGCAGGTCGCCGGGTTCCATCGTGACGGTCGCCTGGCCGTGGGACTGCCCTTCGAGGATGCCCAGGGGGAGCGCGCCGTTGCGGTCGAGGCACTCGATTTGTTTAGCGGTGCCGCGCACCAGGCGAGGCGGGTTGTGTCCGGCGACGGCGTAGGTCAGGGTGCGCCGGGCCGGGTCGAGCACGGCGTAAAAGGCCGTCACGAACGTCCCCCCGCGCGTATAGGAGCGGGTCAGGTGATCATTGAGATGCCCAAGCAGCGCGGCGGGCGGGGCGTGCGTGCCGGGCTCGGCGTGGGCGATCGCGTGGGTGATGGCCATGAGGACGGCGGCGGGGGTGCCGTGTCCGGCGACGTCGGCGATAAAGAGTCCCCAGCCACCGCCGTCGAGGGGGAAGAAGTCGTAATAGTCGCCCCCGGCGCGGGCGCTGGTCTGGTAGAAGGCGGCGAGCTCGAAGCCGGGGATCGAGGGCAGGTCGTCGGGCAGGAGGGAGCGCTGGATCTGGCCGACGAGCTGGAGTTCTCGATCCAGCGCGGCCAGGGCGGATTGGAGCTGATTGCGGAGCACGAGGTTCTGGGTGCCGCGGCCGAAGAGTCCGGCCTGCCAGTGCAGCATGGGGATGATTGCCTGATCGACCTCGGATCCGGGGGGCATGAGCATGACGGTGACGTTGAGGCCCTGGCCGGCGTCGTACTGCGGGAGGGCGATGAGCGATCCGAAGCCCTCGAGGAAGAAGTGGGCCGGATCGTCGGCCGAGAGCCGTGCGGGCAGGTCGTCGATGATGACCGGACGGTTGGCGAAGGCGATCTCTCCGAGTAAGCCGCCGGAGAGGCGGGGGAGCCGATCGCGCTGGGTGAAGGGGTTGGGGTGCTCGGTGAAGCGGGAGGAGCGGGTGATGAGGTAGAAGGGGGGTTCGACGTTGCGGCGGGAGAGGGCGACGTAGTCGCCGATGGGCAGCAGCTCGCCGATTCCGTCCCAGTAGACGTGGACGAGCTCTTCGGGGTCGGCGATGGCGGAGATGGCGCGCATGGTGCGGTCGATGACGGCGAGCTCTTCGTGCCAAGGTCGTCTGCCAAGGGTCATGATGGAGACATCGTAGCAATGCGCGGGAGGAGGGGGAGAGCGGGGGAGGGGGATAGGCACGATGACGGAAACTTGTTGCACGGGATTGGCGGAGGCCGTAGCCTTTACGGGCGTTATCTGAAGCGGCAACGAGAACTTGCACTCCGCGCGCGCCCCGGTGCGGGCGCGGAGGTGCGGATGTCGGAACACGTCAACGCCATCAACGACGGCGATCACGCGATGAACGATTGCGCTATCCGTCTTGCCAAGGCCGGCGATGAGCCGGGCGCGTACCACGTCTGCCTGAGGACGGGCGACCACGGCGGCGACGGCGAGCCGTTCTACCGGGACGATCCGGACGCGCTGGGCCGGATTTACGTCGGACCGTATCTGGCGTTTGAGCCGGAGTTGAGCGTGATCCTGGAGGATGAGCAGGGGATCTGCGGGTATGCGCTGGGCGCGTTGGATTCCCGGGCGTTTTACGCCCGGTACGAGGCCGAGTGGCGACCCGAATTGTGCGCGCGTTTTCCAGCGCCCGACGGCGATGCGAGCGGCTGGACACGGGTGCAACAGGTTCACCATTGCTATCACCATCCGGATTATTTCTGTCCGGAGCCGTACGAGGCGTATCCGTCGCACCTGCACATCGACCTGTTGCCGCGCGCGCAGGGGCGCGGGTACGGGCGGCGCATGATGGAACGGAACCTGGAGACGCTGCGCCGGCGCGGGTCGCCGGGGGCACATCTGGGGTTGAGCACGCTGAACACGCGCGCGTACGGCTTTTACCAGCGGCTGGGCTTTAAGGAACTGGCCCGCGTGGGGCCGGCGGACGACGGATGCATCTACATGGGCATCAGCCTGAGGGGATGAGTGGGCCATGCTCGCGCTCCTGGGAGGAAGACCCGTCCGCACCCGACCGTTTACGGCGTGGCCGGTGTTCGGGCAGGCAGAGGAAGCGCGGCTGCTCCGGACGCTGCGGGGGGGGCAATGGGGCAAGCTGGACGGACCGGAGGTGGCCGAATTTGAGAGCCGGTTCGCGGCGATGCACGGTTGCAGGCACGGCATCGGCGTGGTGAACGGCACGGTTTCGCTGCGCATCGTGCTGCTGGCGGCGGGGATCGGGGCCGGGGATGAAGTGATCGTCCCGCCGTACACGTTTGTGTCGACGGCGTCGGCGGTGATCGAGGCGAACGCGGTGCCGGTGTTTGCGGACATCGAGCTCGAGACGTTCAACCTGGATCCGGGGGCGGTGGAGGCGGTGGTTTCGCCGCGCACGCGGGCGATCATCCCGGTTCATTTCGCGGGCCAGGTGGTGGACATGGAGGCGATCATGGCGATCGCCAAGCGGCATGGGCTGAGCGTCATCGAGGACGCCGCCCACGCGCACGGGGCGGGTTACCGCGGCCGACCCGCGGGGTCGATCGGGCAGGCGGGGTCGTTCTCGTTCCAGTCCAGCAAGAACCTCACGGCGGGCGAAGGGGGGATGATCACCACGAATGATGATGCGCTGGCTGAGGCGTGTCGCTCGATTCATAACTGCGGGCGTGTCGCCGGGGGGATGTGGTACGAGCACCACGTGATCTCGGGCAATTACCGGCTGGGCGAATTCCAGGGGGCGATCCTCAATTGCCAGATCGATCGGTTGGAAGCACAGACCGCGACGCGCGATGAGAACGGTCAATACCTGGCGTCGCGGATTGGGGCGTTGCCCGGTCTGCATCCGCAGAAACGCACCGCCGATTGCACGCGGCATGGTTATCACCTCTTCATGCTGAGAATGGACCCGGCGGTATTCGGCGTCGGGCGCGAC
>DATBFY010000524.1:0-15142 GCA_036558265.1 Tepidisphaeraceae bacterium | reverse complement strand
TGGTAGTCGGGCGGCAGGCCCTTGCCGTCCTCGAGTTTAGCGGCGGCGTCGGTGAAGGCGTTGACCGCGTCCGACGTGGCGGCGCCGGCGAGGTTGGCGATCAGGGTGATCTTGCGCTGGCGGGCGAAGCGGTCGATCTGCGCCGGGCCGCGGGCCTCGGAGAGCGTCGCGACGTTGGCGAGGGTGATGAGCCTGGGTTCTTCCGCGTCCGACGTCACCGCGGCAACCGTCGCGGTCGTGTTGGCGTCCTTCTTCTTGGTGGTCGGGATGGTCAGGTTCTCGATCGCGTGGCGGTCGTTGCGATCGACGCCGACGGCGCGGAGCCAGACGTCGTACAACTCGCCGAGCTGGTTGTCCTTGTAGTCGGAAACGATCTGGCCGCCCACCAGGATCTGGAGCGTCGAGGCGATCGACTGGATGGAGACGCCCAGGTCGCTGGCGCGGTCGCGATCGACGTTGACGCGCACCTCGGGCTTGCGCAGCGCGAGCGTCGTGTCCACGTCCGCCAGGCCGGGATTGCGGCGAAGCGTGGCGATGATCTGGTCGGCGTATTCGTTGAGCTTCTCGAGGTCGGGACCGACCAGGGTCATCTCGACGTCGGCGTTGACGGTGCCGGCGGAGACGTTGGAGGGGAGCTGCACCGAGCAGCGCAGGTCCGGGTAGTCGGCCAGCAGCTTGCGCGTGCGGCCCATGATCTCGAACTGGGAGAACTTGCGGCCGGTGGTCGGGTCCTTCCTGCGGTCGTCCAGGTCAACCAGGCGGATGTAAATGGTGCCCTGGGTGACGTCGCCTTGGGCCTTGGTGACCTTGCCGGTGGTATCGCCGATGGTCGCGAGGACGTCGGTCACCTCGGGCCAGGCGCGCAACCCGCGCTCGATCTCCTTGAAAGTCTGGTCCACGCGTTCGAGCGTCCAGCCGGCGGGGGTGGTGATGGCGATCTCGAACTCGGACTGGTCATCCTTGGGCAGAAAGTCCAGGCCGACCATGCCGAAGAGCCCGGGGTAGTGCAGCGTGCGGTTGGGGAAGATGCTCATCGTGACCAGCACGCTCGCCAGCACGATGGCCCAGCGATGGCGGAGGGACCAGCGGAGGGTCCAGAGGTAGGGCCGCTCGACGAAGTGGCCGTAGATGCCGCCGGAATGGTGGCTGGCGCCCTGCTCGCGGGCGGATTTGGAGAGCTTGAGGAAGCGCGAGGCGAGCATGGGGGTGAGCGTGAAGCTGACGAGCATGGAGCAGAGGATCGCGACCGCGCAGGTTACGCCGAAGGAGTAGAAGAACCGCCCGACGCGGCCCTGCATGAAGGCGATGGGGAGGAAGATGACGACGAGCGACAAAGTGGTGGCGACGACGGCGAGGGTGATCTCGCGCGTCGCCCCCAGCGCCGCCTCCCATGCGCCGTAACCCTTCTCTTCCATCCAGCGGAAGATGTTCTCGTGCACGACCACCGCGTCGTCGATCACGATGCCCACCGACAGCACCAGCGCCAGCATGCTGATGTTGTTGAGCGTGAAGCCAAGCCAGCTCATGACCATGAACGTGGAAACCAGCGACACCGGGATCGACAGGCCCGCGATCAGCATGGTCCGCCAGTCGCGGAGGAAAAGCAGGATCGTGGCCATGACCAGCAGCGCGCCGATGACCAGGTGCTTCTTGACCTCATGGAGGGAGGCGTTGATGAATCGGGACTGGTCGCGGATGACCTCGAACTTGAGGTCGGCGCGTCCCTCGGCGTCGAAGGCGGTCTCGAGCGCCTTGAGCTTGCGCTTGACGGTGTCGATGACCTCGACGGTGTTGGTGCCGGACTGCTTCTGGACGATCAGGAGGACGGCGTTGTCGCCGTCGAGCCGGCCGAGCGAGCGCGGCTCCTCGACGTCATCGTTGACGGTTCCCAGGTCGCGGACGCGGATCGGGTGGCCGGTGGCGTTGGCGACGATGATGTCCTTGAATTGTCGCGTTTCCTCGACGCGGCCCATGGTGCGGAGGATCGGCTCGTGCTCGTTCTGGTCAATGCGCCCGCCGGGCAGCTCGAGGTTCTGGCTGACCAGCGCCTGGCGGACCTGGTCGATCGAGAGGTGGTAGGCCTCGAGCTTTTTGGCGTCCACGGTGACCTGGACGGCGCGCTTGCGGCCGCCCACGAGCGTGACCGAGCCGACGCCGGAAAGCGACGAGAGGGCGTCCTTGACCTGCTTGTCGGCGATCTCGGTGATCTCGCGCAGGCTGCGCTTTCCGGAGACGGCGATGGTCATGATGGGGGAGGCGTCAATGTCGAACTTATCGATGATCGGCGTCTCGGTGCCGCTGGGGAGCTGCGAGAGGATCGTGTTGATCTTGCCCTGGACCTCCTGCTGAGCGACGTCGCGGTTCTTTTCCAGGACGAAGGTGATGACGACCGACGAGATGCCCTCCTTGGTGGTGGAGCGCAGCTCGTCGATGCCGGAGATCGTGTTGACGACGTCCTCGATGCGCTTGGTGACGCCGGTCTCCATCTCCTCGACGCTGGTGCCCGGGCGGGTGGTGGTGATCGTGACGATGGGCAGGTCAACGTTGGGGAAGAGGTCCACGCCCATCCGCGCGTACGCCATCACGCCCAGCACCACCGGCAGCGCGATGAGCATCGTCGTGAAGACGGGGCGGCGGACGCAGAGTTCGGAAATAGTCATGCGACGGCAGAAGTCAGAATTGAGAATCGAGAAACGAGAAGAGGGGAGGCGCTTTTAGTCTCCTTTAGTGATCGTTTGGGTGGCTGCGGCCTGGCGGAGGGTGACCGGGACGCCCGTGGCGAGCTTGCTGGCGCCGGAGACGACGAGTTGTTCGTTACCTTTGAGTCCCGTGGCGATCTCGACGAAGTTGTTGTTCTCGGCCCTCGCCTCGCCGGGGTCGATGGTGATCTCGACGGCCTTGTTGTCCTTGACGGTGAAGACCTTGTTCACGCCGGCGAAGGTGATGACGGCCTCCTGCGGGGCGAAGACGACGTTGGGGTCGATGCGGGTCTGGACGCTGGCGCGGGCGAACGCGCCGGGCTTGAGGCGGTGGTCGTCGTTGGGGATCAGCACCTCGATGGAGAACGTGCGGTTGTCCGGGTCGATCTGCGGGTTGACGCGCGAGACGCTGCCCCAGAAATCGACGCCGGGGTAGGCCTCGACGGTCGCGCGGACCTTCTGTCCGACCTGGATCTCGGCGACGTGGCGCTCGGGAACCTTGGCGCGGAGCTTGATGGGCGAATCGTCCACCAGTCGGTAGCAGGCGGTGATCTCGCGGACCAGCTCGCCGGTGTTGACGTAGCGGGCAGTGACGATGTAGCTGTGCGGCTGGGTGGGGGGCCGGCCGGTGTCCACGGGCTGGGTGGTGGCGTCGGGCGTGCTGGGGGCGCGGGTGGTGGCGTCGGTCAGGCGCTGCTGGGCGATGTCGAGGTCGCCCTTGAGGCTCCAGGCCTGGGCGACGAGCGACCGGGCGCTCAGGAGCTCGACGTCATAGGTGGAACGGGCGACGCGCAGGGCGGTTTCAAGGTCGGCGAAGTCCTGCTCGGACATCAGGGGCGGCTTGGATTCGAACAGCTTCTTGCCGCGGTTAAAGCGGGCCTCGGCGTTCTCGGCCTGGAGCTTGGCCTTGACGACGGTGGGAACCTTTGTGACGTCGTAATCCTTAGAGGGCAACTCCTTGAGGCCGAGCTTGGAGAGGGCCTCCTCCATCGCGAGCTGGGCCTTGCTGACGGCGAGCTGGTAGTCGTTCTGTTTGAGCTGGACGAGGGGCTCGCCGGGGGCGACGGTGTCGCCGACGTCCTTGTAGAGGGCGATGATGCGGCCGGGGACCTTGGCGGAGACG
Source organism: Tepidisphaeraceae bacterium (assembly GCA_036558265.1). Taxonomy (GTDB): domain Bacteria; phylum Planctomycetota; class Phycisphaerae; order Tepidisphaerales; family Tepidisphaeraceae; genus RYN-433. Next base: position 11,320 of record DATBFY010000524.1, on the reverse strand, counting down.
ACGGTTTCCTCCTCGCCATAGAGCGTGCCGACGACGTCCACGGTGCGCTGGACGGGCAGGGTTTTGACGGCCTGGAGGATGACCGGGACGGTGGTGGCCGCGCGGCCGCCCTGGGTATTGGCGGCCTGGGACTTGCGGTCGCAGGCGATCGAGGTGGTGATCGCGGCGAGCGCGAATACGGCGGTGGCGGCGAACGGCAGGAGTCGGCTGGATTTCATCATCATCGTGACGCGTGGGGACGCATCGATTGACGGTCGGCGATCGATCCTTACAATACTGACGAGTCGGTTTTGAGCAATATAGGTTTGCGCGCCCCTCGCCGCAAGACATCCGCTCCCGTTCACATGCAGCGACCTGACGAGAAGAAGCGAGCCTTGATCGCGGCGACCGCCGCCCGGCTGTTCGCCACGCGCCCGTTCCACAAGGTCAAGCTCGACGACGTCGCCGCCGAGGCGGGTGTCGGCAAGGGCACCCTTTACATCTACTTCAAGAGCAAGGAAGACCTGTATTTCTGGTTGATCTACGACGCGTTCACCCAGGTGCTGGAACGCCTCAAGCGGCAGTTGGAAGGCGAGCAGATCCCGGCGGGGGAGGGGTTGCGGCGGATCCTCTCGGAGCTGGTGAAGTTCGCGTTCGATCACCCGACGCTTTACGAATTGATGCGGACGGCCGGCCCGATCATCCCGGACGAGCGGTGGGCGGACCGGCGGCGGGAGTTCACCGGGCTGATCGAGCGGACGATCCGGCGCGGAAACGTGAGCGGCGAGTTCGATGATCCGCACCCGCAGATCACGGCGCTGTGCGTGCCGGGGTTGGTGCGGTCGGTGATGCTTTTCGGGCCCAAAGGACTGGACGAGGCGACGGTGACCGCACAACTCATCCGGCTGATCGAGCGGGGGGTTTATCGAAACGGGAAGAAGGCTATGAAGCGGACCAGGACACCGAAGCGCACGGCGCTGGCGTCGGGAAGGGGCGGGCGATGAGGGTTGGCAAGTGGGCGCTGGCCATCGGGGTGTTGTTGTCGGTGGCCGGGTGCGTGGATCAGCAACACGAGGTCCAGCAGTATCGCCGGATCCTGGACGCGGACGTCGCCCAGGCGACCCCACCCCTCATGCCGGGCGACGAATTGTCGCTGGTTCGCGCGTTGCTGCTGGCGAACCAGGACAACGAAAGCCTGGCGATCCGTGGGGAGGATTACGTTCAAGCACTGAACGACAAAGCCCGGGCGTTCGCCAACTTCCTGCCGACGATCACGCTCGCCCCCAGCTACACGATCGTGGACAACTCCGAGGCGGCGACCACGAACGCCGGGCAGGGGCGGCCGGTGGGCACATCGGGGGGATTTAAGGAGGTCGGAAAAACCCTGCGTCGATTCGAGGCGCCCGTGAACGGCGCTGCGAACCTTTTCCGCGGCTTCCGGGACCTGGCGAGCCTCGAGGCGGCGGACTGGACGATCGAGCAGAAACGGCAGTTGCTGCTGGATGCGCAATCGACGCTGCTGCTGCAAGTTGCGCAGACGTATTACAACGTCCTGCGGAGCGAGGCGAACGTGGAGGTGCTGCGGGAGTCTCTGAAGGCACAGCAGGAGCGCGTACGGGACGCGAAGGGACGCCTGGACGCCGGCACGGGCAAGCCGCTCGACCTGGCGCAGGCCGAAGCGCAGTCGGCGAGCACGCGGGTGACCCTTGTGCAGGCGCAGGGGGACGTCGCCAACGCCCGCACGCTCCTGGCATTCCTGATCGGGACGCGGGAGGTCAGCGGGCCCCTCCGGGAGGACTACGACGTGCCGGCGGACGTCGGCACCGTGCAGGACCTGCTCTGGCGGGCTTGGACGGGTCGCGAAGACTACAAGGCCGCCCAGGCCGCGGTCGAAACGGCCGTGGCGAACGTGCGGAACGCGGTTGGCGAGTATTACCCGTCGATTTCGCTCAACATCACGGGCTACCTCTATCGCGAGGACTTCACGGATGCGAGCAAGTGGAATTCGCTGCTGGCGGTGAACCTGCCGATCTTTTCGGCGGGGGTGATCGAGGCGGACGTGCGGACGGCGTGGTCGGTGCTGCGTCAGGACGCGATGCGGCAGTCGCTCCTGCGCCGGCAGGTTGAGGACGAGGTGCGCGAGCGGTATCAGAACTTTTTGACCAGCACGGACAAGCTGACCGAGCTTGGGGCGCAAATCCGGGCGGCGGCGGAGGCTTATCGCCAGGCACGGGCCGGGTACGCGGCCGGGACGGCGATCTTCCTCGACGTGCTCAGCGCGCAGGACGTGCTGCTGAACAGCCAACTCGAGCTGACGACCGAGACGTTCAACCGGAAGGTGATCTACCTCGACCTGCTCCGAACGACGGGGCGATTGAAGCTGGGCAACGTGCAGCGCGCGGCGACGAGGCCGACCACGCGGCCGGCGGCGATGCCCGCCGACATGGAAGTGAAATAGTACATTCGACGTCCGGTCGGCGGTCCCCCGGCAACGCCCAAATCCCCCGAGCGTAGAGTGTTGCGCGTACCAACCCCATGCAGAAACTGGCGGACATTTGTATTCGACGACCGGTCTTCGCGACGATGCTGATCCTGTCGCTGGTCGTGGTCGGCGCGGCCGGATATATGCGCCTGGGCGTGGACCGCGTGCCCAGCGTTGACCTGCCGACGCTCTTCGTCCGCACGACGCTCGCGGGCGCCGCGCCCGAGACGATGGAGAGCGACGTCTCGCAGCGGATCGAGGAGGCGGTCAACACCGTCGAGGGCATCGAGGAACTGCGGTCGATCTCGTCGCAGGGGCAGTCGCTGGTCATCGCGACGTTCAAGCTCAGCCGCAACATCGACGTGGCGGCGCAGGACGTGCGGGACCGGATCAACGGCGTGCTTAAGAACCTGCCCGACGACGTGGATCCGCCGACCATCCAGAAGCGCAACAACGACGACGACCCGGTGATGTCGCTCGCGCTCTACGGCCCGCGCACCAAGCGCGAGCTGACCGAGTACGCCGAGCGGATCGTCAAGGAGCGGCTCGAGCGGTCCGTGGGCGTGGGGGAGGTGTTCGTCGGCGGCGGGACGCGGCGGGCGGTCAACGTCTGGGTGGACCCGGATAAGCTGGTCGCCTACAACCTGCCGATCACGGCGGTACACGACGCGATCGTCCGCCAGAACGCCGACATCCCCGGCGGCAACGTGACCGGCCGCGTGCGCGAGCAGCAGCTGCGCACGATGGGCAAGATCACCGACGCGTCGCAATTCAACGACCTGGTAATCACGACGTTGAACGGCCAGCCGATCCGCATCCGCGACGTTGGCTACGCCGAGGACGGCACCAAGGAGCAACGGAGCGTCGCGCGGCTCTGGCGGGAGCCGGTCGATGCCAGGGCGGAGCCGACCCCGCTCACCGCGGTGACGCTCGAGATCCGGCGTCAGACCGGCGCCAACTCGGTCGAGGTGATCGAGGGCGTCAAGGCGGCGCTGGCGCGGATCGAGCCGGAGCTCCCGCCCGACGTCCACATGGAGGTCATCCGCGACCAGACGCGGTACATCTACGAGGCGCTGCACGAGATCAACACGCACCTGTGGGCGGGCAGCGCGCTGGCGTGCCTGGTCGTGCTGGCGTTCATGCGGAACTGGCGGAGCACGCTGATCGCGGCGGTGGCGATCCCGGCGTCGGTCGTCGCGACGTTCGGGATGATGTGGGCGCTGCACTTCACGCTCAACAGCGTGACGATGCTGGCGCTGGTGCTGATGGTCGGCGTGGTGATCGACGACGCGATCGTGGTGCTGGAGAACATCTTCCGGTTCGTCGAGGAACACGGCATGCCGCCGATGCGCGCCGCCCGCGAGGCGACCGCCGAGATCGGCCTGGCGGTGCTGGCGACGACGCTTTCGCTGGTCATCATCTTCATCCCCGTGTCGTTCATGTCGTCGATCTCGGGGCGGTTCTTGTACCAGTTCGGGATCACGGCGGCGGTGGCGGTAATGGTGTCGCTGCTCGTGAGCTTCACGCTCACGCCGATGATGAGCGCGCGGATGCTGCGCGCAAAGCATGTCGCTGGCGGCCACGACGCCGCCGCGTCGCGCCGCGGGTTTTATCACCTGATCGACGTGACCTACACCTGGCTGCTCCGCGGCGCGATGCGCCTGCGCTGGGGCGTCGCGGTCGGCGCGATCGTGGTGATGTGGACGGCGATCCCCCTCTACCAGGCCGTCAAGCAGGAGTGGGTGCCCAGCGACATCGACGAGGCGGAGTTCACCGTGCGCGTGGATGCGCCCGAGGGGACCAGCCCCGAGTCGATGGACCAGGCGTCGCTGGCGGTCGAACGCGAGGTGATGGCCGTTCACGGCGTGCGGCTGGTCCTCGCGAGCGGCGGCAACGGGTTGGGCGCGGCGAACACCGCGAATCTCTACGTCCGCATCGCCCCCCACGAGGAGCGCGTGCTGTCGGTCACTCGCCTGGTCAAGGCAATCCTGCACGGTCATCCGTCGGCGGCGTTTGCCGGGAATTACAACCAGCGCGACGTGATGGGCGAGATCCGCCGGCGGCTGAAGAAGTACCACGAGCTGCGCCCGACGATCCGCAACTACTCGGCATTCAGCCTGGGCGGGTCGCCGTCGGACATCGACTTCCAGATCCGCGGCCCGGACCTGGAAAAGTTGGACGAGTACGCCAACGCCCTGCGTGACAAGATCCGCGGCGGTGAGATCCCCGGCATCGTGGACGCCGACACCACGCTGCGGCTCGACAAGCCCGAGCTGCGCGTCGAGATCGACCGCATGCGCGCTGCCGACCTGGGCGTGGACGCGCGCGACATCGGAACCGCGGTCGCGATCATGGTCGGCGGCGACGACCAGGTCACGCGTTTTCACGACTACCAGGTCAACGATGATTACGACGTGCAACTGCGCCTGGTCGAGGGCACGCGCAACGACCAGCGCGCGATCGAGCGTCTCTACCTCCCGCGCAAGAACGGCCAGATCGTCCAGTTGTCGAACATCGCCAGGCTCACGCCCGCCTTCACCGCCGGGCGCATCGACCGTGCCGACCGCGAGCGCATGGTGGCGTTGCGCGCCGGGGTCGCGCCGGGTTACGCGCTGGGCGACCGGATCGAGGCCCTCCGCGCCGCCGCCGCCGCCCTCAACATGCCCGCCGCCTATTCGACCAGCATCACCGGCAAGGGCAAGGAGCTCGAGCGGACGTTCGTCGAGTTCCTCTGGGCGTTCGCGCTCTCGGTCGTGTTCATGTACATCATCCTGGCGATGAACTACGAGAGCCTGGTCCACCCGCTGACGATCCTCCTCTCGCTGCCGCTGACCGTGCCGTTCGCGCTGCTGTCGCTTTACCTGACGCACGGGACGCTCAACCTGTACTCGGCGCTGGGCATCCTGGTGCTCTTCGGCGTGGTAAAGAAGAACGCGATCCTCCAGATCGATCACATGAACCAGCTCCGCGCCCGCGGGATGGACCGGGCGCGGGCGATCGTCGAGGCCAATCGCGACCGGTTGCGGCCGATCCTGATGACGACCCTGGCGTTGGTCGCGGGCATGCTGCCGCTGGCGCTGGGCACCGGGCCGGGCTCGGAAGAGCGCCGCGCGGTGGCGATCGTGGTGATCGGCGGGCAGACGATGGCGCTGCTGCTCACGCTGCTGGTCACGCCGGTGGCGTACTCGTTCTTCGACGATTTGGGCCGGCTCGCGCGCCGGCTGCGCAGAGCAACCCACGATCCCGAGGTCGCGACTCCCGTCGAGCCCAAATCCCCGAAGCGCGGGCGTCAGGATGCGCTGGAGCCCACGGCGGTCTGAACTCCCTGACGGGGACCGCTCCGACACTCACCGCAGCGCGCCAGCGGCCGCGCGCAAAGCTTCTCAAATCTGCAGGCAACGTTCTCAACGTCACAGGCAACGCTCTCGCGTGACAAGCCCCTGATCGATCGATACGATCGACGGGGACATCGATGTCAAGGCAAAGGATCTAAAAGACGAGGAGACCTGCCGTGAGATTTGCGAACATTTGCAAAGTCGGTTTCGTGATGGCCGTGGCCGTCGGTCTGGCGGCGATGACCAACCTGGGCTGTGACCGCAGCGGCAGTGGCGGCGGGGCAGGGGGCGGGGGCAAGGTCTACAAGCTTGCCTTTGTCACCAACAATGCCAGCGAGTTCTGGAAGATCGCCTCCAACGGCGTCCACAAGTACGAGCGCGAGGGCAAGGTCCAGGTGGACATCAAGATGCCTCCCAACGGAAAGACCGAGGAGCAGAACCAGATCCTCGAGAACCTCGTGAGCCAGGGCTACGACGCGATCGCCGTCAGCGTGATCGCGCCCAAGGACCAGGTGGCCGTCCTGAACCGTACCGCCGACAAGGCCAGGCTCATCACGTTCGATTCCGACGCCTCTGAGTCCAAGCGCCTGCTCTACGTCGGCACGATCAACTACGAGGCCGGCAAGCGGCTGGGCGAGCAGATCATCAAGCTGCTGCCCAACGGCGGGAAGATGGCGGTCTTCGTCGGCATGTTCTCCGCCGACAACGCCGCCCAGCGTCTCCGCGGCATCGAGGACGCGATCAAGGGGCACAACATCGAGATCGTCGAGAAGCGCGAGGACCAGACCGACCGCGCCAAGGCCCGCTCCAACGTCGAGGACATCCTCAACGCCCGCCCCGACGTGAACCTCATCTGCGGCCTGTGGTCCTACAACGGCCCGGCGATCGCGGATGCGCTGGAGGGCAGCGGCAAGAAGGGCAAGGTGCTCGCCGCCGTCTTCGACGAGGAGGCCGGAACCCTCAAGGGCATCAACAACGGCACGATCAACTGCAGCGTCGTCCAGCACCCCTACGACATGGGCTACCAGTCCGCCAAGTGGATGCACGAGCTGGCGAGCGACTTCGACAAGGCCAAGACCAAGATCCCGCCGGACAAGATCGTGAACACCGGCGTTGAGATCATCCAGAAGGACAACGTCGCCGACTTCGAGAAGCGGCTGGCGGAATGGAAGAAGTGAAGTAATGAATAAGAACGAAAAACGAAGAACGTAAGCGTCCGGCCGCTTGCCCCCAAAGCGGTGCCTCTTACGTTTTTCGCCTCCTCGTTTTTCGTTTTCGCATCTCCCCATGAACGCCACGTCTTCACAACCGCCGTTGCTCGAGATGCGCGGCATCACCAAGCGCTTTCCCGGCGTGGTGGCGCTGCAGGACGTGCAGTTGCGCCTGCACAAGGGTGAGGTGCTGGCGCTCATGGGCGAGAACGGGGCGGGCAAATCGACTTTGATGAAGATCCTCGGCGGCGCCTATCAGCCCGACGGCGGGCAGATCCTCATCCAGGGCGTGCCGGTCACGTTCAACTCCGTCCGCGACGCCAAGCGCGCCTGCATCGCGCTGATTCACCAGGAGCTGATGCTCGCCCCCAACCTCGACGTGGCCGGCAACATCTTCCTGGGCAACGAGCGCAAGTCGATGGGGCTGCTCAGCCCCCTGACCCGGCGGCAGATGAACAAGGCCGCCACGGCGCTGCTCCGCCGTGTGGGCCTCACCTGCCCGCCGACGACACCCGTCGCAAGGCTGACCGTCGGCGAGATGCAAATGGTCGAGATCGCCAAGGCGCTGGCGCTGGAAGCCCGGATCATCATCATGGACGAGCCGACCTCGTCGCTGACCGCGGGCGAGTCGCAGAAGCTCTTCCAGATCATCCGCCAGCTCCGTGCCGAGGGGATGGCCATCGTTTACATCTCCCACCGGATGGAGGAGGTGCTGGCGCTCTCGGACCGGATCACGATCCTGCGCGACGGGCGCTACGTCGGCGACCTCGAACGCGCCCAGGCCACTCACGAGAAGATCGTGTCCATGATGGTCGGGCGGGAATTGTCAGCCAACTACTTCCCCGCCAAGCCCGCCAAGCCGCCGACCGAGCCGGTGCTGGTGGTCGATAACCTGCTCGTTCCCGGTGCCCCCTCCCCGGTTTCATTCACCGCCCACCGCGGCGAGATCCTGGGGTTTGCCGGCCTTGTGGGCGCGGGGCGCACGGAACTGATGCAGGCGATCTTCGGCGTCACCCCGGCGCTGGGGGGCACGATGCTGCTCGACGGCCTGCCGTTTGCGCCGCAGAACACCCGCGAGGCGATCGCCCGGGGCGTCTACCTCGCCCCGGAGGACCGCAAGCGCCATGGCCTGGTCCTGCCGATGACCATCGCCCAGAACACGTCGCTGCCCGACGTCCGCAACTACGCAAGCCTGGGCTTCCTCAACCGCTCGAAGGAGCGCGAGGTCGCGCGGCACGAGGTGCAGCGGTTTCGCGTCAAGACCCCCAGCATCGAGGTCAAGGCCGTCAACCTCTCGGGCGGCAACCAGCAGAAAGTCGTCCTGGGCAAGTGGCTGGCGATGCGGCCGCGCATCCTCATCCTCGACGAGCCGACCCGCGGCATCGACGTGGGCGCCAAGGCCGAGATTTACCGCCACATGGCGGAGTTGGCAGCCCAGGGCATCACCATCCTGATGGTCAGTTCGGAGATGGAAGAGGTCATCGGCATGAGCGATCGGGTGGTCGTCATGCAGGAGCGGCGGGTGCGCGGGATCCTCGAGCGCGCGGAACTCTCCGCGCACCGGATCGGTCAGTTGATGACGGGGCATGCCGATCGGGAAGCCCTCGCCGTGTAAGGAAGTTGCATGATCCTGTTTCTGCATATCAAGCTGATTCACATCTTGGCCTTCGGCGGCGTTTTGCTCGCGGGCGCGGTTCCGATGCGGCTCGCCGGCCTGCGCCGCGAGATGGGGATGTTCGTGTCCCTGATCTGCCTCGCGTTCGCGCTGTTCGTCTCGAACGAGGACTTCCTCGGCCAGTCCAACGTCATCAACACCACCCGCCAGATCTCCATGTTGGGCATCTTCGCGATCGGGATCTCGTTCGTGATCATCACCGGCGGGATCGACCTCTCGATCGGCTCGATCGTGGGGCTCACCGGCGTGCTGATTGCCAAGATCTCCGGGCAATATTATCCGGACAACCCGGCGGCAGGGGGGATGGGGTATTCGCTCTGGATCGGCATCCCCGCCGCGCTCGCGGTCGCCGCGCTGATCGGCCTCATCCAGGGATTGCTGATCACCCGTCTGGACCTCCAGTCGTTCATCGTCACACTGGGGGGCATGCTGCTCCTGCGTGGCGTCTCGCAGACGATCGTCAAGGGCGGCACGCTGAGCCTGGGCGACGTCCCGCTGATCAAGCTCGCCAACGGCGGTCTATTCCCCACCGTGGGCAGCCCCGACGGCACCGTGCCATACCCGTTACTAATCTTCGTGGGCGTGATCCTCGTCGCGGCGTACGTCCTGCACTTCACGGTCTTCGGGCGCTACGTCTACGCGATCGGCGGCAACCGCGAGGCGGCCGAGTACTCCGGCATCCCCGTCAAGCGCGTCGAGACCCTGACGTACGTGATCTCGGCCCTGTCGGGCGGGATTGCCGGCGTCTGCTACGCCGCCTACATCGGGCAGATGTCGCAGCAGGTCGGCATCGCCTACGAGCTGTACGCGATCGCGGCGGCGGTGCTGGGCGGGGTTTCCCTCCGCGGGGGCGAGGGGACGGTCGTCGGCGTGATCATTGGCTCGTGCATCATGAAAGTGATCGAGAACGGCATCAACATGTTCCAGTGGATCTACCGCGACCGCGACGGCATCCGCCGCCTCTGGCGGCTGGACAACAACTGGACCTTCATCATCATCGGGGCGGTGATCCTGGTGGCGGTGATGCTCGACCAGGTCGTCCACATCTTCCAGGCCCGCCGCCGCACGCGCAAGGCCGGCGCGATCGCCGCCGCGGCAGCAGCAGCCGCCGCCGTCCCACCACAAGCGGCAAAGGTGGGGTAGCTCCCGGCCCCCGCGCGCCCTTTGGTCACCACCGTGAACCCCCCGCAACCCGCTTCTGAGTTCAAGCTCGCCATGGCCGCCTGGCGGGCCCGCCGGCCGCACGACGCGGAGAAACACCTTCGCGAGGTAATCCGCCTCGCGCCCGACCACCCGCGCGGCTACGCCGCGCTCAGTCGCCTTTACTTCGAGACCGGACGACCCGGGCAGGCCGCCGAGTTCATCACCGCCGCCCTCCGACTGGCCCCCGACGACGCCGAGCTCATCATCGCCCGGGCCTACGTCCACGAGGTCCTGGGCGAGTTCGACGCCGTCGCCCGGCTCGTGCGCCCGCTGATCGCCGCGGGCGTCAAGAGCGCCGACGCCGCGATCCTGCTCAGCCGCATCGCGTCGACGCTCAAGTGCGAGCGCGAGGCGCTGGATTACATCGCCGACGTCCTGCGCGGCGGCGCGCCCAACCTGTCCGACGACGAAACCGCCCGCCTGCACTTCGCCCGGGCCACCGTGCTGGGTCGGATCGGCGAATACGACTTGGCGTTCGAGGCCGCGCGGCAGGGCAACGAGTGCCAGCGCGTTCCCTACGATCCCAACGCCACGACGCGATTCGTCGATCGCCGGATCGATTATTTCACGCCCGCCAGGCTGCGCGATCTCCCGCGTGCCTCAACCCACGCCCCCGCCACCCCCGCCAGCCGCCGACCCGTCTTCATCGTCGGGATGCCGCGCTCGGGCACGACGCTGGTCGAACAGATCCTCGCCAGCCACCCCGAGGTTTACGGCGCCGGTGAGCTGACCGCGCTGGTGGACGCGTTCAAGGCCGGCACCCGCCAGGAGTGGACGCAAGGCCAGACCTATCCGGACTGCCTCGACCGCCTGACGGTTCGGGTCGCCGATCAGATGGCCGGCGACTACCTCGCCGCCCTTGCGTCGCTCGACACGGCGGCGCGGTACGTCACCGACAAGATGCATTCGAACTTCCTGCACCTGGGGATGATCGCCCTGGTCTTGCCCGGGTGTCACGTCATCCACTGCGTGCGCGATCCGCTGGACACCTGCCTCTCGTGTTACATGAGCCTGCTGGTCGGCTATCCCCACACCCAGGACCTGACGACGCTGGGCCTCTTCTACCAGGACTACCGGCGGCTGATGGCGCATTGGAAATCCGTGCTCGACCTGCCGATCCTCGACGTGAAATACGAGGACGTGGTGCACGACACCCGGGGCCAGGCGCGGCGCCTGCTCGAGTTCCTCGACCTCCCCTGGGACGACCGCTGCCTGCGCTACTACGAGCACCGCCGCCCCGTCGCCACCCTCAGCTCCGAGCAGGTGCGCAGGCCGATCTACACCTCCGCCATCGGCCGCTGGCGGCATTACCAGAAGCACCTGGGAGCGCTGATCTCCGCGCTTGGCAACGCCGCCGTCGCGCACGCGTGAACGGTTGTCCAGATCGACCCCACATGCGTGTGATTCCACCCCATGCTCCAGAAACTGGCGTCAC
>DATBFY010000523.1:0-8854 GCA_036558265.1 Tepidisphaeraceae bacterium | reverse complement strand
AACACGGACGACGTTTGGACGGCGACATGTCGGCGCAGGCGGTGTCGGGTATCTGGCCGGCGTAGTCGCTCGGCCCGACGATGACGGCCGTGCCCAGGACGCGCAGCCAGTGGTCGTACCAGGGCTCCATCTCCTCCAGGTTCTCCCGGCACTTGGTGAACGTGGGGACGATCAAGGGAAGCGAGCGACGGACGCTCAGGAGATGCTTCAGGTTCTCGACGACCTTCGCAAGACCGTCCACGCCCATGATTCGCTGGTAAGTCGCAACGGTGGCGGCCGGCAGGTGCAGGGTCAGGATGTCGATCTGCGACGAGACGAGCCTTTCCAGGACCGACGGCGCGATCTCGAAAAGATCCGTTTCGACGTGGACTGCGGGGATGTTCGCCTGCGCGACGCGGTCGAGAACCTGCGCGAAATCGGCGTGCAGCAACGGGTCGCCCGCGCCGGCGAGCGTCAGGCGAAGATCGTCGATCTCCGTCAACTGCTCGAGGATCCGATCGACCGTCTCAAGCGACATATCCCCCCTGCCCAGTTGCAGGTGCGTGCCCGGGGCGAAGATCGGGCGCGCCGAGCGTCGGGTGGTCAGCTCGAGGACGACCTCGCGCGGCTGACGGTCAGGTTCCGCCTGCACGTCAAGCAATTCGACCAACCGCTGGGCGTCGCTGGTGATCAGTTGTCCGTTCAACGACGCGGTCGCAGCCGCAATGCGTCCGATCTGCCGCCGCGAATCGAGCGTGAATCGGTGGAGCGAGCGGGCGATCGCGGGCGGCACCGCCAGGCACATCTCCGTCGTCATCGGGTCGCGCCCCGGCGTGTCGGGCCAGTAGGAGAGCAGGCGCCCCGGGTGCGAGTTGGTCTTCGCCAGGCGATCCAGGAGGATCGGCCGGATCGCCACGGGCGCCAGGCCCGGGGCGGATTGGGTGAAGTAGAGTTCCCGATTCGGAAACTCCCCGGCGTGGGCGATCAGAGCGTCGATGAGCGCCGGGTCGATGAGGGCGGCGCTGGGATCGATGAGCAGGAGAAGTTCCGAGTCCCGAGTGCCAGGTTCCGAGTGGAGCGCCTGCTGGATCGACGGGGCGTGGAAGCCGCGGTCGAAGTGGCAGGTGGCCAGGAGGCCGCCTCGCCAGCCGTCGCTCCAGCGCTGGGCGGCGGAGATGGCGTCGAGCGTCGGGATCGGCGTTCGCGGCTGGGAATGGACCTGTGCGCCGCGCGCGGAGGCGATCGGGGACACATCCGGGCGTTGGTCGTCCCAGCAGAGGATGATCGTCTGAGACAGTTGATTGGCGCGGAAGAGACGGTTGAGGGTCCAATCGAGAACTGGGGTCTCGCGGAAGGTGCGCGTGGCACTATGTTCGCCTGAAGATTCGTGGAGGAGGGAGAGGATGGCGGTGTTCGTTGGCATTGTGACAGTCGTCCGTCTCGAAACCCGGGTCCTCACCTGAGAAGCACTCTCAGAACCCGCCGGCAACTAGCGGTCGCACCGAAGGTGCACTCGCGCTAAGCCGCAAGCGGCGCCACGGGGGCGGCGGCCGGAGTCGTCTCTTTCGACGGGACCGGGTCCGTGAACGTCTTGAGCTTCTGGATCATCTCGTCCATCAGGTTCTGGAACTCACGGGCGGCGGCGGCGACGGCGCGGACGTTCTCCACGTCGCGGGTGATCTGGTTGCGCTGCAGCTCCAATCCCGTGAGCTTCTTCGACTGCATCCGCCGGTCGCGCTGAAAACGCTCCAGCTCGGTCTTCTGCGTGAGCTGGGTAACCAGATCGTACGTCGCACCGAAGGTATCGATGCGCGCCCGAAGCGCGTCGATCAACGCGATCGCTCGGTTGACTCTGGGCTGGTCGTCGAGGTGGTCGCGGATCTCCTCCAGCAGCGGCAGCGTGTCGTGGCTGATCAACTCGATCTGCCGCGCCTCCTCCCGGCGGGCCTGAAGGCTGGCGACGCACTTGCCCGCGCGCAGCCACTGCTGCCCCGGGCGGCCGTCGCCCTGCGCGGCTGCCGAGGGATTCAGCGGCTCCCTGCAGAACTCCCGGATCGCATCGGCGAGCTTTCGCGTGTCGGCGCCGCGCTTCTTGGCGCCCCCCTCGGTGGCGTCGATGACCCGGCGCTTGGTGCGGAGGAAGTCACGCTCGAACTGCTGGAGGTAGGTGAAGAGTCGTTCTTCGGTGTACATGGGGCGCCCCTCGACATCGGGGATCTTGCGGAGGATGTGGCGGTCGCGCGCGATGAACTCCCACTGCTTCATCTCGATTGTGCAGAAGCGCGAGAGCTCAGGACGCCAGACGTCGTCGATGTTCGTGCCCGGCGCGTACGCCAGGCCGTCGCCGAACCCTAAATCCTGGCCGACGAAGATGACCGGATCGCAACCCAGGTGCTCGGCCAGGTAGAACGCCAGGTGCGCGACCGTCGCGCCGCTCGACAGTCGGCCCTTGTCCATCTCCTTGGCAAACTCGCGCAGCAGACGGTCGGCGTAGTCGCTCCCCAGCACCGTCACCGGGCCCGGAAAAACGTCGAAGATCTTCGGGCTGGCCTTGGGCTCGGCCACCAGGTGCGTCGCGAGGTTTTTCGGCAGCTTTTCGTAATACCGGGTGGAGATGTCGTGATAGTCCAGGGACGTGACAAACTGCGGCTCGATACCCATCTCCAAAAGCGGCTGGAGGATCGTCTGCACCGCGATGAAGACGGCCTTGCCCTGGGCATCCTTCAACAGGTGCTTGTTCTTGCGCAGGCTCGGCCCGGCGGAGACGATGATCGCGGGTTGTCCCTTGTAGCGATCCCTGAGCTCGTTCACGCTGGAGGTCTGCACGTACGTGGCGAGGTTGCGCGTGATGTTCTCGGCGGTTCGCCGGCCGTTGATCACCAGCGTGTTGAGGCTGGTGCGGGCAAACGCTGCAAACTCGGCGATCCAGGTCTGGATCTCGGCGAAGAATTGCGGGTTGAGCGCAACACTGGGCGGGTGAACGACACCCTCAAAACCCATCGAGCACATGGCACAATGGGGCGTGAGCTTGGTAAAGATCTCCGCCTTGTTGAGCTCGGTGAAGAAATGGACGCGACCGGACTCGATCAGCTTCGATAGATCCCGATGCTCCAGCGTGATGCGGAGGAGCTGCAGGTCGGGCTCGAAGACAAAGATGAGCGATTCGCTGCTGGCGCGCTCGGCCAGGGCCTCGAGGTGATAGCCCAGACCCAGGCCCTGGACGTGGAAAACGATGCAGCCATCGACGGGAGTCGGTTCGAGCAGTTTTTGCGCTTCGGCGAGCGGGTTGTACCTGGAGTGAAGCGAGATCGATCGGTTGTCTGCCGTTTTGACGGTCAGCGTTGGTGGACCCGATTTTGAGGGTTCGACGACGTAGCCGGCGTCCTGCGTGTCGAGCGCTTCGATCTTCCGCGCCAGGTCGGGCTGGTGGTGCCAGAGTGCGGCCAGGTTGGCCAGGTACGGGGCGTCCGGCGGCAGCACGTAGCGCGTGGATGGGTCGGTGCTTGCGGTCATGGATGTCGGCCGATAGCGTGGCGCGGGTCGCGCGGCGCGATTGTGGAGTTGGCCTGCGAACCCGTTGGGTTTATCGGACCCGCAAGCCGCAAAGGTTGAGAGGGATTCATGCTGGACCTGTTATTCGACACGCCCTACTGGCTGCTGGGGCTTCTGGCGGTCGTCGGCGGGGTGCTGTGGTATTCGGGCAATGCCCGCCGGGAGAAGGGGTTGCAGATCGGCGGATACGTCGTGTTTCTGCTGGCGGTCCTGCTGGGGGTGCTTAGCTACCTGGTGGATACCGACAAGGAGAAGGTGATCAGGCGAACGCACGCGATCGTCGCGGCGGTCGAGAAGAAGGACAAGACGGCCGCCGCCAACCTCCTGCACGCGCGGGCGAGCCTGGCGGGGATGAAGAAGCAGGCCATCGTCGATCGGATCGGGTCGGCCGTGGATCAGTTCGGGATCAAAGGGGTGCGGATCACGTCCATTGACGTCCAGAAAGGCATGGACAACGAGATGACCGCGGCCGTCGCCGCCACCGCGGACATGGAGGTCGGCGGCTACTCCGGAGGCGTGCCCAGCACGTGGGACCTCGTGTGGGAGAAGACGGCGGACAAGGGGTGGCTCTTGCGCGACATTACGCCCAAGAGCGTGCCGGGGATGGATGTGCAGACGTTGATCGGGAGGCTGGAGGGGTTGGGCGGGTTCGCGAGATAAAGACCTTCTCACGTCGCCACGCTTCACGCGCCCCTTTCGAGCACCGTGCGGATCCGAACCCGCGCGCCCACGGAGAGCCCGCCCGCCTGGCTTGAATCGGGGATTTCCGGCAGCCGGCGCATGATCTGGCGCAGCACGACGAGGTTTCGTCGATAGCGGCGGCAGAGCCGGCAGAGCAGGAGGTGAATGCGAAGGCCGATACGCTGGGGGCGGGAGAGTCGCCCGTCCATCGAATGCGAGAGCAGCCGCGCCGCGTGGCGGCAGGTGGGGGACAGGTCCTCGAGCAGTCGGCGGGCGCGGGTCATGGGGCCACGTCGCGGGTGAACCAGTTGGCGGTCAGGCAGGCGCGCAGTCGCGCGCGGGCGCGGTGCAGCATCGTCCAGACGTTGGTCGCCGATACCTGCAATTCCTGACACAACTGTTCGGTGTCCTTCCCCTCGGCCTCGCGAAGCCAGAAGAGCGACGCGATCCGGCGCGGCAGCGACGCCAGGCAACGGGCCAGCACCTCGCGGAACTCGGCAAGTTCCGCCAGCGCCGCCGGATCGCGCTGCCAGCGCGCCGGCGCGGTCTTCCAACGCCCCCGGTGGTCGAAAAAGTCGGCGAACGGATCGGCGTCGGCGTCCACTTCTACGGCGGGCCCGAGGCGCGCGACCGCACGCAGGTGGTCGACGATCTTGTGCTTCAGAATGCCGATCAGCCACGTGCGCACGCTCGATACACCGGTGAAGCGGTCGCGCGCCGACAAGGCCGCCAGCAGCGTCTCCTGGACCAGGTCTTCAGCGGCGTGCGCGTCCTGCACGCGCGGCAGCGCGTAGCGGTAGAGCGCGTCACCGTGCTCGTCGAGCCACGTAAGCCCGGCGCCGGAGGCGGCGTCCGCGCCGGCGGCAAACGCTGCGGGCGAGAAATCGGATGTCGGGCGGGCGCTCATGTGATGCGCGGAGGTTCCCTCCGCCAGCGGATACCCCCGAACGGCCGGATTTATTCCGTTGAAATGACCTGTCAGGAAGTTCGACCCGCCGCGACCAATGCCGCAGACGAATTCGGTCGCGCGGTCGTGTCGGATGGTCCGTGCTCGACGCCCGCCCGGAGGTTCGTCGCCACATCGGAGCTTCGAGATGTCTTTGCCTCGCTACAATGCTTTGGAAACGCTGGAGGGTCGCATGCTTCTGTCGGCAGGCCACCCGCACGACTCGGGCGATCACGGCGCCGCCGGGCCCGCCTCGACGACCGTCTACGTCGAATCGAACGACCCGCGCCAGGGGCACAACGCCGTGCTCGCCTTCCAACGCAATCCCGCCAACGGACGCCTTCACGAGATCGGGCGGTTCGCGACCGGGGGGACCGGTCAGGCCAACCCCGAGCAGGTCCTCGGGCCCGACGATTCGGACCAGGAGGTGATCGCCAGCCCCGACGGGCGGCTGCTCTTCGCGGTCAACCAGGGCAGCGATTCGATCGCGGTCTTCCGCATCCGTCGGGACGGCGGACTGGCGCGCGTCGGCACGTTCGATTCGGGCGGCGTGCAACCGGTCAGCCTCGGGCTGTCCGGCGATCGCGTCTATGTCGTCAACCGCGGGGACGTGCGCGCCGGACACGACGCCACGGTCGCGCCCAACTACACCGGATTCCGCATACGAGCGGACGGCTCGCTGTCGCCGATCGCGGGTTCGACCGTCACCCTGCCGCTGGGCCTTTCGCCGGCCCAGGCGCTGATCTCGCGCGACGGCCGGTTTCTCTTCGGCGACAACTTTGCGCTGCCGGGCACCAGTCCCGCGCTGGGGAACACCATCGAGCCCTTCCGCATCAACGCCGACGGGACGCTGGCGGTTGCCCCGGGCGGCGCCGTCGGCGCGCCGGTCACGCCGCCCCTGATCCTGGGAACGGCCGTGCACCCGACCAAGCGCATCGTCTACGCCGGGCTGACCGGCGCGAGCCGGATCGGCGTCTTCACGTTCGACGAATCCGGGACGTTGACCTTCGTACGGTCGGTCGCGGACCAGGGCGCGGCCCCCTGCTGGACGATCGTCAGCGCCGACGGGCGATTCCTCTACACCGCGACGACCGGAACCAACTCGATCGGTGTGTTCTCACTGGCGGACCCGCTCAACCCCGCGCAGATCCAGGAGTTCAAGCTGGCCGGTCCCATTGCACCCGCCGGCGCGCCGCAGGGAACAGTGGAAACCGCGGACTTCCAGATCGCGCTGGACCCGGGAGGCCGATCGCTCTACGTGGTCAACCAATCCACGGCGGCGGACCTGAACTTCCCCGGTGGAAACCAATTGCACGTGCTGTCGGTGGCGGCGAACGGGACGGTGAGCGAGCAGGCGGGCTCGCCCGTGCTGCTGTCGCCCTTCGGAGTGCCGGGAACCGCGCGGGTGCAGGGCGTGGCGGTGGTCGCGGGGCGGGCGGCGGACCACGGCCCACAGACGACCAGGTCGCCGTTTGCGACGGGGCGGCGGACGGATCATGCGCAGGACCTTGAGGGACTCTTGCAATGACCAAACGCCAGATCGTCAAGAGCTGACCATCACCGCCGCCGACCGGCCGGCCTCCTCCCTCTCCCGCGGGCGACCTTGGATGTCCATTGCGGACCAACGCGACGCCCGTGGGAGAGAGGTCGGGGTGCGGGAGGCGCGGGATGCGGGAGCGGCAATTCGAGCTGCCCGGACCCTGACCGCTTCGCGTCACGCGTCACGTTTCACGTTTTCGATCCGCCAGTTCTCCCGCTGCCATTGCCTGAGCAGCCCGTGGTCGGTCAGGTCATACTGCAGCGGCGTGATCGTGATGTAGCGGTCGCGAAGGGCGGCGACGTCGGTGTCGTTCTCGGTCTCGCCCAGGCGGAAGACGCTGGTGTTCCAGAAGTAGTCGCGGCCCTTGGGGTCCTGGCGGCGCTCGTAGGTGTCCACCCAGGGGCGGGTACACTGGCGGACGACGCGGACGCCGGCGGGTTCCTCGCCGGCGCGCAGGGCGGGGAGGTTGATCGTGGCGATCTGCCCCGCTTGCAGGCTGGCATCCATGATGCGGTCGATGGTCTTCGTGGCGTAGGCGGCGGCGCGAGGATAGTTTGTTTCGATATCGTTGCGCAGGTAAAGAGAGACGGCGATCGCGGGGAGGCCCAGGAACCCCGCCTCGATCGCGGCGGCGACCGTGCCGCTGTAGATCACGTTGATCCCGACGTTCGTGCCGCTGTTGATCCCGGACAGGACCAGGTCGGGCAGGCGGTCGCGGCAGAGCTGATTAATCGCGAGCTTGACGCAGTCGGCCGGCCGACCGTCGACAGCGATCCCCTCGAACGCGTCCTCGACCTGCACCCGGCTGGTCAGGAGCGGCACGGACATCGTGATCCCGTGCCCGGTCGCGGACTGAACGGTCTCGGGAGCGACCACGCGGATCTCGTGACCGGCAGCGGCCAGGGCGCGGTAAAGGGCCACCAGACCTGGAGCGCGGATGCCGTCGTCGTTGGTAAGCAGGATGAACATCGCGGGCGCGGATTGTAGGAAGCGAGGATGGAGGATGGAAGATGGAGAGTGGAGGGTAAGATCATGTGATGAGCAAGACGGTTGTGCGATTGACGCGACGGCAGGTGCGGGAGGTCGACCGGCGGGCGATCGAGCAGTACCACGTGCCGGGGATCATGCTGATGGAAAACGCGGCGATCCATGCGGCGCAGGTCGCGTGGGAAATGGTGGCGAAACAATTCGGTGAGCGGATCGACGTGGTCTGCGGCGGCGGAAATAACGGCGGCGACGGTCTGGCGGTGGCGCGGCATCTTCACAACCGCGGAGCGGTCGTCGACGTCATCCTGGCGGTCGATCCCGAAAAGTACACGGGCGATGCCCTGATCAATTGGCGGATCGTGCAGGCAATGGGGCTCCGCACGCATGGGCCGTCCGAGGCCGCGGAGCGATTGCGTCAGGCCACTCCCGCCCTGACGGTGGATGCAGTGTTCGGCACGGGTCTGTCGGCGGCGCCGCGCGAGGATTCGGCGCGGCTGATCGAGCTGATCAATGCCAAGGGTCTTCCCGTCCTGGCGATCGACCTGCCGAGCGGGTTGGATTGTGACACGGGCGAACCGCTCGGCGGGGCGTGCGTCCGCGCAACGCGTACCGTCACGTTCGTGGCCGAGAAGGCCGGCTTTGCGAATCCGAACTCGCGCCAGTACACGGGCGAGGTCGTTGTCGCAGATATCGGCTGCCCCAGGGACGCGATCTCGGACGTTCTGCGCGATATACCGGCTGATGCCCAATAGCTCGCGTGTCAGCGGCCCATCTTGTTGATGACGTCCTCAGCATCCTTATGCATCTTCTCGAGCATCTGCTTGAGCTGCATCTTCTCGTCGGAATTCAGTTCCGGGCTGGTGCGGTGGCCCGGGTCCCAGCCGGCGGGACCGGTATCTTCCGGTCGGCAGTAGGTCAGGTCATCCAGCTTCCGCCCGCCGCCACGCAGGACCTCACCCGGTCCCGGCGCGATGGGGGAAATGCCTTCTCCCAGGGCTTCCAGGCCCTTGGCCAGACCGTGCAGAACCTCGCAGGCGAGGTCCTTTCCGGGCATTCCGGCAACCTGCCCGCCGGGCGAGCTGTTGCCCCCGGTCGCGGGAGGGTTGGGATTGGACGGATACGGGTTCGTTTGCGCGTTGCCGGAAATCGTGTTGCCCATCGGTGAATAC
>DATBFY010000522.1:0-7938 GCA_036558265.1 Tepidisphaeraceae bacterium | reverse complement strand
TATCGGCCGCGAAGGGTCTGGCCCTGGGTCGAGACGCTGACCGCGCCGTCCGCGAGTTCGACGACCCGATCGACGGTGACGCCCTCGCGCACCTCAGCGCCGGCTGCGGCCGCCTCCTTTAACAGCAATTCGTCAAATTCTGCGCGGGACAGGTTCACGGTGGGAAAGCCTGGGAGCAATCCCTGGTCGAAGGTGAACCGCGACGTCTTGTCATCGTCCCCCATGCCGAACTCGGCCCCGAGCTTGGGCATGTGCGGGAGGGCCCGGACCTTTTCCGCCAGGCCCAGTTCCTCCATCAGCGGAAACGCCCGGGGCAGCAGGGACTCACCGATATGGAACCGCGGAAACCTCGATTTTTCGAGCACCACGACGCGCAAACCCGCGCGTGCCAGGACCAGCGCCGCCGAGGCGCCTCCCGGTCCCCCGCCGATGATCACCGCGTCATAGGTCATGACCTGCCGCCCATCACCGCCACGCCCTCGATTTCGACCAGCAGTTCCTGCCGGCACAGGTCGGCCACGGCGATCTCGACGCGGCAGTCCCTGGCGAACCCCGTCGTCAACCACCGTTCGATTTCCTTTCGATCCGAGCTGCGCGGGTGGTACACGCGCAACTCGCGAAACTTCGACAGGCAGTCCTGGTCGCCCGTTCTGCCGTGCGCGGCTTGAACCACGCGGGAGAGATTGGTCAGGGTTTCTCGAAACTGCAATGCCAGGCTTTTGCGGTGGCGAGAATCTTCGCCGCGGATGCTCGCGGTGCCCCCGACGAGCACCATCTGCTCACCCGGCAACACCGTCGCCCGGGCGAAACAGGGCGGCAAGGGCCCGAACCGGGCGGAATACCGGTGGGGTGCAACTTGACGGGGATTGTCCACCGCGACCCCTGGCTCACGCGCGGAGAGACAATGAACCACCAGGTCGGTGCCGTTGTGACCGACGCCCGAAGCGGTCGCCACCTCGCTGTCGAACGCGTGGGGGCCGCCGTACCAGGTGGCGTATGCGCGGTATCGGCCGGCGTTGAAGACCATGTAGCGGTCGCGCTGGTCGTCCATCCGACCGTGGATGTCGGGGATGTGATTCCAGAGGCGCACCGGGTGCCGGGCGGGCAGGTCGCCAATGCGCTGCGCAATACTGTCGTACGCACCGACGACGGCGGCTTCCAACTCCTCTGCGCCCAGCGAGACGGCGTCGGCGATGCCGGCGGTGGTCAGGGCGAAATTGCCCGCGGCTGCGGCCAGTTCGCAGGCCCACGCCGGTGGCGCGAGCGGATCGGGCGTCGCAGTGCCGAGTGCGACACGGATCGGCTTATGAATACGTTGGGTCCTGATGGGCATCACGAATCATCGTGCGAACAAACGAGCGCGGCCGAAGTCTACTGGCGTGTCGCGCCCCCCTCAACGTCCAGCCCCATCCGCATTCCTGTTACCACGCCGGTGTAATCCGTGCAAAGAGCGATAATCGACGCCGGCCTCTCGTGCCCCCCTGCCGCGCGGACCCCTTTGTCCTGCAAGGGGCCGTCCGATCGCAGTTTGGGCATGCGGCCGGTGAGCAACGCCGCGGATATGCCTAGAAGCGGAGTGCAACTGAACGTCTCGGGCACATGACCGTAAATCGAGGAGAGCACGGCACGGTCGCGCTTCTTGCGAAGCGCCGCCAGTTCGGCGCGGTCGATCCAGGTGCCGTTGGCGGAGGTGATCGCGTGCTCGGCGGGACCAAGACGCGTGAGGACTTCGCGGGCGGCGGCGGCAGGGTCATCGGAGTTGCCTCGCGACGACGCGCCGTCGAGGATCCGTCCACGCGCTTTCGATGCGCCGCGGGATTCCAATGACTGTCGGCTCTCGAGGATGAACGCGACCGCGGCGCTGGCGGTGGTGAAGCCGGCCTGTCCGGCGAAGGGCGCCGACGCGCCCGCGGCGCCGGCGTAGAGGCCGCAGCAGCGGTAGGTTTGGTTGATCACATCGCAATATTCTTCGGCGGCGGCGACGATCGCGCGATCCCAGTCCCCTGCCGCGATGCGGAGGGAGGCCAGGCGCAGCGCGTCGAGGGCCGCGGTGCGAGTGCCGATGACGGTCTGGCAAGCCCCTTTGACGGCCAGCATGAGGCTCAGGTGGGCGCTGCAGGCATTGGGAACGCCCTCGGCGAAGAGCATCGGGTTGGCGCCAACCAAGCCCTGCCTGATGATCTCGCCGTAGTAGGAAAGGCTGTAGTGGGCTGACCCATGGGTGCTGCCCAGGATCGCGCCGCAGGTCTGTGCGAAGGCGGGGAGGTCGGCGATGGCGGCGTCCTGGCAGGCAATCGCGGTGGCGGCGAGGGTGAGCTTGACCTGGTCGCTCATGCGGCGGATGCGGCGGGCGTTGAGCAGGTGGATGAACTGGTCTTCGGGGATCGCGCCGCCGTCGGTGAGCCAGGCGGGGGGCGACTCGGATGCCAGTCGCGAGATGAAGGCGTCGTTGCCGATGGCGCCGGGGACGATGACGCCGACCCCGGTGATGAGGACGTCGCGCGCTCCATTCGATCGCGCTAAGCCGTCATCCTGAGCGGAGCGAAGAGCCTGCCCTGAGCTTGTCGAAGGGATCCTGCCGCGAGGGGAAGAAAGCTGTTCATTCGAGGCAAGATCCTTCGTCGGCAGAGCCTCCTCAGGATGACGGTCGGGGGGGAGCCCGAGGATGACACAGGTGTTGGCGCCGCCGAAGCCCAGGGAGGTGTTGAGCGTCGTGCGGATGGGGGCGGGCTTGGCGGTGCCGGTGTTGAGTCGGAGGTTGGGGAACTCGACTTCATCCGGCGTGATGTTGGCGCACGGCGGCACCGTCTGTTCGCGCAGGGCGGTCATCGCGAGGATCAACTCGACCGCGCCGGCGCCGCCCAGGGTGTGGCCCAGGTGGCTTTTGAAGCCGACGACGGGGATGTGGGGCAGCGCGTCACCGAAGACGCGTTTGAAGGCGGCGTACTCGGCGGCGTCGTTGTCGGGGGTGCCGGTGGCGTGGGCGGCGATCATGCCGATCTGCGCCGGCGAAAGCCTGGCCATCTCCAGGGCGGCGAGCACGGCGCGGGCGGCGCCGTCGCCCTCGGGATGGGGCTGGGTGAGATGATGCGCATCGGCGGATTCGCCCCAGCCGAGGATCTGGGCCAGGACAGTGACGCCGCGGGCATTGGCTGAATCCGCGCGTTCGAGGACCAGGATGCCGTAGCCTTCGCCCAGCTTCATGCCCTGGCGGTCCTTGGCGAAGGGGCGAAGCGGGCCGTCGGCGACGAGGCGCAGGCTGTTGAAGCCGCCGTAAGCGTATTCGCTGATCGTGTCGTAACCACCACAGACGACCAGGTCGAGCTCTTTAGTTTGCAGGAGCGTGACGGCGAGGGCGACGCTGCCCAGGCTCGACGAGCAGGCGGAGCAGGTGGTGGCGGCGAACGCCGTGCCGATGAAGCCCTGGGCGGAGGCGCGCAGCGTGTCGCCGGCGAGGAAACGGTGGAGCGGCGCGTATTCACCGGTTCGGAGGAACTGTCCGCCGGCGCGCATGCCGTGGAGGGTGGTGCCCAGGAGGATGCCGCAGCGGGCGGGGGCGTAGGGGAGTTGTTCAATTGCCCCAATGTCATCCTGAGGAGGCTTTGCCGACGAAGGATCTTGCTGCGAGATGGACGATTGCTGCCCTTCGCGGCAGGATCCCTTCGACAAGCTCAGGGCAGGCTCTTCGCTGCGCTCAGGATGACGGCTTGGCGCCGTTGGCGGAGGAGACAAAGCCTCCAACAGGGCATGCTGGATCGTCCACTTCAGGTAGCGGACCTCACGGGGGGCGTCGGGTTCGTAGTCGGGCGGCAGTTCGACGGCTTGCCCGCCCACCTTGCCCGGTGGCAGCGGCGATTCAAGCGCGGTCAGGGGGCCCATGCCGCAGCGCCCTTCGGCGACGGCGCGCCAGGTCTCCTGCCGAGACGTGCCCAGGCAGGTCACGATCTGCGCGCCGGTGATGACGACGGGGCTACGATCCATGCGCTGGGGCCTCGCGGTCATCTTCCTCGAACGCCGGATGGAGCACCAGCCATTGCTCGGGGTAGGCACTGACGTACTTCTCGATGACGGCGGCAAGGCGCGTCAGGGGTTCATCGACGTCGTTTTCGACGAGGATGGGCTCTTCGATGAAGAGCCGGATCCCGCCCCGTGGCGTGCGGACGCTGAAGACCGGGATGATCGGCGCGCCGCTGGCCATGGCGAGCTTGACGGGCCCGGTGGGCAGGACCAGGTGACCGCCGAGGACGGGCATGGGGCGGCCTTTCTGGGCGGGCATGACGCGGTCGCCCTGGATGGCGACGACCTCGTCGTTGCGCAGGGCATCGCGGAGCCTGACCCAGACGCCCCAGCCATCGTCCACGGGTTGCTCGACGACGCCCAGTCGCAGGCGCAGCGCCTGGCGGATGCGCTCGAAGCGGCCGGTGTCGCGCTTGAAGACGACGTGGATGCGCCGCTCGCGCTCGAGCAGGGCCGCGACGCCGACCTCAAAAGAGCCCATGTGGGCGGTGACGATGATCGCGCCGCTTCTGGCCTGGCGGGTCTGGAGATAGCGATCGGTCCCCTCGATGTGCTCGATGCGGTCGACGAGGTCCCGGCGAGACAGCCGGTCGGCGCGGCCGATATCGCAGACGAAGTCGAAGAAGCTGCCGACGACGCCGCGGGCGTAGCGGCGGAGGGCGGCGGGGTCGGCGCCGGGACCGAGGATGCGGCGGCCGTTGGCGGCGGTGGCGCGGCGGATCGACGCGGAGACGCCGACGGTGCCCCGGACGAAAAAACCGCGGCCGGCGCGGAGGAGCCAGGGGAGGTGCTGGGCACAGAAGAAGAGCGCGCGAAGCCAGAAGGCGGCGAACGCCGCGCGCACGCCCGAGGATGCGGAGGGAATCGGGGCGGCGGCAGAGGAGGAGGAGGAGGGCAGCGGGCCCCGTTGAAGTTCGGTGACGCCGGCGTCCTTCACTTGTCCTTGCCTTGCTGGTCGCCTTCGAGCGGGTGCGTGACGCTCACGCCGGGCGGGACGTCGAGCGCGAGATCCGCGTCCGAGAGGCCCGTGTTGGCCCTGATGTTGGCGAAGGAGAGGACGATGCGGTCGCCGTCGGGGTCGATCGTCTGGGCCTTCTTGACGTAGCCGGTCGCGACCTCGAGGAGGACGGAGACCTCGTCGATGTGCTCTTTGAGCTGGGCGTCGGTCGGGCGCATGCGGAGGGCGATGTGCGATCCATCGGTTGTCTGGACGCCGAGGTCTTTGGTCGGGATCTGCTCGAACGTGAAGTGTTTGCTGAGGACGTCGAGCCTGGGGAAAGGGGAGGCGGCGAGGGCGCCCATGCGCTGGTCGGTGGCGTAGACCTCGAGGACCTTCTGCCGGGGGTAGAGCAGCTTGATGGACTTCTCGTCGACGCGGAGGATCGTGGGCTCGGGCTGCCTGGTGTTCCAGAGCGAAGTCGGGCCCTTGATGCGGATGGTGCCGGTGGAGAGGAGGGGTTTCTTGAGGAGCGGGGTGAATTTTTCCTGGGTGAAGTCGGCGGTGAGGTCTTTGACCTTGGCGCTCCTGGCGTCGATCTGGACCAGGAGGGACCAGAGTTTCTCGTCGACGCCGGGGGGGCGGTCGGCTGCGCGCCCGGGGAGGGCGCAGAGCGCGAGGGCGAGGGCGAAGGCGAGGATGGAGGATGGAGGATGGAAGATGGCGCAGCGAGTCATGCGGCGCCTCCGTTCCTGGCAGCGCGGTGGAGGGTGAGGGAGCCGCGGGCGATGGTGGTGCCGGCGGAGGAGGCTTCGACGTTGAATTGCTGGAGGGCGCCGATGACGCGGACGAGCTTGGTCTTGAGGACGATTTGCGCGGGGGGTGGGACGGCGGCCTCGAAGCGGACGTCGACGTGGGCGAGCTTGCCCTCTTCCTGTTCGGCGACGCGCGGGCCGGCGAGGCCTGAAAGCTGGGCGAGGGCTTCGGCGATCAGGACGCCGGGCACGAGGGGACGGCCGGGGAAGTGGCCGGTGAAGAAGGGCTCGTTGCCGGTGAGGGACCAGACGCCTTCGGCGGAGTCGCCTTCGCGGAGGTCGGTGATTTGGCTTACGAATCGAAACGGCGGTTGATGAGGAAGGCGTGAGAGGAAATCGACCGGCGGTGCCGCGGCGCCGGCGGCGGGTGCGCCGGGGGCAGCGCCGGCCTTGTTTTCCTGGATGAAGGCGGCCAGGGTGGTCACGTTCTCAAAGACCTGTTTTCCGACGGCGGCGTTAGGGACCTTGATGCCGAATTCCTTCTCGATGCTGGTGACCAGGAGGAGGATGTCGAGGGAGTCCACGTCGACGTCGCCACCGAAGAAGGGCATGTCGTCGGCGATGGGGGCGGTGGGGCCTAACTTGAGGTCACGCCGGAGGATGGTCTTGAGGCGATCGAGGATCTGGGGGTCGAGGGTTTGGGCGGGCATGGTGGGTAAGCGGGTGTCGCGAAGGTGCCGATTCGGGTGAGTGAGTGTTGGCAAGAGGGATTGTGAGGATTTCGGAAAGGGATGCAACCCGGGATGTTCGGCAGGCGAAATCCTGGTTGCGCCGCTCCCGGCGCGCGGCTCCGGCTTGCCGGCCCGGTGGTCAGATTCTGCCAGGCGGGTGCAATTGCGGTTGGTCGAAGTCGGGGTAGCCGCCGGTGGCGGTGGAGGGGCCGGGGAAGCCGATGCGGCGCCAGACGGCGGGGTCGGCGAGATAGAGGGCGCAGACGTCCATGCGGAGCTGCTTGAAGAACGCGGGGCAGGCGGTGTCGCGCAATTGCCCGAGCAGATCGTGTATTTGTTGAGGAGTCAATTGATCGAGGGGTTTGGCGAAGCGTTCGGCGGAGAGCTTGGCGGCGGTGTCGAGGCCCAGGCGATAGAGGACGGCGGCTGTGGGACCCGCGCGGAGCTTGTCGGCGAGGCGCGGGCCGGCATTGACCGATGCGGCGCCGGCGTCGGTGGCGTCGGCGGGGATGATACCGTTGGCGAGGGCGGCGAGGGCGGCGGTGTCTTGAGGGGTGATGTCCATGACGGGTCGCGCGCGCGCTACTTCGCGTCCTTCACAGCGGTGGCCGATCGGTCGAGCCACGACGGGCCGACGTCGGCGGAGGTCAGGGGGCGGTACTTCATCGGGGCGTCGGAGTCCTGGTCGCAGCCGACGTCGGCACGGGGCG
This sequence comes from Tepidisphaeraceae bacterium, assembly GCA_036558265.1. GTDB lineage: Bacteria > Planctomycetota > Phycisphaerae > Tepidisphaerales > Tepidisphaeraceae > RYN-433. The sequence goes on along the minus strand of DATBFY010000522.1, from coordinate 788 downwards.
CGCGGTCCTGGCCGTCGATGTCGGTCTTGACGTTGGCGAAGTCTCCCTGCGCGGCGGCGCGGACGGGGCTGTCGGTGGCGGGGCGAAGCAGGCCGTCCTTGCCGCGATCGAGCTTGAGGTCGGCGGACTTGATGCCGGTGTGCTTGGCGGCGCTGGTTTGGGTGAGGTTGCCCAGCCACTTGAAGTCTTCGCCCTCGGTGCCCTTCAAGAGCGAGCCGCCCTCGCCGGGAGACAGGACGTTGTTCGCGATCGTGATGTCGCGCGGGCGGAGGGAGCGGTTGGAGGTGTTCATGCCGGCGTCGAGCTCGAGGCAGGGGCCGCGGCTATCGACGACGGTGTTGAACGCGATGACGCAGCGCCTGGCCTGGAAGTAGCCGTTGAGCGGGGAGTTGGGGATACCGGAGGTGATCCAGAAGCCGCCCTTCTCGACGCCGTCGATGTAGTTGTTCACGAGCGTGTGGTCCTCGCCGATGACGCGGATGCCGCCCGAACCCTTCTTGTGGTGGGCGATGATGAAGTTGCCCTCGACGGTGCAGCCGTTGCCGTGGCGGAGGGTGAGCATGCCGGCGCAGTCGAGGAACGTGTTGTTGCGGTAGACGTTGTTGCAGGACTTGCTGGAGATGATCTCGAGCTCGCCGTCGCAGCGGTCGAAGAGGTTCTGCTCGACCAGGCTCGACGAGTCCTTCATCGATTGAAAGCTGTAACCGACGCGCATGGTCTCGCCGCCGTTCTTGCCGAGCGGCGGTCGGTGGCCGAAGTGGTTGTGGTCGATCCGGTCGTGGTTGGGC
>DATBFY010000521.1:0-3367 GCA_036558265.1 Tepidisphaeraceae bacterium | reverse complement strand
GGTCTTCCTCAACCTCCAGCAGGAGGAAAAGGGCCTCAACGAGCAGCTCAAAGATGTGAAGCAGCAGATCGAGACCGTGATGGCCCTGCAGAGCTCGCAGGCCGCCGCCCGCGTCACCTGGATGACCATGCCCGAGACGCCGATGAACAAGAGCTTCCCCAAGCTCCCGATCACGATGGCGCTGGCGATCGCGCTGGGCCTGGCGTTGTCGATGGGCGTCGCGTTCCTCCGCGAGGCGATGGACCAGTCGGTGCGCAGCCCGCGTGACATTCAGAAGGTCGGTCAGATCAACCTGCTGGGCCTGATCCCCGACGAGAACGACGATCCGCAGTCCGCCGGGGCACGCCTGCCGGTGGTCATCTTCGACGCCCCGCACTCTGCGATGGCGGAGAGCTTCCGGCACGTGCGGACCAAGCTCCAGCACACCGCGTCGCTGGACACGACCCGGAGCATCATGGTCACCAGCCCGAGCCCGGGCGACGGCAAGACCACGATTGCCTGCAACCTGGCCGCGGGCCTGGCGCTCAACGGGCGGCGGATCCTGCTGGTCGATGCCAACTTCCGCCGGCCGGAAGTGCACAAGATCTTCGAGCTCTCGAACGAACAGGGCTTCAGCGACGTGCTCAACGCCGTGGTCTCGTTCGATGAGGTCGTGCAGGAGACGCAGGTGCCGAACCTGGCCGTCATGTCCGCCGGCCCCAAGCCGATGAATCCGACCGAGCTGTTCGAAAGCCAGCTCCTGATCGACTTCGTCGAGCGGGCTTTGGAGGAGTTCGACCACGTGATTTTCGACAGCGGCCCGCTGATGGTCGTTGCCGAAGCCCAGGCGATGGCTCCCCGGGTGGACGGGGTGGTCAGCGTGGTTCGGGCGAAAAACAACAACCGTGGGCAGCTTCAGCGGATGCGCGACGAGTTGCGGCGCACCAAGGCCGAGCACCTGGGCGTCGTGCTCAACGCCGTGCGGGCCCAGGGCGGCGGTTACTACCGCCGGAGCATTCAAACCTACTACGATTACGCCAACAACGGGCACAGCTAAACAATGCTGGACCTTGGAGTTGCGTAGAAGGAAGCGCCGGTCGGAGAGGCCGGCGCTTTCTTCACTTTTTGAATCCGCTATGGTTGGGGGAGATGCCCGGAATAAGCCGTACAGATCCTACATCCGGCACTCGGATCCTGCACGTCGTGAAGTGGGCGTTTCGCTTTAACTCTTCAATGGTAACGGTTTATATGCGAGGAGGCGCCCTGGTTGGCATCTCGCGCCCGCGACGTCGCCTCAATGTCGCGAGCGAACCGGGCCGATGTAATCCGCGTAGAGCATCATCTACAATCCCCGACGAATGCCAGCGTCGGGTGTGAAACCGGCCCAGGAGGCCGGGAGTGGAGTAGTGGACATGAAACGGGCAGCAGTCGTCGTCTCTGTGTTGTCGATGGGCGTCCTGAGCGCGGGTCTGGCGGGTTGCCAGACCAACGCGGGAACGGGTGCGCTGATCGGGGGCGCCGCGGGCGCCGGGATCGGCGCGATCGTCGGACATGCCTCCCACGGCCACACCGCCGGCGGGGCGGCGATCGGCGGGGCGGCCGGCGCGATCGGCGGAGCGCTGATCGGCAACGAGATGGACAAGAAGGAGCGCGAGGAGGCGCACGAGCGGGACTCCTATCGCGACCGTGACTACTACCGCGACCGCGATGGCGGCGCGGACTACAGCCGCAACCCGGGATACACGCCCGATGCCTCCTACGACCGCGACCCGTACGCCTCGGGGCGCAGCAATAACAGTAGCGGCAGCGGCACGAGCTATCGCGATACCCGCTATGAGTCGCGGGCGGTGCTGACGAAGCAGGACGTGATCGACTGGACCCGCCGCGGCGACCGCGATGACCAGATCATCGACCGCATCGATCACGGGGGAACCATCTTCCGCCTGTCCTCCCGCGACGAGAATGACCTGCGCGACGCCGGTGTGAGCGAGGAAGTCATCCGCGCGATGAAGGACACGGCGAGAAGGTAGCAAGTAAGCTTGGTCGCACGGGCAGATCGCCCGATTCACCCTTTCGCCGTCACGTAATCGATCTGGCCGACGTCCGGTACGAGTCCGGCCTGAGCGCCTTCCTTGAGAAGTCGGTCGATGGCGGCACGGCCACGGTCGCCGTAATCGAGCGTCCAGTGGTTGACGTACATGCCGACGAATTGGTCGGCTAACTCCGCATTCAAATCGCGCCCGAACTGCAGGGCGTATTTCACCGCTTCGGGCCGATGATCCAGCGAATACTGGATGGAGCGGCGGATCAGGTCCGTCACCTCCTGCATGACCGGCCGTCCCAGGTCACGACGGACGACGTTGCCGCCCAGGGGCAGCGGCAATCCGGTGCGCTCATGCCACCAGACGCCGGTATCGAGCACCAGGTGCAGGCCGAGCGATCGATAGGTGAGCTGTCCCTCATGGATGATCAGGCCCGCGTCGGCTCGTCCTTCGGAGACGAACCGGGGGATCTGGTCGAACTCGACCACGACATACCCGAAGGCGCCGCCGCCCGCCTCGCCCCTGGGTGTACCCTTTCCCAGCGCCAGTTGCAAGGCGAGGAACGCGGTGGTCAGCACGCCGGGAATCGCGATCGTGCGCCCCTTAAGCTCCTCCAGCGCCATGGGGCGCTTTGCCACCACCATCGGTCCGTACTGGTCGCCCATCGACGACCCGCAGCTCATCAGCGCATACTTGTCGGCCACGTACGGGTACGCGTGGATCGAGATGGCCGAGATCTCAAGTTCCCCCTTGCGAGCCCGCATGTTCAGGGTCTGGATGTCTTGCAGGATGTGCTCGAACCGGTAGGGGCCCTGGGAGATCAGGTTCCTGGCCATCCCGTAGAACATGAACGCGTCGTCCGGGTCGGGCGAGTGCCCGAGGCGGAGCAGGCGTGGCGTGGCGGGTGATGGCGTGGTCATCTGAGAGCGGTTCCTTTCGCGCGCGAGCTCTATTGAGGCGGCGGATTATAAAGCTTGCCGCACCCCTCCGCCAAAAGGCGCATCGCATTTTGAAAATCGCGGAAAGTCGTCTCCCGCGCGTTAGAATGCACGTTCGTGCACTCGCGCTTTGCCCGTTGTCTGGATTGCAATTATCCCCTGGGTGGGATCGACGCACACCGCTGCCCTGAGTGCGGCCGGCCGTTCCAGCCGTGGGACGCCGGGTCGATGAACGTCTCCGGGCGCGAGTACGGCGCGTTCGCGCGGTTCGTGCTCAGACCCAAACTCTGGCCGCTTAACCTGGCAACGGTGGCGGCCGGGGCGTGGACGTTGTGGCTGGGTCGCTGGCCCGACGGGATCGTCCGATACTCGAAGTTCACGAGCGGGCAGGTCGCCGGCGTCTGGATG
>DATBFY010000520.1:0-4563 GCA_036558265.1 Tepidisphaeraceae bacterium | reverse complement strand
CAGATCAGCGTGCTGGCGGCGATCAGCGTGGCGATCAGCACGCGGGTGTCGCTGGTGGTGAACCTGCCGGTGGTGATCCTGATCTACATCGCGGGGAACCTGACGCGTTTCCTGTTCCCGATGACGGGCCCCAACGCGCCGCTGCACGATCGGTCGTGGCTGGTAAAGGGGCCGGCGTACGTGATCGGCGTGTTCCTGCCCTACCTTGAGGCGTTCGACGTGAAGGATCTGGCGATCTACAAGCCGCTGGCGATCTATCGCTTCGCGAGCGATCCGAACGCGATACCGCTGTCAACGGTGTTCGTGTACCTGTTGATCTCGGCGGCGTACGCGGCGGCGTACTCGCTTTTCGCGCTGGCGGTGGGCATGTGGTTATTCCAGACTCGCGAACTCGGGGGTGCGGAGGGATAGCACGGTATCACGGGCTTCCAGCCTGCGAGCGTTCTCGCACGGGCTGGAACCCCGTGGTACGGCTTAAAGCGAAACGCTTCGGCCGCTTTCCGCGCTCTTGTACATCGATTCGATCATTCGCATCAGGGTCACGCCGTGGGCGGGGCCCAGGGTCGGGCCGGATTTGCCGAGCACGCATTCGCGGAAGTGGCGCATCATGGCGGCGTGACCGGTCATTTTGGGGAGTTTGAGGGGAGTTTCCTTCGATTGGCCTTTGGCGTCGAAGCCGCGGTGCATGATGGGGCCCTTTGAGGTGTAGACGTCGACAGCCGCGTCGGTGCCGTGGATGCGGCAGACGACGCCGTTCTGTGCCGGGGACTGGTTAAGCGCCCAGCTCACGGACATCTCGAGCGTTGCGCCGCCTTCGAAGCGGGCGATGGCGAACGCCGCCTCTTCGACGTCGAAACTCACGCTGCCGGGCACGAGATTCTCGAGGCGTTTCTGAGTGACGGCGTAGACGCTGAGCGGTTTGGGCTCGCCCAGGAGATACCAGCCCAGGTCGAGCATGACCGATCCGAGGTCCATCAGCGCCCCGCCGCCGGACTTGCTGCGGTCGGTCCACCACCCTGTGCCGATGGGGACGGCGCGGGTGCGGGTCCAGACGGCGCGGGCGTGGTAGGGGCGGCCGGCGTAGCCCTTGACGATCGCCTGCCTGGCGGCCTGCTCGGGCCCGCCGAATCGCCGCTGCATGCCGTAGAGAACGACCTTTTTCGCCTTGGCGGCGGCGGTCTCGATCCGCCTGGCTTCGGCTGCCCAGAGCGCCGGCGGGCGCTCGCAGACGACGTGCTTGCCGGCGCGAAGCGCGGCGATGGTGGCGGGGGCATGCAGGTGCGTGGGCAGGCAGACGCTGACCGCATCGAGTTCCTTGTCGGCGACCAGCTCCTCCCACGTGGCGAACTCGCGCGGCATCTTGAACTCGTTCATCAGCTCGCGCCGCCGTGACGGGATCAGGTCCGCCACCGACATCAGCCTGAAACCCCCCGACGCGAGATAGCCACGGGCGTGCGCCTTGCCTGGCCAGCCACCGCCGATAATCCCGACCCGGATCGCGTCCGCCACGTGTGACTCCTTTCGTCCGTCGCGCAAAGTCGCGCTCGATTGAGTGGGGGTGTTGTAACGTCGGATGAGGTCGATGCAACTCGGGCGCATCGGTGAGACGTGCGTCACTCAAAGTGAGCACGCCGGCGGGGGAGGGGTGCGCCTGTGCCCGATAACGTGGGTTCATTCGCCTTTGTTCCGGGCGATTGCTATAGTTTTGACATGGCGACCCCAACGCGCGACGAGTTCGTCGCGCAAGTCATCCAGATCGTTTCCCGGCGGTTTCCGCTGGTGAACGTCGTCCCCGCGGACGACGATTTCGCCGTGCGCCTCAAGCCCCGAAAGGACCGGGGCCCGGGTCACCTGGCGTCGCTGGAGAACCTCTACCGCATCGCGCAGCTCGACCCGGACGACATCACCCACCACGTCGAGCGGTGGGCGGTCGAGCTGCTCCGCGCGTCCGAAGGCCACCCCGACGAGGACGGCCCGTTCGAGAGCCTCAAGGAACGGATCATGCCGATGATCCTGCCGGCGCAGTTCTGCGACGAGGCTTACGAAACGGTGGTGAGCCAGCCGCTGATCGAGGGCCTGCGCGTCGCCTACGCGATCGATTCCGACCGTACGATCTCTTACATCGCGCGCAAGCTGTTCGACGAGTGGCGGATCTCGATGGACGACCTGCACGACCGGGCGATCGAGAACCTGGTGACCCGCAGCGAGGAAATGCACGCCAACGTCGCCCAGGACGAGGAGGGCAACATCACGCTGATCATCCTGTCGCAGCGCGATGGCTACGATTCGGCGCGCATCCTGCTGCCCACGCTGCACGACCGTTTGAGCGAGCACCTGGGGAGCCCGTTCGTCGCGGCGATCCCGCACCGTGACATCCTGCTCTGCTTCCGCAACGAGGGCGAGACGGTGCAGCGCCTGACGCCGCAGATCAGCGAGGACTACTCGAAGATGCCGCACCAGGTGACGGATCAGTTGCTGCTGGTCACGCCGGACGGGGTGGCGCCTTACAACGGGTAGCGAGTGTGGTCCCGCCCGCTGAAGCGTGGCTCGCCGGGGCGGTCCGCGTCAGATTCGGGGCTTCTGGGGCGTTCTTGACACGTCAACGTCAGCGCATAGACTCTTCCCTCTACCTGTCCCCATAAAGGGGCTATAGTGAAATGGGATCACGCCACCATGGCATGGTGGAATTCAGGGTTCGAATCCCTGTAGCTCCAGTCACCTGACCCTCCGGCATCGTGCGGAGGGTTTTTCGTTGCAATGGTTGATCGCTTTATGCCCGTCGTACGCGCGATCGACTGGCGAGCGTTGCCAACGCGACAAATCCGATCAGCGCAACGCTCGCGGGCTCGGGCGTGACGCTGATCAGGTACGACACCCCCTGATAGAGTTCGGAATTGTTCGGGTCGCCCGTGCCGCCCTCGAAGCGGAGCTGGTGCTCGCCTGGCGAGAGGGGGTCGAGGAGCAGCCACCAGCCGTCGGCGACCGCGGAATCGTATGGGCCCGGCGGGAGGTCGTAGAGGTTGGCGTCGGGGAGCTGGATTGTGAACGACGAGCCCGCCGGCGACGCAGCGCGATAAGCGAAGACGTTGGGGATCTGCTGGCCGTCCAGGCGGGCGTAGAGGATCGACGTGGTGCCCAGCAATTCGTCGAGCTGGGCGCGGAGCTGGGCTTGGGTGAACGTCTCGTCGGGGTCATCGAAGGCGACGGCGGCCACGACCGGGAAGAACAACTGCGTCCGTGGTCCGACTTCGATGCTGCGAGTGAAATCTCCGCCGATGCTGGGCGCGAGGAAGAAGACGGGGTTCTGCGCGCCTTGGCCTGTTACCGCATAGGACCCGTCGCGATCGGTCATCGGATTGACCGCGGCGGGGATTGACAGGGCCCACTGGTACCACGCTGCCGCCAGTTCCGGGTAGGTGCGGCCGTCGGCGCTGATGCCGTTGACCGGCACGACCGACGCCGGCGCGTTCGTGGCGCAGACGAGAAAAAGAAATCCGGCAATGAGAGATGCCCCCGTAAACGCCCTTTTCGACATGTGCGCGCTCCTCTCCTTTGGTTTTGAACGAGCTGAAGTATACCACGATCGGGCCGGTCCGCAGGCCACCCACTGCCTGTCCCCCGTCGGTCCAGCAGCGTTTGTCATCCTTGGCGACAGGTCGTCGGCCAGATCGTCGGCGGCAATATATGCACGCGACGATCAGGTGGGGGACGCTGTTGTTATCGGACCTATGGACGTTCGGGGGATCGGCATCGCCTTTGATCCGCATGCGGGCGCGTCGCGCGTATCCAACATGCCGTGCGATTCACGGCCACCGCGTCCGGACGAAGGAGGAATGATGCACTTATCGAAAGACAAGCCGCCGTCGAACGAGTCAACGATTGAGTCAACCAGGCCCGCTGCCCCGCCACCCATTTACGTCGCGATCCCGGTGGCGCCCGCTGCCGCCGCCGCCGAAGCGCCACCGGGCCAGACGATAGAGCCCGGGCAACTCGGCCAGGCCGCCGTTACCGCCGCCGCGCAGCACCAGTTGGATCGGTACGCCGAGGAGGTTCAGGAATATCTGGCCTCGTCGCAGATGGACACGCTGGTCAATCGGATCCAGGCGGAGCTGGACAAGGACGATCCGGCCAAGCGTCCTCGGCTGCGCCTGCGGCGCGATTGAGCGCCGGGGGGGCGCGGCTACACGCACGAGGAAAACAAGAGGCCCCGGGAGGCGTGCTCCCGGGGCCTGTGCTCGCATTCGAAACCGACCTGGTTACTTGATGAACAGCATCTCGCGGTAGGTCAACAGCGGCCAGAAGTCGTCGGCGACGATCGTCTCCAACTTGTCCGCCGCGCTGCGGAGGTTGTTGAGCGCCGGGAACACGTGCTCGCGCATGTGCTTGGCGTGACCGAAGGGTTCGCCGTCGCCGTGGTGGGCCTGCGCCTTTTCCAGGGAGGCGATGTTCCGCTGGAGGTCGCTGAGGGCCGACACCAGCGTGCCGAAGGTCTCGAGTCCTGCGGGCTGGGCGGCGCCGGCGGCCTTGGCAGCGGCGATCGACTCGCCCACTTCCTTCTGGTAC
>DATBFY010000519.1:0-15653 GCA_036558265.1 Tepidisphaeraceae bacterium | reverse complement strand
TTTGCGGGTGGCGGCACGAGCCTGTTTACCCGCCAGGCCATCCTGCTCACCGGGACGGGCGTGTCGCTGGTAAATCGCAACTCGCTGCTGCCGGACCTGCGCACGAGCAAGGAGCAGGGGCAGGCCAACTTCGTCAACCCGGGACTGTTCATCTACAACGCAGGCGTGGACTTCGACATCACGCCTAAGGTCAAGGCGATCGCCAACGTGTCGTGGCTGATGTTCGACGACACGCGGGCGATCCAGGAGGTGCTGCACGATGACAAGATCGGGCACAGCATCGGCCTGGATTACTCGATCGGCGTGTCGTACCGCCCGTTCCTGAACAACAACGCGATCATCAATATCGGCGCGGCGGCGCTGACGCCGGGGAACGGCTTTAAGGACATTTACAGTTCGCAGACGCTGTACTCGTTGTTCATGGGGATCACGTTGTCGTACTGAAAGGCGAAGTTCACCGCCGAGGCGCAGAGAGCGCGGAGAAGACGAGTGAGAACGGATTTGGATGCCTCTGCGTCCCTGCGGTGAGTCATGTCGATCATGAAACGCACGCCGCTCTCTCTCGCCGTGATCGTCGCCGGATCGGTGGTGCTGGCCGTCGCTCTGGTTTCCTGCCAGGAACGCGCGTCGATCAAGTCGGCCGAGCCGGTGAACACGATGTGGTCGGCGACGACGGTCCCGACCACGCAGACGGCCAGGCTGCTCGGGTTCAGCTTCCCACCTGCTCCTTCGGGGACGGGGCGGCCGGACGCTGAGGAAGTCCGCGCGTTCTCGCGCTCCTGCCTGGTCTGTCATGGCCAGACTGATTCGCACACGATGCACGAGACGGCGGTGCGACTGGCGTGCGTGGATTGCCACGGCGGGCGGCATGACATCGACGTGCCGGAGAACCTCTCGCGCAGCGACCCGAAGTTCCGCACGTACATGCTGGCGGCCCACGTGCAGCCGCGGAACAAGGATTTGTGGGCCAATTCCGCCAACCCGCAGCTTGCGACGACGGCGACGCTGGTCGAATCGCCGGACTTCGTGCGCTTCGTGAATCCGGGCGATCTGCGCGCGGCCCAGGTCGCCTGCGCCGGTTGCCACGCGGAACAGGTGCGAGACGTGCCGACCTCGATGATGGCGCACGGAGCGATGCTCTGGCAGGCGGCGTTTTACAACAATGGCAGCGTCGATAGGCGGACGGCGATCTTCGGCGAAGGTTACGCGCCGGACGGGTCGGCGGCGCTCGTTCGGCCGACCACTGTGCCGACGACGCGGCAGGTCGAGCGGAATGGACTGCTCGTTGAGTTGTGGCCGCTGATGCGCTGGGAGATCAGCCAACCGGGCAACCTGTTGCGCGTGTTCGAACGGGGCGGGAAGGCGCGGCCCGTCGTCGGCGTCCCCAACTCGCTCGAAGATCCGGGACGACCGGACGTAAAACTCTCGGTCCGCGGGACGGGGACCGACCTTCGCACCGATCCGGTGAACATCGGCCTGCAGAAGACGCGACTGCTCGACCCGACGCTCAACTTCATGGGCACGAACGACCATCCGGGCGATTACCGCTCGTCCGGCTGCTCGGCGTGTCACGTCGTCTACGCCAACGATCGCAGCCCCGTACATTCGGGGCGCTGGGCGCAGTTCGGGAACCTCGGGCGGTCGTTCTCGAAAGACCCGAGCGTCAACCCGGCAACCCAGCCGGTCAAGATGAGCACGGAGGGCGGGCTGTCGGTCGGCAAGGTCCACCTCGATCAGGCGAACACAACCTCCGGTCATCCGATCGAACACAAATTTGTCCGCGCGATGCCGACCAGCACCTGCATCGTCTGTCACGTTCACCCGGGCACGAACGTGCTCAACTCGTACCTCGGCTTCATGTGGTGGGACAACGAATCGGATGCGCAATTCATGTATCCGAAGCAGCAGCGGTATCCGACATCTGAGGACGAGTTTCGGACGCAGATCCACAATCCCGAAGGCTCGGCCGTCCGCGGATTGTGGTCGAACCTGTACCCGGGGGCGCAGGATCACACGGGGAACGCGGCGCCCGCCGATTTCCTGCAGCAACTGGGCACACCCGAATTCAACCAGCGTCTGCAGCGGGTGCAGTTTGCGGATTTCCACGGCCACGGCTGGGTCTTCCGCGCCGTCTTTAAGCAGGATCGGCACGGGAACTTGCTCGATCATCGTGGCGAGATCGTCAAAGACCTTAATGCCACGACGATGCGCCAGGGGATCGACTACGCGCCCGGCCCCGTCGATCGCAACGCCAAGCCCGCGCCGCCGCCGGACAACGTCCCGGTGCACCTCAAGGACATCCACCTGGAAAAGGGAATGCAGTGCGTGGACTGTCACTTCTCGCAGGACAGCCACGGCGACGGGAACCTGTACGGCGAGACGCGCAACGCCGTCATGATCGAGTGCGTGGATTGCCACGGAGACGTCGATCGCGAGTCGAACATCCTGCGCTATCTCAAGGACACGCGCGCCCGCAATGCGGATGATTTCGTCGCGGCGGCGTTCACGGGCAACGCGGCTCCGAAGAATCCGACGCCCGAGCAGATCGCCGGGCGAAAGACGTTCCTGCGGACGCGATTCGAAGAGGACGGCGGGAAACTGTGGCAGAAGTCCGCGCTTGATCCGCAGAAAGGCTGGTACGTCTCGCAAACGTCCAGGCTCAATCCGAACGGCACTCCGGGCGAAAAGGCCGGCGCTTACGCCCACACGATCCGGCGCGATGACAAGACCTGGGGCGCTCCCCCTGCCGCGGGCGACGAGCAGAAAGATCCGAGCCTTCGCCTCGCCCACGCCAGCAGCACGATGACGTGCTACGCCTGTCACAGCTCCTGGAACACGTCCTGCTTCGGCTGCCACCTCCCGCAGCGGGCGAACCAGCGCAAGCCGATGCTCCACAACGAGGGGACAATCACGCGCAATTATACCAATTACAACTACCAGACGCTTCGCGACGACGTGTACATGCTCGGCATCGATTCGAGCGTCAAGGGGAACAAGGTGGTGCCGATCCGATCGGCCTGCGCGGTCATGGTCAGCAGCCAGGACGCCGCCCGGCAGTCGCTTTACACGCAGCAGCAGACGGTGTCGGCTGAGGGGTTCGCAGGCACGGCGTTCAGCCCTTATTTCCCGCACACGGTGCGCGCGACCGAGACGAAGCAGTGCGCGGATTGCCACGTCTCCAAGGACAAGGACGGCCTGGTGGACAACAACGCGATCATGGCCCAGCTCCTGCTTCAGGGCACCAACAGCGTCAACTTCATCGGCAAGTGGGCCTGGGTGGCGGAGGGGAACGGCGGGCTTGAAGCGGTGCAGGTGACCGAGGCAACCGAGCCACAGGCAGTCATCGGATCGACGCTTCACAAGTGGGCGTACCCCGATTTCTACGCCGCCCACCAGAAGCGAGGCCAGGAACTGGCCGAACACCACCACCATGACGGCACGGTGCTGGACGTTCAGCTCCGCGGCGAATACCTCTACGCCGCCTGTGGGAGCGACGGTTTCATCGCCTATGACGTCGCGAACATCGACAACAAGGGCTTTTCCGAGCGGATCATCACCGCGCCCGTGTCGCCGCTGGGCCAGCGGTTTTATGTGCGAAGCAGGTACGCGACCAGCATCTGCTCGCCCAGCACGCTCGCGATCGACCCGACGCGCCAGCATCGGCCGGAAAACCAGGAACAGCCGATCCATCCGCTTTACGCCTACCTCTACCTGACCGACGCCCAGGAAGGCCTGATCGTCATCGGCAACCCGCTCGACGAGAAGCGCAACAAGGCGGGCGTCGCCACGCTGCTTGACGGCGACCCGGACAACAACTTCCTCCAGCGCGCCCTCACGTTCAACCCGGGCGGCCTGCTCAAGGGCGCGCGTCACATGGCGTTGCACGGCCATCACGCCTACGTGAGCTGCGACGCCGGCGTCGTCGTCCTCGACCTCGACAACCCCCTTCAGCCCAGGGTCGTCACAACCCTGTCCAACTTCAGTCAGCCCAGGCGCGTCGCCTTCCAGTTCCGCTACGCCTTCGTGATCGATACGAAAGGCCTCCACGTCCTCGACGTCACCGACATCGAAAAGCCCCGTAGCACGGGCGCCTCGCCCGTGTTGCCCCTCGCCGACGCTCGCGACATCTATCTCTGCCGCACCTACGCCTACGTCGCCGGCGGCAAAGACGGCCTGCACATCATCGATATCGAGCGGCCCGAGAAACCCACCTTGGTCCAGACATTCAACGCCGACGGCAAGCTCAACGACACGACCGCCATCCGCACCGGCATGACCAACAGTTCCCTCTACGCCTACGTCGCCGATGGCCGCAACGGCCTCTACGTCCTCCAGCTCACCAGCCCCGACGACAACCCGACCTACATGGGCTTCTCCCCCCGTCCGCAGCCGCACGTGATCGCCCACCACAAGACCCGCGGTCCCGCGCTGGCGATCAGCGAAGGTCTCGACCGCGACCGGGCCGTTGATGAGGCCGGTCATCAGCTCAGCGTCTTCGGCCGCCGCGGCGCCCGGCCGTTCACGCTCGCCGAAATGCAGCGGCTTTACCTGAAGGACGCCCAGCTCTTCACGGTCAGCAACACACCCGCCACCGAACCGCTGAAGACCGCAGCGGCCGCGCCGGCGACCACGCCCGCCTCTCAGCCTGCGACACCGCCCCGACCCCGCACGGGCATCCCGCCGCGCCGGCCCAGGTGAGAGATGTCACACGCGCAGCTCCTTCAGCTCGTCGCGAACGGCCGTGACGATCGTCTCTAGATCGCCCACCCCCATCGCCGGCGGTGGCATCAGGACGATCGTGTCGCCCAGCGGCCGCAGGATCACCCCCCTGCCGCGGATGCGCCGACAGACCGCGTGCCCCAGTCGCAGGGCCGGGTCGAACGATTCCCGAGTCTGCCGATCCTTCACCAGCTCGATGCCAACCATGTAGCCCTTCTGGCGGATGTCGCCGACGTGAGGCAGGTCTTTGAGCGCTACGAGCATCGCCGCGAGCCTGGGCGCGTTGGCGGCGACATTGCCGACCGTATCGCGCTTCTCCATGAGCTCCAGGTTGGCAATCGCCGCGGCACAGGCGAGCGGATTGCCGGTGTACGTGTGGCCGTGGAAGAAGGTCTTGCCTTCGCCGGGGTCGCCGAGGAAGGCGTCAAAGATCTTCGGCGTCGCGAGCGTGGCCGCCAGGGGCAGGTAGCCGCCGGTGATCCCCTTGGCGAGCGTCATCAGGTCCGGCCGCACATCCTCGTGCTCGACGGCGAACATCCTCCCGGTCCGGGCGAAACCCGTGGCCACCTCGTCGCACATCAGCAGGACGTTGTATTGGCTCGCGAGCCGGCGAACGCCCGCCAGGAAACCCGGTGGATGCACAATCATCCCCCCCGCCCCTTGCACGATCGGCTCGATCGCGATCGCCGCGATTCGGGATCCGTGCTCGCGCAGCATGAATTCCAGCTTCGCCAGGCACACGCGCTTCAGGTCCGTCGATTCCGATCGATAGCCATGGGGCGTCGGCGCGAAGTGCACCTTGAACAGCAGCGGCAGATAAGGCCGGTGAAACGCCGGCATCCGCCCCACCGAAATCGCCCCGATCGTGTCGCCGTGATACGCCTCGCCAAAGGCAATGAATTCGTTCTTCTCCGCGTGGCCGGTGTTGAACCAGTACTGCACCGCCAGCTTGAACGCGATCTCGGTCGCGGTCGCGCCCGCGTCGCTGTAGAAGACTTTCGTCAGGTTCGGCGGAACGATCTTCGCCAGCCGCTCGGCCAGCAGGATGCTCGGCTCGTTCGCCAGGCCCAGCAGCGTGGAATGAGCGATCTTGTCGAGCTGGGCTCGGATGGCCGCGTCGATCTCGGGCACGCGGTGGCCATGAACGTTGCACCAGAGCGACGAGATCCCGTCGAGATAGCGGCGGCCATCTGAGTCGATCAGGTAGAAGCCCTCGCCGCCGGCGATCACCAGCGGATCGGCATCCAGCCACAGGCTCATCGGGGTGAAGGGGTGCCAGACGTGCTGCTTGTCGAGCGCCCGAAGGTGGTCGGTGGTCATCGGGGCGTGTTCTGAAGGGTCAGCCGCCGATTGTCAATCGGCTCCCGACCTTCAGGCGAAGCGTTCGGGCGGCGTTGCCGTCGCGCACGGCAACCTCGAGCAGGCCTGACGAGCCGATCAGGGCCAGGGGGCGCGCTGGCGGGACGTCGCCATAGGTCCGGCGGACGGGGATCACGCGCCTCCCGACTTTGACCGACCTCAGCCGTATGCCGTGGATGAGCTCGGCTGGGAGATTGGTAATGGCGTTGCCGAAGCCATCGATGTGGATAATGACCACATCTGACGCCTTAGTGGCGGGAGCCACGTCGAGCAGGATCGGAGCAACCGGAATACCGACGAGCTCGCTAGCCGAGCACTCACCCGCAGCCAGGGCGGCAGCGGCCGGGGCGAGGATGTCGCGACCGTGGAACGTTGAACTCGCGGGGGTCGGCGGGGGCCAGTTCAGGTCATGGGCCGCGCGGGAATCTGGGAGGCGGCGCCACGGCCACGTGATCAGGCCGTTGTCGGGACAGAGCACGTACTGGTCGGCAACCTTGGCCAGCAGAAGCTTGCGAGCCGTCCCCACGCCCGGATCCACGACGGACACGTGGATCGTCCCCGCCGGGCAGACGCGAAGCATCCGCTCCAGGATGACCGATGCTGCCAGCACATCCTGCGGTGGGATCTGGTGGGTCACGTCGATCACGCGGGCGCGCGGGCAGCGGGCGAGCAGAACCGCTTTCATCTCGGCGACGTAAGAATCTGCAAGGCCGAAGTCAGTGGTCAGCGTTACCAGTGGACCCAATCGTACCGGGGCGGGGTCCGTCGAGCGGCGCGGGCGAGGCATGAGGCTGATATAGTGGTGGCCGGACGCCCAGGCGTCAATCCCGCGCCCGATGAGTGCGGAAGACACGGCGAACCGGCCGATAATAGAATGTTCATGGACGATCGACGATCAAGCAGAAGCCACGGGCGACCTAAGATGAACAAGACTCGGGAACTCTCCCCGTTGGAATGGATGATCCGAACCCAGGTGGTCGATCGCGGGATCGACGACGCGCACGTCATCGAGGCGATGCGCCGCGTCCCGCGCGACAAGTTCTTCAAGCCGGGTTCGACGGAACTCGCGTACGCCGACCAGGCCACCCCCATCGGGCACGGGCAGACCATCAGTCAGCCGTACATCGTCGCGCTGATGACGCACCGCCTGGACCTGCGGCCCAGTCACAAGGTCCTGGAGATCGGCACCGGCAGCGGCTACCAGTCGGCAATCCTGTCGCGGCTCGCCGGGGAAGTCTACTCCATCGAGCGAGTCAAGCCGCTGCTGGACCAGGCGTTCGAGCGGTTGCTGGACCTGGGATGCCGCAACGTGCACTTCAAGTTCGGCGACGGGTCCCTGGGCTGGCCCGAACAGGCGCCCTTCGACCGCATCCTGATCGCGGCGGGCGCGCCCCAACTGCCGCGAACCCTGCTGCTCAACCAGTTGAAGGACGGCGGCAAGGCGGTCCTGCCCATCGGCCCGCACGAGGAACAGATGCTGGTCGAGGTGACGCGGGCCGGCGATGAGCTGATCAGCCGCGACGTGTGCGCCTGCCGCTTCGTCAAGCTGATCGGCCAGGAGGGGTGGAGCAAGGACAAGGACGCGCCCGCCGAGTAAGATCGGAGCGCGATGGGGCAGGTCTCCTCTTCCGAACCTTCATCAAGCGCGGCGGCCGCGCGCACGCTGCCCCCGTCCACCCCGGTCACGGCACTCGCGGGCGTCGGTGAAACCCGCGCCAGGCACCTGGCGGACCTCGGCGTCAACACGCTGGGGGAACTGCTCGAGTACTTCCCGCGGACGTATCAGTTCGAATCCGAGGAGCGCGCGATCAACCAGCTCGCCTCGGGTCCGATCCAGACTGCACGCGGGAAGGTGGTCGCGGTCGATTACATCCCCGTTCGCCCGCGGCCGCGGTTCGAGGCGACGCTCGATGACGGCACCGGCATCCTCGCCTGCGCCTGGTTCAACGGGGCCTACCTACGCCGCGCCATCCATCCCGGATTGACGATCCGCGTCAAGGGCAAGGTCGGATCCTTCCGCAGCCTCCCGCAGATGACCAATCCCAAGTGGTGGGCGATCGACGAGAACGCCGAGCTGGTCACGGATTCGCAATTCCGCCCGATCTATCCCGCCACCGCAAAGCTGACCTCCGAGGCCATTCAGCGGATCGTCGACGCGAACCTCGAGGCCGCCCTGGGCAACATCGAAGAATGGTTTGCCGACGCCTTGCTCAAACAGCGCGGCCTGCTCGACCGCCGCGAGGCCTACCGCCTGATCCACCGCCCCTCGAGCATGCGCCAGGCCCTTCAGGCGCGCCGGCGCATCGTCTATGACGAGCTGATGCTCATGCAACTGGGCCTGGGCATCAGCAAGCAGTTGCGCGACGGCCGCTTCACGGCGCCGGTCATGCGTATCGACAAGCTGCTCGATCAACGTATCCGCTCGCGCTTCCCCTTCGAGCTGACCGAGGCGCAGACTGGCGCCATCTGGGAGATCGTCAAGGACCTCCAGGCCCCCCGCCCGATGAACCGGCTCCTCCAGGGCGACGTCGGCAGCGGCAAGACGGTCGTCGCCGTCTACGCGATGCTCACGGCCGTCGCCAATCGCATGCAGGCGGCCTTGCTCGCCCCCACCGAGGTGCTCGCCGAGCAGCATTACCTCACGCTCTCGCGCCTCCTGGGCGATTCGAGCGTATCGGTCGAGCTGTACACCGGCCGCACCAAGCGCGAGAGCAAGGGCTCGATCATGCGGGCGCTCGCGGACGGCAAGGTACACATCGCCGTGGGGACGCAGGCGTTGATTTCCGAGGACGTCGAATTCGCCAACCTCGGCCTGGTGGTCGTGGACGAGCAGCACAAGCTCGGCGTGCGCCAACGCGCCGTCCTTAAGGAAAAGGGCCTCTCGCCCCACTACCTCGTGATGACCGCCACGCCCATCCCGCGAACCCTCGCCCTCTCCTACTTCGCCGACTTCGACGTGAGCACCATCGACTCCCTCCCCCCCGGCCGCCAACCCATCAAGACGCGCTGGGTCACCAACCAGCAGGCCGCCACCGCCTATGCCTTCGCGCGCAAACAGGTCGAAACGGGTCGCCAGGGGTACATCGTCCTCCCCCAGATCGACGACACCGGCCTGGAGAGCGCAAAGTCCGTGAAGAAGGAATTCGAGAAACTCTCGAAGGATGCGCTGGCCGGTCTGCGCCTGTCCATGCTCCACGGCCGGATGACCACCGAAGAGAAACACGCCACGATGACCGCATTCCGCGACGGCCAGATCGACGTGCTGATCGCGACGACCGTCATCGAGGTCGGCATCGACGTGCCCAACGCCACCGTCATGATCATCGAGAACGCCGACCAGTTCGGCCTCTCTCAATTGCACCAGTTGCGCGGGCGGGTCGGCCGCGGCAGCGAGTTGTCCTATTGCATCCTGATCGGCGACGCCCAGGGTGAGATCGCTAAGGAACGCCTCGCGGTGATGACGCGCACCAACAACGGCTTCGAGATCGCCGAGCAGGACCTTCAGCACCGCGGCCCCGGCGAATTCTTCGGCACGCGCCAGCACGGCCTGCCCGAGTTCAAGCTCGCCGACATCACGCAGGAGATGCAACTCCTCCAGCAGGCGAAGGAGGACGCCCTGGCGCTGTTGGCCGACGACGCTCGCCTGAAGAAGCCCGAGAACGCAAAGCTCCGGGCGGCGCTGATCGAAATGTTCGGCCAGAGCCTGCCCCTGGCGCAGGTGGGATGAACGCTGTCAGAGACGGGTCAGGCGGGCTGTTGATCGGAGATGAAACCGGCGCTTCGGAAGCCCTTGATGCTCCGGGCGGTCAGGCGATCGAGCTCGTCAAACAGACTCGGATCGACCTTTTTGAAGTTAAAGCAGCTCTTGCCCTGCATCCGCGCTTTTAAGCCTTTGGACATGCCGTCGCACAGCTTTGGATTGCCGTAAATGCCCATGAGGTGGTAGCTGACGTATCCCTTGCCGACCCGGACCCACGCGACGGGAATCTGCTGACCGTTACGCCTGCCGCCCCAGGCCTTGAGCGCCGCAGGTCCCGCGGGAGCCTGAAGACAGTACCGGTTGGGTGACTCGTCGGTCACCAGGAGCCCGGCAGCATGCTTCTGCAAGATGCCCCGCAGGGTCCTGAAGATGGGTTCGAAATCCGCCGGCATGATTCGCGAGAGATACGACCTGCCGCGGATAGCGTTGTGCGCCCGGGAGCGATAGTCAAATCCTGCTCGAGATCGCGACGGAGTGCGCCCCTCCGTTGGAACGACCGCCCCGGCGCACGCGCCCGATCTGGCTGGGCGTTACGACGCACAATCCGTATAATCCCCGAACAAATGTCCGCCCCCGACCCCCTCGAATCCCTGCGCAGCGTCTTCGGGCTCGACGAGTTCCGGCCAGGGCAGCGCGAGGTCATCGACCAGGTCCTCGCCGGCCAGGACGTCCTCTGCGTCATGCCCACCGGGGCGGGCAAAAGCCTGTGCTACCAGCTTCCGGCCGTCCTGCAGGGCGGACTGACGATCGTCGTTTCGCCGCTGATCAGCCTGATGGAAGACCAGGTGCAGCAGTTGCGGGATGAGGGGATCAGCGCGACGCTGCTCAATTCCACGCTCTCCCCCGCACACCGCCGCCGGGTGATGGCGGAAGTCGAAGCCGGTTTCGAGGGACTGCTCTACGTCGCCCCCGAGCGCTTCTTCGCCGGCGATTTCGCGGCCCTCATGCCCAAGCTCAAGCCGCGGCTCTTCGTGGTGGACGAGGCCCACTGCGTCTCGACCTGGGGTCACGACTTCAGGCCGGAATACGCGCGCCTGGGCGACGTCCGCGAGCAGTGGGATTACCCGCCCACGATCGCGCTCACCGCCACCGCGACGGCTGACGTGCGCAAGGACATCGTCGCCCAGCTCAACCTGCGCCGCCCGGGCGTCTTCATCACCGGGTTCGACCGCCCCAACCTGCGCTACGAGAGCCGCAACCTCTCTAAAGAGGTCGAGAAGGACACCGCGCTGGTCGAACTGCTCAAGGCCGAGACCGGCAGCGGGATCGTCTACTGCGCCACCCGCAAGGCGACCGACGAGGTGGCGGCCCTGCTCGCGCGCTGCCTGCCGGGGCGACCGGTCTTCGCGTACCACGGCGGGATGAGCATGGAGGAACGCACGCAGAACCAGGAGGCCTTCATGCAGACCGCCGGCGCGGTCTGCGTCGCCACCAACGCCTTCGGCATGGGCATCAACAAGCCCGACATCCGCTTCGTCGTCCACTACAACCTGCCCGGCACCATCGAGGCCTATTACCAGGAGGCCGGCCGCGCCGGCCGCGACGGGCGGCCCAGCCGCTGCGTCCTCCTCTACAGCTTCAAGGACCGAAGGATCCAGGAGTACTTCATCGACCGCATCGGCGAGCCGCCCGAGGGCCAGCCCGAGATCGAGCCCATCGACCCGCAGCGCATCGTCGAGCTCAAGGACCACGCGCGCAAAAAGCTGGACCTGATGCTCTCCTACGCCCGCACGTTCCGCTGCCGGCGGCAGATGATCCTCGACTACTTCGGCGATTCGGCCCAGGTCAGCGACTGCGCCTGCGACGCCTGCCGGGCCGAGCGCGGCGGCGCGGCGCCGCTCCAGGAGACCGACCTCTCGCGCGAGGTCGATGAGGAAACGACGACGCTCGTGCGAAAGCTGCTGTCTGCCGTCGCGCGGCTCCGCGGGCAGTTCGGCGCGGCAACCGTGGCCGAGTGCCTCGCGGGCAGCGAGAACGACCGCATGCTCCGCTGGCGCCTCTACGACCTGTCGGTCTACGGCCTGTTGAAGCAATACCAGGTCAAGCAGATCGTGGCCATGCTGCACCGGTTGATGGAAAGCGGCCTGGCCCGCCAGCGCGACCCGGAGGGGGTGAAGTTCCGCCCGGTGGTCGAGCTCACCGTCGCCGGCGCGGACGTGATGAAGGGCGCGCAAAAGCCCCCCGCCACGCTGGCGGACCTGATCCCGCGCCGGTCGGGGCGGCCAGGCGGCGCCCGCATCCCGGGTCTCAACCCCCGCACGGTCCGCGCGGTCATCGAGGACGTCGGCGAGCTCGATGAGGCCGCCGCCCTCCGCTTCGAACGCCTCCGCGCCGCGCGCACCCGGCTGGCGCGCGAGAAGGGCATGCCCCCCTACGTCATCTGTCACGACAGCACCCTCAAGCTGATCGCACTCCGACACCCCGCCGACATCATGGCGCTGGGACGCATCAAGGGCATGGGCCCCGCCAAGGTCAGCCAATACGGCCAGGCGCTCCTGGCGGCCCTGCGGAACGGCGACATGTAAACGCTCCGTTTTGCGCATTGGTCCGTCGGCGGCCCGACGGTAAAAGCGACCTTCCATGCCTGCCCGAAACATCGTCGTCATCGGCTCGATCAACATGGACCTGGTCTGTCGTTGTCCGCGCATGCCCGAGCGCGGGGAAACCCTGGCCGCCACGTCCGACCTGCTGACGATCCCCGGCGGCAAGGGCGCCAACCAGGCCGTTGCGGCGGCGCGCCTCGCGGGGCCGCAAGACCGGGTCCACATGATCGGCCGCGTCGGCGATGACGACTTCGGCCAGCGCCTCCTCGTCGGCTTGCGCGGGCACAAGGTCCACACCGAGCACGTGACGGTCACCGAGGCGGCGGGCACGGGGTGCGCCCTGATCCTGGTGGACAAGGCCGGCGAGAACTCCATCGTCGTCTCGCCCGGCGCCAATGCGCGGCTGACGCCCGCCGACATCGACGCCGCCGCCGACCTGCTCGCCCGCGCCTCGGTCGTCCTGATGCAGCTCGAGATCCCGGCGCCGACGGTGGCGCACGCGATCCGCCTCTGTCGGCGCTCGGGAGCCCGGGTCATCCTCGATCCGGCGCCCGTGCCTGCAAAGGGACTCTCACGGGCGCTCTACCAGGTGGACGTGCTGACCCCCAACCAGACCGAGGCACAGGCGCTGCTCGCCAAGCCCACCGCCGCCATGGGCCGCATGCGCCGCACCCGCCAGGCCGACGCCAAGCAGCTCGGACAGGAACTGCTCGAGCGCGGCCCCGGCGTCGTGATCCTCAAGCTGGGCGCCAAGGGCTCCATGCTCTTCGACAACGAGATCGCGCACCTCAAGGGCAAGCGCGTGCGCGTCGTGGATACCACGGCGGCGGGCGACGCGTTCAACGGCGCATTGGCCGTCGCGCTCGCCGAAGGCATGGAACTCCCGCGGGCCGTACGCTTCGCCAACGCCGCCGGCGCCAAGGCCTGCGAGACCTTCGGAGCCCAGCCCGCCCTGCCGACCCGGATGGACGTCGAGGCGCTCCTGGAAGGGATGCACTGAGGGTACGCGCCGGATTCACCTGCCCGCCCGCGCGCCGTCCAGGGCGTGGGCGGCGACCCGCAGGTCTTCGACGAACGCCTGATAGGCGGACTCCCGGTCGGCCGGCGAGGGGGCGCGCAGGATCGACGACGGGTGGACCGTCGCCATCAGCCACGACGCGTAGGGCGTGTCCCGAAAGATCTCGCCGCGACTTTTCGTGATGCGAAAGTCCTTGCCCATCAGCGCCTGCGCCGCCGTCGCCCCCAGGCACACGACCATCTCCGGCTTGACGACCTGAAGCTCGGCGGTGACCCACGGCTTGCAGGCCTGAACCTCCCGGGCATTGGGCTTGGCGTGGATCCGGCGCTTGCCCCGCGGCTCCCACTTGAAGTGCTTGACCGCATTGGTGACGTAGACCTCGGCCCGGTCGATGCCCACCTCTTCCAGCGCCCGGTCGAGGATGCCGCCAGCCGGGCCGACGAAGGGCTTGCCCGCCTTGTCCTCCTGGTCGCCGGGTTGCTCCCCGATCATCATCACGCGCGAGTCCTTGCGCCCTTCGCCGAACACGGTCTGCGTACCGGTCTTGTAGAGCGGGCATCCGCGGCAGTCGGCGGATGCGTCGCGCAGCGTACTCAGCGTGATCCGCGACGGCAGGTAGGCCTCGGCCGTGGGGTATTCGTCGAGCTTCCTGCTGGGCATGGTGACCTCGAATTCACCTTATCGAGGTCACGACGATTCCAGAACGCTCTAAACCGAAAGGCCCAGCTTCCCCGTCTCGTGGTACGCCTCGATCCCCTTCCGCAGGTCATATCGCGGTTCGTATCCGAGCGCCCTGCGGCTTTCGCTGACGTTCGCCTCGGTCCAATCCTGGGTGAACGAGTATGGATTGTCGAAGTACTCGGGCGGCAATTCCGTCCCCATCACGCGATTCAGCTCCGCCACCACCTGGTTGAACGTGAACGCCTGCCCACAACCGACGTTGTAGACGCCGCTCTCCCTAGCCGTCACCGCCTTAAGGTTGGCCTGGACGACATCGTCCACGTAAACGAAATCCCGCTTCTGCTCGCCTGCGGTGAAGATCCGCGGCCGCTTGCCCGCGCGCATCTGCCTGGCGAGCTGATGGATCATGCTGGCAAACTTGCCTTTGTGGTCTTCGCCCGGGCCATAAACGTTGAAGTAGCGCAGGCCGATGATCGGCTGCTTGAGCCGCTCGCGATAGCACTCGGCCAGGCGCTCCATGACCATCTTGGAGGCCGCGTAGACGTTGAGCGGATCAGGTGGCTGGGTTTCGCTATTCGGGGGCTGTCGGCGACCGTAGATCGACGCGCTACTCGCCCAGATCACCCTACTTTTCCATTTTATCGCCAATTCAAGCAGAATTCGGAATCCCTCGACATTCTTCTGCATCATCCGCCGCTGGTCGTGGACCGTCGTGTCGGTGATCGAGGCCTGGTGGAAGACGACATCGAACGCCGGCAGAGAATCGAGCACGCCGCAGCCCTCGGCGATGTCGCAGGTGACTACATCCCCCTTCAATTCTGCAAGGTTGCTCCAATGAGCCGAGGAAAAATCGTCGAGGACGGTGACGTCGTGACCTTCGGCGATCAATCGCTTCGCGAGGTTGGAGCCGATGAAGCCCGCCCCGCCGGTCACCAGAACGCGCACGCGCAACCTCCTTGCTAAGGGATTGCCGGGGATTGTAGGGAGGCGTTGAGCGAATGGAAGCGGGTGGGGTACGCCAGTTTGGGATGACAGTCCTGTAAAATCCAGACAAGATGACGGCGTTCAAATGGGGCTCACCAAGTCATTCCTCAATCGCAAGTCCCTGCAAATCTTTTGCAAGGTGGGTCATAAGTGGGGATTAGGTATAAATACCCATAAGAGATTCCTGCTCGATCGGCGCGTGGCATTGACGTTGCCTTAGTGCTGCCGTCGCGAGGTTTTGACGAGTGTAAAAACCCGCCAGGGCGTCGCGACTTTGACAAGCCATTCTTCCCCCCGATGTGGTGAGTGCTTTCTCCCACAACCCGAAGCACTCATCACCAGCTCCATTCGAAGCCGCTCTTGCCCGGGGCGGCTTTTTTTACGCGCGCATTTCGCCTAAAAGTCCCGCCCGATGCGCTCCGACCTAAAGGCTGTGGCTACCCTCGAGCTCCAGCAGCACGACTTCCCCAGCCCAACCACCCGCTTCGACGTCGCGGTCATCGGCGGCGGCATCGTCGGCCTCGCCACCGCCATGGCCATCGCCGAGCAGTTCCAGGCGTCCATCATCGTCCTGGAAGCCGAGGACCGC
>DATBFY010000518.1:0-2890 GCA_036558265.1 Tepidisphaeraceae bacterium | reverse complement strand
CCGTGGTGCCTGGGGGATCGGAGCGCCAAGACTCGGTTCGCGCCGGTCTGGACGCCCTGGGGTTCGGCTGTGAGTGGGTGATCGTTCACGATGCCGCCCGGCCCCTGATCACGTGCGACCTTGTGCAGCGGGGACTTCACACCGTCCGGCGGCACCGAGCGGCGGTCGCGGCTGTCCCCGTGCGGGACACCCTCAAGCGCGTCCACGAGCAGGCCGAAGGCCGCTTGGTTCGGGAGACGGTTTCCCGCGACCGGCTCTGGGCGGCGCAAACCCCGCAGCTATTTCAGCAGCCCGTCTTGCGGCAGGCGTTCCAGGCGGCTGGTCGGCGTGCCGCCCAGTTCACCGACGATGCGTCCCTGGTGGAGGCGATGGGCTGGCCCGTCGCGGTGTTCGAAGGCGCCTCAGACAACCTCAAGGTCACGTACCCAGAGGACCTGCCGCTCGTCGAGGCGCTGCTCCGGGCGAGGCTGGACGGGAACGAACGGCAGTGACTGACGGGCGCGTGGGGACCGGCTATGACATTCACCGCCTTGAGGTAGGGCGCAAGCTCATCCTCGGGGGCATAGAGGTGCCCTACACGCTTGGGCTAGCTGGGCACTCCGACGGGGACGCGCTGACCCACGCGATCATCGACGCGCTGCTCGGCGCCTGCGGCCTGCCGGACATCGGCCGGCAATTTCCCCCAGGCGACCCCCGCTTTGAGAACGCGGTAAGTGTCGATCTGCTGGACCAGGTGGTGGCACTCGCGCGGGACAGGGGTTGGGTACCGCTGAATGTGGACAGCACGATCGTCTGCGAACGTCCCCGCCTGGCCCCGTACATCGAGGCAATGCGCGCCGTGCTGGGGCAGCGGCTCGGGCTGCCGGCCGCCGCCGTCGGCGTCAAGGCCAAGACGAATGAAGGTCTCGACGCGGTTGGGCGTGGCGAAGCGATTGCGGCTCACGCGATAATCTTGGTAGGTCCGAACCGGGAGCACCGGCAGGAACTACCGGCAGAGGGTAGGCGAGCTCCATGAGGCTCGCGCCGGCAATGAGCGAAGGGGAAGGAATCGATGGGGTGTTTCGAGCACTTCAGGTGATGCAGGAGGATCTGCAGACGGTCTTCGATCGCGATCCCGCAGCCAAGAACGTCGTCGAACTGGTGTTGGCGTATCCCGGCCTTCACGCCATCTGGCTGCATCGGCTCGCCCACAAATTGCACCGGCAGGGTGTGCCGGTTCTGCCTCGGCTGATCTCACACCTTGGCCGGTTCGTCACCGGGATCGAGATTCATCCCGGAGCTAAGATTGGCCGGCGGTTCTTTGTCGATCATGGCATGGGCGTGGTGATTGGCGAGACGGCGGAGATTGGCGACGACGTGCTGCTCTACCAGGACGTGACTCTCGGTATCTATCATGCCCACAACGCGCGCAGTCTGCGGGGCACTAAGCGGCATCCGACCCTGCGCGACGGCGTCATTGTCGGCGTCGGGGCCAAGATCCTTGGGGCGGTGACTGTCGGCGAGGGAGCAACGATTGCGCCGGGTGCCGTCGTGACCAAAGACGTCGAGCCGCACACAACCGTGGTGGGTATCCCAGCGCGCCCCGTCGTCGCGCGAGACCCGCTTTCGGGCGAAAAGCGGCGCATTGATATCGGCCGCGGGCGTGTCGCCGATCTCGCCGATCCGGAAATCGAGGTGATCCGCTGTCTGCACGCTAAGGTGGCCGAGCTTGAGCACCGAATCGCGCGGATGGAGGGCGGCGAGCGTCCGGCGCCACAACCTGTGGTGAACGGCAGTGCGAAGCCACGGCGTGATGAGATCGAGCGGGCCCTCCAGACGAGCCTCCGCGCGCTCGAGCGCATCGACGGCAAAGACTAGCCGCGCGGGGCCGCGCCGCGTCCCGCTTGGTAACAGATCGACCGGCGGCGGCCTGCGCCTGGGCACGCATGCCGTCGAAGAAGCCCTGCGGGCCGGCAGCGCCACCCGCGTGCTCGTCCAACGCGACCTCGGCGCCCGGCCCCGCTTGCAGGCGATTCAGGCGCTCGCTCGTGAGCAGGGCATCGCAGTCGCCTACGTTTCTGCCGACGAGCTGGACGCCCTGGCCGGCGCAAGCCGTCATCAGGGCGTCGCGGCCGAGACGCGGCCGTTCCGCTACCGCTCGCTCGCGGAGCTGCTTGCGCGGCCCAAGATCGTCCGCCCGCTCTATTTGGTGCTGGACGGCGTGGAGGATCCACACAACTTTGGCGCCATGCTCCGTTCCGCGGAAGCCGCCGGCGTCGACGGAGTTATCGTGGCCGAGCACCGGGCAGCGCCGGTGACGCCCGTCGTGGCACGCGCGGCGTCCGGGGCGATTGATTACGTGCCGCTCGCCCAGGTCGTCAATCTACCGCGCGCCTTAGCCACGATGAAGGAGGCGGGCATCTGGGTCTACGGACTGGACGTGGCGGGCGAGACCGCCTTTGACGAGGCAGACTACTCCCGACCGGTCGCGCTCGTCGCCGGGGCCGAGGGCAAAGGTCTCGGGCGCTTGGTGCGCGAATCGTGCGACGTGCTCGTGCGCATTCCGCTGTATGGGCAGGTCACGTCGTTGAACGTCGGCGCTGCGACGGCCATCGCGCTCTTCGCGGCCCGGCGCGCCTGCGATCGAGACGACAAAGGATGAAGGGCGAAGGACGCAAGGGGGATTTCGTCTTCCGTCCTTCGCCCTTTGTCTTGACGGCTGCCGTCTGGCGACAGAGCGTTGCTGAAAATGCCGCTGACCCCTGTATACTTTGATCTTGGCGCGCCGACGTAGCTCAATTGGTAGAGCAGCGGTTTTGTAAACCGCCGGTTATGGGTTCAAGTCCCTTCGTCGGCTCCGGTTGGGGTCTGGCCAGGACCAGGGATTCGCCCGGATAGCGTATCGGCAGCC
>DATBFY010000517.1:0-10700 GCA_036558265.1 Tepidisphaeraceae bacterium | reverse complement strand
CCCGGGATGAGCGTCCGACCGACGGGTCGCGATTCAGGCCCGGTTCGTGAACAGCCGATGTTGCTCAAAGCCCTTTCCGCCGGATCCGCCCTGACAGTCGTGGACGTCACCTCGACCGAATCTCGAGAATTATTGGGCCCGGTGATCGCGCCCGCCGCCGGTGCCGGCGCCGCGGGCGCGCGCGAGCGCCTGGGGCGGATCGATGCGCTGCGCGGGTGGGCGTGTTTCGGCATCGTGCTGTTCCACACCTGCGGCGACCACTGGTGCGCCAAGGTGGGGCTCGCCGGGCTGATGGTCTTCCTGCTGCTGGTGCCGGCTTTGGGGTGGTCGGGGGCGCAGTCGCGCGGGTGGGGCGAGCAGGTGCGGCGCCGCGCCGGTCGGTTGCTGATGCCGTGGCTGTTCTGGTCGGCGGTGTACCTGCTGAATTACCTGCTGCCGCGGCTGCATGC
Organism: Tepidisphaeraceae bacterium; assembly: GCA_036558265.1. Lineage (GTDB taxonomy): Bacteria > Planctomycetota > Phycisphaerae > Tepidisphaerales > Tepidisphaeraceae > RYN-433. The sequence goes on along the minus strand of DATBFY010000517.1, from coordinate 10,251 downwards.
GGGGGCGGGAGTCACGCCTCACGACCTGGGGTTGAGCGCGTCGAGCCTGCTGGTGGGCGGGACGATTCACCTGTGGTTTTTGCCGTTCGCGTTTCTGGGGGGCGTCGCGCTGCTGCCGCTGGGCGGGCCGGTCTGGCGTTTGCGGCCGGCGGTGGCGATTGGGGGATTACTCGCGGCGGCGGGCGCGCTTCTGGCCGGGGCGTGCGTGGTGCGATCGATGCCGGGATTTGGCGGGTTGGTTGCGCCCTGGCCGCAGTGGATCGATGCGCTGCCGTCGCTGCCGCTGGGCATCGCGCTGGCGGTCGCGGCGGGTCGCGGCCGGTTTCTGGCGATGGTTTGCGCGGGGGCATTGGCGGGGTGCGCGCTGGCGGCGGTAATCGATCCGCGCGGGCCGGCACTCGAGTATGCGCTGGCGGTGCCGCTGGTTGCCTGGGCCATGTTGCGGCCGGTGGCGGCGGGGCCGATCGCGCGCGTCCTGGCGCCGCTGAGCCTGGGGGTTTACCTGGTGCACCCGCTGGTGCTGATGGTGCTCAATCGGGTGCTGGCGGGGCCTGCATGGGTGCGGGCGGTGGTGGTGTTCGCGGTCGCGTGCGGGGTGGTGGCGGTGCTGCGTAAGACGCCCATTCGGCGCTTCGTTTGAGGTGGCGTGCTCGAATTGGACGCGCGAATCGGTAACCGCTACCCTCCGCGACATGCCCGAATTCAGCTACGAACCCACCTTCCAACTCGCCCGCGATGCCACGCCCTATCGCCTGCTGACCACTGATGGGGTGAGCACGATCGAGGCCGCCGGGCGGACGTTTCTGAAGGTCGAACCCGAGGCCCTGGCGCGGCTGGCGAAGCAGGCGTTCATGGACGTGTCGTTCTACCTTCGGCCGGCGCACCTGCGGCAGTTGGCGGAGGAATTAAAGGATCCGGCGGCGAGCGACAACGACCGGTTCGTACTTTACACGCATTTGCAGAACGCGGTGGTCGCGGCGCACGGCAAGCTGCCGAGCTGCCAGGACACGGGGACGGCCACGATCGTCGGGAAGAAGGGGCGGTACGTGCTGACGGATGCGGACGACGCCGCGGCGCTGTCGCGCGGGGTCTTCGAATGCTACCAGGAGCGGAACCTGCGCTACTCGCAGATTGCTGCCCTCGAGATGTTCAAGGAGAAGAACACGGGCACGAACTTACCGGCGCAGATCGACCTGTACGCCGAGTCGCACGCCGATCACGCCCGGGAGTACCACTTCCTGTTCGTCGCCAAGGGGGGCGGCAGCGCGAACAAGATGTACCTTTTTCAGCAGACGCCGGCCGTGCTGAACGAGCGGGATTTTGAAGCGTTCGTCCGGTCGAAATTGAAGGAGATCGGTACGAGCGCCTGTCCGCCGTATCACCTGGCGGTCGTCGTCGGCGGGACGAGCGCGGAGGGCTGTATGAAGACGCTCAAGCTGGCGACGGCGGGATCGCTGGATGGTTTGCCGGAGAGTGGGTCGGCGGGGGGCCGGGCGTTTCGCGACCGCGCGTGGGAGGAGCGGATCCTCAAGATCGCGCAGGAGAGCCGGATCGGGGCGCAGTTCGGCGGGAAGTACTTCGCGCATGACGTGCGCGTGATCCGGTTGCCGCGGCACGCGGCCAGTTGCCCGATCGCGCTGGGGGTGAGTTGCTCGGCGGACCGCAACATCCGGGCGAAGATCACGCGCGAGGGCGTGTTTCTCGAGCAGCTCGAGACGCAGCCGGAGAAGTACCTGCCGGCGCAGGCGCCGGAGCTGGCGCCGCCGGTGCGGATCGATTTGAACGCGGGGATGGCGCAGGTGCGGAAGGTCCTGGGCAAGTTCCCGGTGAAGACGCGGCTGGAGCTGACGGGCACGTTGATCGTGGCGCGGGATGCGGCGCATGCGCGGATCAGGCAACTACTTGATGCGGGCAGGCCGATGCCCGAGTATTTCAAGGATCACCCGATCTATTACGCCGGGCCGGCGAAGACGCCCGAGGGGATGGCCAGCGGCTCGTTCGGCCCGACGACGGCGGGGCGGATGGACGGGTTCGTGGATCTATTTCAGTCCCACGGCGGGAGCATGGTGATGATCGCCAAGGGCAACCGGGGCAAGGCGGTGACCGAGGCGTGCCGGAAGCACGGCGGGTTTTACCTGGGGAGCATCGGGGGGCCGGCGGCGGTGTTGGCGCAGTCGAATATCAAAAAGGTGGAGCTGGTGGATTTTGAGGAGCTGGGGATGGAAGCCATCCGGAAGATCGAGGTCGTCAACTTTCCGGCGTTTATCGTGGTGGATGATAAGGGGAATGACTTTTTCGAGGTACTTTGACCGGTACCACCGGTTCGCTGGGTACGGCGCTCGCGCGTTGTGACCTATCGTCGCGCGGCGGCCTTGAGTAGTTCATCCGCCCACAGTCGTTCGTCCGCGTCCAGGGGCGGTTCGCAAGGTTTCGAGTAATCCGTCCGATCATATCGCCCGTTGCGATATACCTGTTCGACCAGCGCCTGCAGATCCAGCGTTACGTCCGCCTCTCCTTTGCGAAGCGGCACGGCGATGTGGGGCAACCGATCCCGCAATGTGATCGGGTAGAGTTCCAGTTTCCCGACCGCTGCCCGCTTCACCGTGACGCGGTATATCGTTCTGTGCTCTTCCGGCACGCGGTAAAAGGAAACCATCGTCCACCACTTGCCTGCCCGTACCAGGTCCACCTCGACGAGATTTGTCCGGCTCGCGAGGTATTGCTCTCGCTTGTGCAGGTACCGTTCCGTCCCCGAGCCGTCCAGCTTGTTCCAGGGACTGAGGATCTCGATCGCGGTGATGACGCGACCGCCGCCCGCTTCGATAATCTCGATGTGGCGCTCGACGAGCGGATCGGTGTCCGGCTCAAGAAGAACGGGCTGGATTGAGGCGGACGTCTCTGCGACCGAACGGCTCTCCCAGGGCACCGGGCTCTCGACGACGTAGACGTCGGGGTTCCGTTGGCCCACTGCGGCTCCCTCGACGTCCAGGTGCACGTTTTCCTCGATCCGCGCGACCAGGTCATCGGGAAGCTGCGGCTGCAGGGCGTCCCTCGTATATGCGATCAACGACGCGTGAACGTCACGCCAACGTTGCTCGAGATACGGATCCATCCCCGGAAACGGGCTTTTCCCCGATCGTTGCTGGGCCATAGACCGTGGATTATATCATTCGCTCCGCCGCTTACGCTGCGAACTCAGCCCGGATGAGGCGTCGGGGTCAGGGAGACCGTTGCGCCAAGCTCCCGCCCCAGCCGGGGGATCAGGCTCATGGCGACCAGGAACAGGGCGATGGCGGCGGCGGTGAGGCACAGGCCCTGGTACTGCGGGCGGGTGGCCGTGTAGAGCGCGACGGCCATCGTCGCGATCGCCGGGATGGTCACGCCGACCAGCGTGTGGCGGATGCCGATCACGCGCCACGCGCGGGCGGTGATCAGGCCGATGACGACGCCGGCGCTGGCGGCGATCGCGACGTTGAGGGGGATGAATTCCTGCGCGAAGTACATCAGCGGATACGCGCCGGTGAACGCGCCCAGCGTCAAGAGGAGCATCCAGCGGTCAAAGCGGACCAGCGCGTGCGCGTGGGCGTAGAGGCCGACGATCAGTCCGAACACGATCACCGACAGCGGCCCGAGCCAGCGCAGCTCGCCCAGGCGGTCGATGGGCGCGACGCCCAGCACGTCCAGGGCGATCGGGCGACCGAACATCAGGCGCTGGTAGTTCCAGGTGTAGGTGGTCTGAGCGGAGGTGCGCCTGAGCTTTGTGGGCTGGAGCGACAGCTCGAGCATGCGGACGTCGGATCCGTTGGCGACCAGGTCCAAGTTGAAGGTGTCGAGGATCCGTCCGGGCGGCGTGTGCAGCTCGTAGAGGCCTTTGCCGACGGCCGCGTAGGTAAACTGGATCGGCACGGCGACGGTGGGGAGCGTGCCGGTCCAGACGAGCGTGGCGTCGCGCAGGGCGACCGCGTCGGACGGCTCGCCGTTGACGCTTACCGACAGATCGGCCAGCGAGATGATCTGCGGGGGCAGGGGCAGGTGGATCTCGCACTTCGCGTCTCGCGCATCGGAGGGGGCGGAAGCGGTCAGGGTAGCGGTGAACCGGGCTTCGTAGATCGATTCGGGCTCGGCGGTGCCGACCGACAGGCGCGGCGTGAGGTCAACTTTGGCGGAGAATGATTTGACGGTGGCGAGGGGAAGTGGACTGGGCTGGGTCGCGCCCCGGGTTGAGCCGCCGTTGGCGGGATTTGCGCCGACGGTTTGGTCGGGGGCCATGTCAGCCGAGCGGGCAACATTTCCCTCGGTCACCGTCGCGGCATTCAGCCTGCTTTTCATCGCCGAGCTGCGCGCCCGACTCAACGTGGGGAGCAGCACGCTGACCAGCAGCGCCAGCAGCCCGATGACGACCAGCAGCTCGATGAGCGTAAATCCCAGGATCGGCGAGCGCGAACGAGAAGCGCGGCGGCTTTGTTGCGTCATGCGGAACCTCCCAGTGTTGGATGCGGAATTGTTCGTCGTGTCCTGTAGGATCGAACGAGAGAATTGGACGCGGCGGGGAGCGGGAAGTTTCAGGCGCGCGCGGGCGGGCGCGCCGGATGAGAGAGACGGCGCTTGCGCGGCGCGAGAACACGGGCGAGCCGCCCGTGCCACGTGCGCGTCCTCTGCCAAAACGGCAAAGGCTCGGTCGTCCCAGGTCAATCCGACAGTCGATGCGACCGCCAGGGGCGTTCCAAATCTCTGACCGGCGGCAACTTACATGCGGACGCCGCTGGAACGCCTTTTGTATGATCGGGTGGCGGTCCCCGCACACGTGTAATTCTACGCAGGAAGGTTATGTCCAGCGCCACCACCGATGCCCCACAACGGATGGAGTTCAAGACCGAGCTCAAACAGCTTCTGGATCTGATCATCCACTCGCTCTACACCAAGCGGGAGATCTTCGTCCGCGAGTTGGTTTCCAACGCCGCCGATGCGATCGACAAGGCGCGCTTCGAAGGACTCAAGCGCCCCGAGCTGCTCGAGGGCGACACCGATTTCAAGATCCACCTGACCGCGGACCGGAATAAGAACACCCTGACGATCAGCGACAACGGCATCGGGATGACCCGCGAGGCCGTCGTGCAGGACCTGGGCACGATCGCGCGCTCGGGCACGCGGGCGTTCATCGAGAACCTCAAGCAGGCCGACGCCCAGGATCGGCCCGAGCTGATCGGCCAGTTCGGCGTGGGGTTTTACTCCGCGTTCATGGTCGCCGATCGCGTGACCGTCCTGTCGCGCGCCGCGGGCGTGCCGGCCGACCGGGCCGTGCGCTGGGAGTCCGACGGGCAGGGGGAATTCACGGTCGAGCACGCCGAGCGCCCGTCGCGCGGCACGGATGTCACGCTCCACCTGCGCGACGGGGACGCCAGGGAATTCCTCGACCCGTGGCGTTTGCGGCAGGTCGTCAAGCAGTACTCCGACTTCATCGAGCACCCGATCGTGATGGAGGTCGAGAATCCGGAAGCGAAAGATGAGAAGCGGGAAGAGACGTTCAATTCTCGTCAGGCGATCTGGCTCCGCGCGAAGAGCCAGGTCAAGGCGGAGGAATACAACGAGTTTTACAAGACGATCGCGCGGGATTCGGAGGACCCGCTCAAGGTCATCCACGTCTCGGCCGAGGGCGGCGTGGCCGAGTTCAAGGCCCTGATGTTCGTCCCGGCGCATCGGCCGATGGACTTCTTCTACCGCGAGCCCAAATCCGGCCTGGACCTCTACGTCAAGCGCGTCCTGATCACGCACGAGTGCGAGGATCTGCTGCCGACGTGGCTGCGCTTCGTCAAGGGCGTGGTGGATTCGGCCGACCTGCCGCTCAACGTCAGCCGCGAGACGCTCCAGCACCACCCGCTGCTGGCGAAGATCCGGTCGAACCTCGTGAACCGCGTGCTCAAGACGCTGGAGGAGATGAAGGAGGCCGAGTACGAGACGTATCTCAAGTTCTACAGGGAGTTCGGCGCGACGCTCAAGGAGGGCATCCCGCAGGACTGGTCGAACAAGGAACGCCTAGCGGATTTGCTGCTGTTCGAGAGCACGAAGACAAGGCCCGGCGAGTATACGACGCTCGCCAAATACGTCGAAGCGATGCCGGCCGAGCAGAAGGAAATCCATTATCTGATCGGCGAGTCGCGCGCGCAGATCGAGAACTCCCCTTACCTCGAATCGTTCAAGGCCAGAGGCGAGGACGTGCTGCTCCTGGTCGAGCCGATCGATGAGTTCGTCATGTCCGCGCTGTCGGAGTACAAGGGCAAGCGGCTCCAGGCTGCCGACCGCGGGCAGGTCGAGAAGAAGGAGGACGCGAAGTTCGACGCCCTGCTGAAGGTACTGGGGGCAAAGCTCCCCGTGAAGGAGGTCCGCCTCTCCGGACGCCTGAAGGAGTCGGCGGCCGTCCTGGTCGCCGACGAGCACGGCGTCAGCGCCCACTTCGAGCGCCTGATGAAGCGCGCCGGCCGCGGCGCCGAGCTACCCGAGGTCAGGCGCATCCTCGAGATCAACCCCGAGCATCCCGCCGTCACGTCACTGTTGTCCCTCTTCGAGAAGAGCCCGGCCGACGACCGCATCGACAGCTTCGGCCGCCTCCTTTATGAGCAGGCCGTCATCGCCGAGGGCAGCAAGATCGACGACGTCGCCGGCTTCACGAGGCGGCTGAACGACCTGATCGTCAAGTCGAGTCAGTGACGGCGCGACGGGCGCTTGTGTACCGGGCGTCCGAGCCATAGGGTCAGCACTTCGAAGGAGCTGCGACCCCAATGGATTCGAGCCAGACCGCCCCTCGGACGACGGACCTCGCGCACGACGTGTTTCGGCAGGAGCGCCAGCCGCTCGACGCGTTCTTCAAGCCGGCAAACGTGGCGGTCATCGGCGCGACCGAGGCGCCCAACTCGGTCGGGCGGACGCTGCTGTGGAACCTGGTGGGCAACCCGTTCGGGGGGACGGTCTTCCCGGTCAATCCCAAGCGTGCGAGCGTGCTGGGGATCAAGGCGTATCCGACGATCAACCAGGTGCCGGCGAAGGTGGACCTGGCGGTGGTGGTGACGCCCGCGCCGGTCGTTCCCGGGATCATCGGGCAGTGCGTGGATGCCGGCGTGAAGGCGGCGATCATCATCTCCGCCGGCTTCAAGGAATTGGGCGTGCCCGGGCAGGAGTTGGAACGCCAGATCGAGGAACAGGCCAAGCGCGGACGGATGCGGATCACCGGGCCCAACTGCCTGGGGGTGATGAACCCGTTGACCGGGTTGAACGCCACGTTCGCCAAGGGGATGGCGCGGCCGGGAAACGTGGCCTTCATCAGTCAGTCGGGGGCGCTGTTGACCGCCGTGCTGGACTGGGGCTTCCGCGAGCTGGTGGGGTTTTCCGCGATCGTCTCGACCGGGTCGATGCTGGACGTGGGATGGGGCGACCTGATCGACTACCTGGGGAACGATCCGCGGACCCAGAGCATCGTGATCTACATGGAATCGGTGGGAGATGCGCGGCGGTTCCTGTCGGCGGCGCGGGAGGTGTCGCTGTCCAAGCCCATCATCGTGATCAAGGCCGGACGCACCGACGCCGCCGCCAAGGCCGCCGCCAGTCATACCGGCGCGCTGACCGGCTCGGACGAGGTGCTGAACGCGGCGTTCCGGCGCGCGGGCGTGCTGCGCGTGGAGTCGATCGCCGAGGTGTTCGACATGGCCGAGCTGCTCTCGCGGCAGCCCCGACCCGTGGGCCCGAGGCTGACGATCCTGACCAACGCCGGGGGCCCGGGGGTGCTGGCGACCGACGCGCTGATCAGCGGGGGCGGGGAACTCGCGGGTCTGTCCGAGCAGACGACCCGGGAGCTTAACGACCTGCTTCCCGCCCACTGGTCGCGCGGCAACCCGATCGACATCCTGGGCGACGCCGGCCCGGACCGCTACGCCAGGGCGCTGGAGATCGCCGCGCGAGATCCGAACACCGACGGCCTCCTGGTGATCCTCACCCCGCAGGACATGACCGATCCCACGCAGACCGCCCAGGGACTCGTGCAGTACGCGCGGATCGAGGGCAAGCCGGTGATCGCGAGCTGGATGGGCGGCCCGCAGGTGGAGGCGGGCATCGCGATCCTCAACCGCGGGAACATCCCGACCTTCGCCTACCCCGACCGGGCCGCGCGGGCGTTCAACTACATGTGGCGGTACACGTACAACCTGCGCGGGCTGTACGAGACGCCGTCGTTCGATCCGAGGGACGAGGAACTGGATCGCGCGCGAGAGCAGGGGGCGCGGCTGATCGACGCGGTGCGCAACCAGGGCCGCACCCTCCTGGACGAGGTGGAATCCAAGCGGCTGCTGGCGGCGTACGGCATCCCCACCACGCGGATGGAGATCGCGCCCGACGTCGATTCGGCGCAAGCGCTGGCGGAGTCGATCGGCTATCCGGTCGTCCTCAAGATGCACTCGCAGACGATCACGCACAAGACGGACGTCGGCGGGGTCAAGCTCGCCCTCGAGGACAAGGCCGAGGTCGCCCGGGCGTTCGTCGAGATCCGCGAGTCGGTCGCGAAGCGCGCCGGGCTTGAGCATTTCCATGGCGTGACGGTGCAGCCGATGGTCAAGCTGGCGGACGCGTACGAGCTGATCGTCGGCGCCAGCCCCGACGCGCAGTTCGGACCGGTGCTTCTGTTCGGTTCGGGCGGGCAACTGGTGGAGGTGTATAACGACCGGTCACTGGGCCTCCCACCGCTGACCGCCACGCTGGCGCGGCGGATGATGGAGCAGACGCGCATTTACAAGGCGCTCAAGGGGGTGCGCGGGCGAGCGCCGGTGAACCTGGCGGCGCTCGACCAGTTGCTGGTGCGATTCAGCCGGCTGGTCGTCGAGCAGCGGTGGGTGAAGGAGATCGACATCAACCCGCTGCTCGCGTCGAGCGACCATCTCATTGCGCTGGACGCGCGCGTCCTGCTTTATGGAAAGGACGTCGCCGAGCACCAGCTTCCCAGGCTCGCGATCCGTCCCTATCCCCTTCAATACGTCACCCGCTTCGCCGCCAGGGACGGCACGGAACTGGAGATCCGCCCGATCCGTCCCGAGGACGAGTCGCTGCTGGTCAAGTTCCACCAGGGCCTGTCGGAGCGGAGCGTGCGGCTGCGCTACTTTGCCGCAATGAAACTGAACCAGCGCGTGGCACACGAGCGCCTGCTGCGGGTCTGCTTCAACGACTACGATCGCGAATTGGCGCTGGTGGGCGAGCACCGCGATCCGGCCAGCGGGGAACCGGAAATTACGGCGGTCGCGCGGCTGTCGAAGGTGCCGGGCACGGGGGACGCCGAGTTCGCCCTGCTGGTCAGCGACCTCTGGCAGAATCGCGGCCTGGGAAGCAAACTGCTGTCCATGCTGGTCCAGATCGCGCGGGACGAGAAGGTCGCCTGCCTGACCGCCGATATTTTGCCGGAGAATATGGAAATGCAGCGGTTGGCCGAACGGGCCGGGTTCGCCATCAAGCGCGACCTGGAAGAGGGGACGGTGCGTGCGGCGATGCGTCCGTAGGGACTTCGCCGACCCTCAATCCGAGCCTCCCGTCACGTGCGCGAACAACGCGGGCGGTTCGTAACTATAATGTTCGTAGCACGTGTGCTTGCGCTGCACGCGAGTCTCTTTGGTTCGGATCTCGATTATGCGTTACTTCGCCGTCGTCGTCGTCTGCATCCTGTTCTGTCCGCTCGCGCGCGCCGCCGAATCGCCCAAACCCGCGACGCAGCCGAAGTCCGCCACGCAGCCCGCGGCGGCCGCGAAAAAGCCCAAAACGTCGGTCGAGCAGATCACTCAGAAGGACATCGACGGCATCAGCTACGACGACGTGCAGGACGACAGCGGCTTCATCACGCCTCTTGCGGCCGACCTGGACAACCTTGACAACGATTCGCGCAAACGCCTGGACGACTGGACCGCCAAGCTCAACGACTGGGCCGGCGCGCGGGAGGAGAACGTGCCCCAGCGGGTGCGGAACCTGCTCACCGTCTGCTGCCTGGCGGACATGATCCACAGCGAGTTCGAGGGGGAGACGGCGTTCGTCGTGTTCGACAAGCTCAAGAGCGAGGTGGACAAGGACGAGCTGATCAAGGCGTGCGCGTGGATGGTGCTCAAGCCCGACGAAGGGCGGCAGATCACCCGCATCCCCGAGCTGGGGTGGGACGACGAGGTGGACGAGGGCGAGCTGCGCGAGCGCGCCGCGATGTACGCGAAGAAGCTGCTCGGGCGGCTGATGGGG
>DATBFY010000516.1:0-6141 GCA_036558265.1 Tepidisphaeraceae bacterium | reverse complement strand
GTCTCGCCGCGGCCAACAACGGGAAGCTCTACGCCATCGGCGGCAACCCGGCGAGCGGCCCGGGCATTCTGGCAACGGTGGAGGAGTACGACCCGGCCACGGACACGTGGGCGACGAGGGCCAACATGCCGACGGCGCGGGCCGGCCTGGCGGTCGCGGCTGCGAGCAATGGCAAGATCTACGCGATCGGCGGGTCGGTAGGTGCGAGCGTCGTCAACACCGTGGAGGAATACGACCCGGCGACGAACACGTGGGCCACGCAGACCAGCCTCACCGTCGCCCGCACGTCGTTGGGCGCAACAGCCGCTTCCAACGGGCGGCTGTATGCCATTGGCGGCGACAGCACGGCCGGCGCCGGCAGCTACGTAGGCACGAACGAAGAGGGGATCTTTCTCGGGCCCCTTGGGGCCAACTACGTGAAAGTGGAGAAGTTCGAAACCCCGAATCCGGCGCTCGTCGGCGGCGTGGTGAGCTTCACAGTGAAGATCATCCTCGGAGGGCCCCGTAACGGGTTGACCCTCGACGATACGCTCTCCAACGTCGGGCAGGCGCCTGCCACCCAGTACGTCTCGGGGAGCGCTGTCCTCGATGGCGCACCCCTTGGCACGCCTCCCACTCTCGTGGCGAACCAGCCGAACCGGGTGGAGTACGCCTTCACGCTCGGCAGCCTGGGAACCGGCGTTCACACGTTCACGTATCAGATGCAGCTCAGCAATGCTGTGGGTTGCTTCGCGACCGCGAGCAACGGCGCCAACCTCGATCAGGCCGGCGTCACAGGGCACATCGCGACGGCCACCATGACCTTCCCCGTGCGCTGCTGATTGGTCGAGTGGGCCGACGGCAACTCGCCGCCGGCCCCTCTTCGGATACTGATTGGCATGCGCACGCGAGCGCACAGACTGAAACTACCTGCTGGTAAGGCGGAGTCGCTCCGCGGCGCCCAGGACCTGCATCACGATCGGGTCGGCGTCGCGGAGCGACTGAATCGCGCCGCGCGAAGCGGTGAGAATCGCTCCCGTGGGAATAATGCAGAGCAGATCGGTGGTACCGAGCACGTCGGAGCCGCTCAGCACTTCCAGGCGGTAGCATGTCGGGGTGTCGGCCAGCTCGTCGACGGTGGCACGCTCGGCGTTGACCAGCATCTGCGTGCGGACTACCGATGCGTCGAGGGACAGCACGTCGAGACGAAACGCCGTCTGCCAGGGCGGCCCGCCCCAGGTTAGCGAAGCCGCGCCGGGCCCTCGCGATTGGAGGGAGAACTGCCCAGGGGCCTCGGCCGACGGAGCCGAGCTTGGAATGAGGCAGAGCACGTCGGAGAGGTCGGTGACGGTCCCTTCTGTGGCCGAGAAGACGGCGTAGCAGCGCGCGAGGTCAGCCGGGGCAGATTCATCGCGGAAGGTGGTGGCGTCGGGCGGCAATGGGGCGTCACCTCGGGGGAGGATGGTCAAGCCTTCGGCGGACCAGCGCGCGATGCGCGGCCCACTCGATGCTGGCGTGGCAGCCCAGGTGAGCGTGGGCAAATCGGCCCGCAGGGCGAAGCCGACGCCGACCGGGAGCAGCGCCGCACTCCCAGGCGCCTGCGGGCCCGTCGAGGTAGCTGGCGGGCCGCCGGGCAGTAGCCTGGCATCCGGCACGATAGCGATGCCGGTTGGGCTAACGAAGTAGCCGCCGGAGGCGAGCGGTGCCTGGGCACCGCTCACCGGATCGACGCGAATCACGGCGCCGCCGCCGAGCGCGAGCCCGTCGACCACGAGAATGAGCCCACTGGCGTCGACGACGAGCGCGCGCGGCCGTGCGAAATTTCCGCCCGTCGAGACCCTGCTGCGGGCACCGGTCACCGGATCGATGCGGAAGACGCCCCCGCAGCCGATGAGGCACGCACTGGTCCGCTCGAAGCTGTCCGCGACGAGGATCTCGCCGTGTGGTCCAACGGCGATCCCAGTCGGCTGCAATGGCTCCGCCCCGGCGAGCGGCGTCTGCGCGCCGGTCGCGACGTCGATGCGGAACACCCCACCAGCCTCGGGAGCGTTGAAATCGGCCACGAACACGGTGCCGTTGGCTCCGGTTGCGACCGCAACCGGGTCCACAAAACGCCCACCCCACGAGATCTCAGTCTGAGCGCCGGTCGAGGGGTCGACCCGAATAATGGCGCCCGTGTTGTCGCCGAAGGAGGCCGCATCGGCGACAAGAAGATCTCCCTCCGGGGACAGCGCGATGCCGAAGGGCTCGACGAAGCGGCCACCGGCCGAGATTGGCGTCTGCGCCCCCGTCCGCGGGTCGACTCGAATAACACCGCCCGAGCCGCCAAACGCGTCCACATCGGCTACGTAGATGTCGCCGCTCGGCGCGACCACCACGCCGCTCGGCTTGACGAAGTTGCCGCCCCCGGAGATCGGCGCCTGGGCGCCCGTCACCGGGTCGACCCGAATGATCCCGCCGGTGCCGCCGAATGCGCTGGTGTCCACCACAATGACGTCTCCCGGACGGAGGAGGGGCGGCGCCGGCAGGGGGGTTGCGCGCGGCATCGGGGTCGGAAGCTGCGGTGGCGGGCCGTTCTCCGTCGCTCCGGCGAGAACCCAGGTGTCGACGAGCGGGCTGATCAGGTTCGCTCCCCCGAACACGACCAGACGCTGGGTCGAGGGGTGGTACACGGCGTGGGCTCCCGTTCGCGCCGACGGTCCGGCCGAGGCGCTGGACCGGCTCCAGGCCTGCGGGCCGCCGAGCCCATTCGCGTTGTTGAGAATCCACACGTCGTCGAGAAACTCGGCGTTGCCGCCGCTCGAAGTTCGGCTGCCGCCGAAGACGATCATCCGATTGGTCGCGGCGTCGTAGACTGCGGCGTGCTGGGCTCGCGACGCGGGCGGCGTTCCGCCCGGGGCGAGCTGGGTCCACTCGGGTTGGCCCCCGAGCCCGTTCGCATTGGCCAGCACCCAGACGTCGTCGAGATACCCGCCCGCAAAGGAGCCGCCTGATGCCCCACCCATGACGATCATGCGGTTACTGCTTGGGTCGTATACGGCGCTGTGACCGACGCGAACGGGAGGCAGACTGGCGGGGAAGAGTGGCTCCCAGGCCGGCGGGCCTCCCAGGCCGTTGGCATTCGTGAGGACCCACGTATCGGCAAATCGTCCACCGCAGCAGTTGGCGCCGCCGTGGACGATCAAGCGATTGCTACTCGGATCGTAGACCGCAGTGTGCCCGTTTCGCACTGGTGGCGCCGGGCCACCGGGATTCAGTTTCTCCCAGATCGGCGTGCCGCCCAGGCCATTCGCATTGCTGAGCACGTAGACGCCGTCGTCGATCGGCGTGCACAGGCCCAGGCACCCCCCGTAGACGATCAAGCGGTTGTTCGCTGCGTCGTACGCTGCTGCGTGGGCCTTACGGGGAGCCGGCGTGTTGATGGTGGCAAGCTGTAGCCATTGCGGCGTGCCCTCGGTTCCATCAGCCCCGACCAGCACCCAGAGATCGTTGAGTCCGCCTCCCAGCGTTGGCGAGCCGCCGAAGAGAATGAGCCGGTTGCTGTCCGAGTCGTATGCCACCGCGCGCTCGGAGCTGGTACGAGCGGGAGGCGGACCCCCAGCGGGCGCGAGCTGCGTCCAGCTCGGGGACACGGGCTGTGCAGGCTGCTGGCCGCGCGCCACGGGGACTGATACCAGCCCAACGACAAGCAGAGCACCTAGCAGCCAGTAGCGCCCCGTTCCCCTGACTTTCAATCCGGCAGCCCCAAGCGCGCGGTTGCCAATCCTCACGGCTCTCCGCGGCGGCTCAACGTTACACCTCGGAACATCCCGTGCTCAAGGGCTGGCCCGCGTACGACCGGAGGCCAACGGTACTGTCGTCGCAAATCTCCATCGTCATTCCACCTTTCGCCTCTCCGGTCCATTCGCAGGCGTGGATGTCGCCGCCTGCGACGTAGGTTCGTACGACGCCGAGTGGTGCTCTGAGGCCGGCCGGGCGGCCGACGCCTGGCCATAACCGTGAGAGATCGCTAGATCCGCCTGACGATTCCAGGTTTGTTCCTTGTCCTGGTCTTGCCACGCGCGACGCACGTCCGATCAGCTTGCAGGCGGGCGTCGGCGGAGCTAGAGTCCCGTCGCGACGAGCGCTAATCGTTGCGTTCTGAAACAGTTGGCAGGCCAACGAGCTCGCGGCGGGGACTACAGGGGGGCGGACCGCCTCAATGGTCGAGGGCGCTCAGCAATGTTCCAACGACGGCGTCGCATACTTCGAATTCTTCCTACATCCAACGGCGCGAGGTCTGAATGTACCCAGCTTAATGTCGGCACACTAACGAAAAGTGGAGTATCGGGAACCTGGGGAGTCACCCTCGTTGTCGGGATGTGTCTGCACGTGCTGAGAACCTTTGCAACGCCCGCACAGCGGTACAGGCCAATCTGGGCAAATGGAGGCGGTCGGATGTGGTGGTCCCGATTGGAGCCTACAACGCCAAAGGATCCTAGTATTGCAGTAAGGGTGGCCAGGATGCGGGCCACTCGATTTTCCCTCACCGCTGCCAACGGCGGGTTGAATCATTGGCGCAGCGACATCCCGCTGCTCGCTGTTGTCCTCCTCACCCTGCTTGGCCTCTCGCTCGCGAACTTTCCGACTGCGGAGGTACCTCCAGCCACCGCACAGGCGTCGCAATCCTGGGTCGGAACCATCACGCTGACCGATACGTTCAATCTCGTAGACCATGTCGAACAAGTACTTCACGTTGCTATTGCTGATATGACACAAACCATGACGTCCCAAGTTGTCTACACGGTCGGAGTAAGCGCGAAGACGGCGAAGGTCGATTCCACATTCCATGAACATCTCGTTCAGGTTATCCCGTTATCGCCCGGAGGTAGCTGTCTATCCCCAGACAGACGAGTAGATACAAACACTAGAGACGCTGCTGTTAACTTTTTCATTCCAAACCCGTCAATTTCCATCAACGAAATAGGACAAGGATCTTACAGCATTACGGCGAGCCGGTCACAAGTTCCGATTACTTACCACGTAGCTGGGCCTTCAACTATTGAACTTTACTCAGGCGGGTCGCTATGCCGCTCTGATTCGAGCATCGTCGAATTCAATTCTCCGGGTGGAGCAGCGTCGATTGGGGGCGAAACCCTTGTTCCGACGTTCGACATTGTGAACCGTTTGGTGCAGTCCTCTGACCCAGATCGCATCCTTTATACCAATACGGCAACCACTCACTACGCACTTAACTCGTTCTGGACTCCAAATGCGGGAACTATTACTCGAACCATCGACATAGATCTGAGAAGGGTTTCGTGCCTTCCTCCGACGATCAGCGGGTTTGATCCATCCTCTGGCCTAATAGTCGGGCAACAGGTGACGATCAACGGGAGCACCTTCACCTTTGGGCCTGCCCCGCAAGCGCCCCCGACGGTGAAGTTCAACACGACGACCGTGGGGAGTGCCGACCTGCTGACGGTCGAGGCGAACAAGATCGTGGCCAAGGTGCCGCAGGGAGCGACGACGGGCAAGATCAGCGTGACGACGCCCTGCGGGACGGCGACAAGTAGCTCGGACTTCACGGTATCGTCACCCCAACCTCCTGATCTATCGGTTGGCAAGACACACAGCGGGACCTTCACCCCTGGGACGAACGTGACCTATACGATCACTGTCACGAACAGCGGTCTGGGGCCGACGACCGGTGCGATCACGGTTACCGATACGCTGCCCCCGGGGCTGAGTTTTGTGGCGAGTCCTCCGGCGCCGAGCTATGGTACGGGGTGGTCGTGTTTAGCAGCAGGGCAGGTGGTGACATGCGTGTACGCAGCCACGAATCCACACCTAGGCGCGGGGGCATTGAGCACGGTAGTGGTGACGGCGGCGGTGTCGGCGACGGCGGGTTCAAATCCAATCAATCGCGTGACGGTTGCCACACCTGGGGATAGCAACGGCGACAATGATGGGAACAGCGACCCGCCCGAAACTCCCTGCTCATCGCCATTGGGGCAAACGGGTGGCGCATCGGCTATCAGCGGTGTAACCGCAAGCGATCCCCAGTCCTGCCCGTTGCCCCACATTGATTATTTCGAGCCCGCATTTGGCCCCCCAGGCACTGCCGTACGGATAAACGGAAGCGGCTTTCCCAGTTCCCCACAGCCCACCCTGGAGGTGCGA
>DATBFY010000515.1:0-8509 GCA_036558265.1 Tepidisphaeraceae bacterium | reverse complement strand
CACGGCGTCGAAGGAGACGTGGTCGGTGCCGCCGGTGTTCGAGCTGGTCAGCGTCGCGGCGCCCTCCTCGGTGAAGGGGGCGAGCCACTTGCGGAAGAGGGAGCGCACCGCGTCGTTGCCCTGGAGGTAGACGCCGCGGATCTTGCCGGCGCCGTTGTCGAGGTTGTAGTAGGCGCTGAGGTTGTCGTACTCCGGACCTGGGAGGAATTTGCGCGGCGGGCGCGAGGAAGAGTTCCGAGTTCCCGGTGCCGAGTTCCGAGTGGAAGACGCAGCGCGCGTCGTTGGGGCGACGTCCTCGTACTTGCCGAAGTGCTGGGCGACGTAGGCCTTCGAACCGTAGAGGCCTTCTTCTTCACCGGTCCACAGGGCGATCCGGATCGTGCGGCGGGGTTTGACGCCGCTGGCCTTGAGGATCCGCACGGCCTCCATGACCGCCGCGCACCCGGCGCCGTTGTCGGTGGCGCCGGTGCCGCTGTGCCAGGAGTCCATGTGGGCGCCGAGCATGACGATCTGGTCCTTCAGGTCGGTCCCCGGGATTTCGGCGACCGTGTTGTAGGCCATCGGGTCGTCATCGTGGAACTGGACCTGGAGGTCGACCTGCATGCGGAGTTTTTCGCCGGCCTCGATCATCCGCACCAGGCGGTTGTAGTGCTCGGCGGCTACGGTGATCTGGGGGGCGGTGGCGGCCGCGTCCTTGGACCAGGGCTGGGTGCTGGACCGGGTCGTGGCGGCGCGGCCGCCGCTCCGCTGCGTGGCGGGTTGCGGGATCGTGATCGACGCGACGAAGAGCGTGCCGCCATCCCCCTGCGTGCTGGGGCTGACGATCGCGGCGGCGCCTTCCTGGGTCAGGAATTCCATCAGTCGGCGGGCGAAGGCCAGGCGCCGCGCGGCGCCGGCGGGGGTGTTGTCGCGCGGGCCGCCGCCGCGAGCCGATTGCGTGGTTGCAGGCTGTGTCGCGATCGGGCGCGTGGCGGCGCGGTCGAGCGGGGCGAGGCCGAACTGGGCGCGGCGCTCGGCGGCGGTGGCGGCGCGCGCCAGGCCCGGCGGGGATGACGTGCCCGCCTCGGCGTTGGCGAGCTTCAACAGGTCTGGGTCCGTCACGCGCACCGCCATCGGCTCGAACCGCGCCTGCACCTCGCGGATGGGCCCGGCCAGAACGATCTTCCCCTTGAGCTTGCTGCCGCGGTATTGCGACAGGTCCGATTCGGTCGTCGCGTGGACGTAAACGACGTCGGCGGTGATCGGCTTGTCGAAGCCCGGCGTCCAGGCCTTGGGGAAGGCGATCAGCGGGATGTCCTGCGGCTCGACGATCTGGGCGGAGAAGCGCTTGAGCGACCACCCTCGGCCGAACGGGCCCCAGGCCTCGAGGTGGGCGTTCACCAGGCCCCAGGAGGCGAGGCGATCGCGGGTCCACTCGTTGGCGCGGCGGAGGTTGGGCGAGCCGGTCAGACGCGGGCCGATCACGTCGGTCAGATACGAGAGCGTCTGCGGCACTTGCGAGCGGTTCATCCTCTCGTCGCGGATGCGCGCCAGGACGTCGGTGGGCGCGGTGGAGGCGATGACGAGGGACGGCGCCGGCGAGGTCGTGACCGGGGCGGCCGCGTCCGAGAGCGATCGCTCGCTGCTCGCGGAGCTCGAGCTGGTCTCGATGACCAGCGCGGGCGCGACGGACTTCTGCGTGCAGGAAATAACGAGAAAGAGCGCCGCAAGCACGACAGCGCCCAGCAGTGATCTGGATTTCATCATCTCCGTGCCTTCGTCCCTTCGTCCCTCCGTGCCTTCCCAATCAATACTCCCGCGTCTTCTTGATCCCCGGTTGCGGGACAGGGTACTTGCCGTCAGAGTCGGCCAGCAGGGGGGCCGGGCCATCCATCGTCAGCTTGTCCACGTTGGGCGCGAACTCGTGCGTGCAGGCGAGCATCTGGTCGCGCGTGATCACCTGTCCGGTGTGCGCCGCCATGCGGCCCATGCTCGTGACCAGGCTCGCTTCGGCGCCGCGGCGGACCTCGTTGTAGGGCTTGTCCTGGCGGATGGCCTTCATCAGGTCGTCCCACTCGACCTGGTAGGGGTTGGGCTCGGGCTGGGGGTAGGCCCAGATCGGGTTGCCATCGGTGCGCTGGCCGCGCCAGATGCGGGTGTGAGTCGGCGAGTGGCCGTTGATCGAGATCTGCGCGATGCCCTTGGAGCCGTGGGCGTAGGAGGCGAACTGGTTGGCGCAGCCGTCGATGCAGCGTCCCTGGACGAAGAGCTTGGCGCCGTCGGGGAAGGTGTATTCGACGTCGTAAACGTCGAAATTCTGGTCGATCATGTCGCCGCGGTAGTGCCGGCCGCCCATCGCCTCCGCCTTGACCGGCCAGGCGTCCTTCATCCAGCAGCACTCGTCGATGTTGTGGATGTAGAAGTCGGAGAAGAGCCCGCCGGATGCCCACAGGAACGAGTGGAAGTTGGCGATCTGGTACGCGACCTCGCTCAGCTTGCCCGGGTTGGGCGGGACGAAGCACTGGGCGACCGGGCCGTGCACGCGATACGCGCGCAGCGCGATGATGTCGCCGAGCTGGCCCATCTTGATGCGGTCGTAGAGCTCGTGCCGCGCCACGCAGTGCCGGCACATGAGCCCCACGCCGACCTTGAGGTTCTTCTCCAGCGCCTCGTCCGCCAGCGCGAGCATCTTGCGCGTGGTCGGACCGTCCACGGTCACCGGCTTTTCCATGAACACATTGAGCCCGCGATCGATAGCGGCCTTGAAAATCACCCACCGGAACGCGGGCGGCGTGGTCAGGATCGCGATGTCAGAGCCCTTGAGGCAGTCCATGGCCTTGGTAAACGCGTCGAAGCCCAGGAACTTGTGGTCGTCCGACACGTCCACGTTGGCGCCGAATTGCTTCTTCAGGCTGTCATAATGGGTCTTGATGTGGTCTTCAAAAATGTCGGCCATCGCGACCAGCTTGACCGGCCCCCCGGTGGTCGCCAGCGCGTTCGCCGCCGCCCCACCGCCGCGCCCCCCGCAGCCGATCAGGGCGAGGCGGATGGTGTTGTCCTCGGCGGCATGGACGGCGGGGATGGCCACGCCCGCCAGCGCCGAAACGGCAGCAATTTTCGAGGTAGTCTTGAGAAATTCGCGACGGTCCGGCTTTTTTGCGCTTGGCTTGGGATTCATGCGCACGTTTTTCCCCCCCCGCCACAGGAAAATCAACCAAAAAGCCCGATCGCCCCGGACGAGCCCCGCTTCAGCGGGCGGGTTCACGGCACACAGAGTGCGATCGGAAACCACGCCCCGGCAATCTGTGCCGATCGTAACGCCTGACCGTCAGAGCTTCGCGTCCGCCTTCGCCTTGGCGAAGCGGTCGGCGTTTGTCGCGCCGCCCCGTCCGCCGGCCTGCGACGAGATGTGGGCGATGCGGTCGCCCGTGCCGGGGTGGGTGCCGAAGGGCCTTGCGCCGCGTGATCCCCCGGCCGCCTGCATCCGCTGGAGAAACCGCGCCAGACCGTGCGGATCGTAGCCCGAGGCGATCAGGAGCTGGACGGCCTTGGTGTCAGCGCCGGTTTCCTGTCCCTGGTTCCAGCCGCTGGAGAACACCGTGTTGACCAGGAGGTCCGAAGCCTGGTTGAACATGGCGACGCGGCGGTCGGCGGCGGAGGCGGCCTCCATGCCCGCGCCCACCAGATTGGCCGTCTGCACGGTCTTGAAGCCGTCGCGGTCGATCACGTGTCCCATCTCGTGGGCCAGCACGCCCGCCAGCTCGCTCTCGTCCTGCATCAACTGGATCGCGCCGCGCGTGACCATGATGTAGCCGTTGGGGCCCGAGTAAGCGCCGACGTCCGGCGTGTCGAGCACGCCAAAGACCCAGTTGCCGTCCGGCTTGCCCGTGGCGTCGGCGAGCGACAGGCCGACCATCGTGACGTATTTCGTGAGGTTGGGATTGTCGAGAACCGGCCAGCGATTGGTGGCGGCAATGGCGACCGATCGGCCCAACTCGTCCTCATCGGTTTCGTTCATGCTGGCGGCGGAAAGGCCCTTGACTCCGGCGTCGGCGTATTGACCGGCCTGACCGGGGATGAACTGACCCAGGCTGATGCCCGTGCCGGCGATGCCGCCCAGCCCGCCACCCCCGCCGCCGCTGCTGCTGCCGCCACTGCCGCACCCGCCGACCAATCCGCACAGGATCGCCGCCGCCAGAATCGTCTTCGTCGTCTTCATTGCTCCGTCCTCCACGCGCTCACTTACCTGCCTGGCTGTTGAACTTTTCCCAATCCGCCGGGGTGAGCGACTTGCTCAGGGCGATCATGCGATCGAGCCCCGCCGTGCTCATGCCCTTGGTCTGGGCGTACTTGAGGGCTTCGCCCAGGCCCTTGCCGGCTGCGGCGGAACTGGCCTCGGACGTCCCGGCGATCATCTGGTTGAAGCTGGAACCGCCGCCCTGCCCCGTCCCGACCGAGTTGGCCTGCACGTAGCCTTCCTTGTCACCGGCCTTCACACGAAGCCACGTGCCTTCCTTGCCGACGACCTGCAGCTTGTCCCCGTCCTTCAGCTCCGCCACGCGGGGCCCCTTGCCGGATTTTTGCGCCAGCAGGCCGACGTGCGGCAGCTTGACCACGACGTCTTCCGCGAACGCTGCACCAGTAATCACCGCACCCGCCAGAACGGCGGCCGCGATTGTCCGGAGGGTTTTCTTGCGACCAGTCATGTCTGTGATGTCCTTGCGTTACTTGTCCTTTGCGACGTATACGCCGTCCCAATCCGGCCCCGGGGGGTGCTCGCCGAAGTGGCGAACGCGATCGAGCAATGTAGCGGTCGGACCGTCCGCGGGAAAGTCCCTCATCAGGTCATTCAACAGCGGCAACGCTTCGCCAAACTGCCCGGCCTGGTAGAGCGACAATGCCCGCTCGTACCGCCCGATCAGATCCAGCGTAGGCGGATCAGGCGCAGCGCCTCCGTCAGCAGCGAGCTCGCCCAGCAACTCATAAACTGCCATCGGCTGGCGCTTGCCCTTGACCCGCAACAAATCCACCTTGCGCAGGAGGAACTTGTCCTTGACCAGATTGGCTGTCGTCTCACTTAACAGCAAGCGCGTGCCATACAGTTTATTGGCGCCCTCCAGGCGGCTGGCGAGGTTCACCGAATCCCCGATCACCGTGTAGGAGAACTTGAACGGCGAGCCCATGTTTCCGACGACCATCTGGCCCGAGTTAATCCCGATCCGGCTGTGCAACTCCTGCCCGCACATCTCGCGCAGCTTGGGCTGGATCATGGCCTCGCGGCGGCGCATCTCCAGGGCCGCGTGGCAGGCGCGCACGGCGTGGTCGGACTGGTTCAACGGGGCGTTCCAGAACGACATGATCGCGTCGCCGATGTACTTGTCGAGATAGCCGTTCTGCCGCAGGACGATCGCCGACATCTCCTCCAGGTAAAGCTGGAGGACCTGTTCGAGCGTCGCCGAGTCGAGCGACTCCGAGAGCGTCGTGAAGTTTGCCAGGTCCGTGAACATCACCGTCATCTCGCGGCGCTGCCCGCCGATCTTGAGCTTGCGCGGGTCCCGCGCGATCTCGGCGGCGACCTCTTCGGACGTGTTCTGCGCCAGCGCGTTGAACACGATCCGCCGCTGCCGCAGTTCGGTGAAGTAGCTCCACGTCAGCCCGAGGAACGCGGCCAGCAGCACCGCCAGGGTCATGCCGGCCGGGGGCATCCAGCGGACGTTGTTGCCCATGAACAGGCCCGTCGTGGTGCCCAGCACCAGCGCCAGCCCCACCACCCCCCCGACGACCTTCAGCGGCACGCGCTCGGGGATCACCGTCCCCACGCCGGCGAGAAAACAGCCCGCCATCAGAGCGATCACACGCATCAGCCCGCCCACGGGCGTCACCCGCTGGTTGGCGAGCATGTTCTGCAGCGCCGTCGCGTGGATCTCGACGCCGGGGTAACGCGGCGACAGCGGCGACGCCTTGAGGTCGTACGTCCCCGCCGTGATCGCCGCGATGAACACGATCTTGTCCTTGAACATCTCCGGCGAGATCTTGAGCCGCGCGGCATGGGTCGGATCGTCCGCGGCGCGCACCAGGTCCGCGGCGGCGACGTAGCGGAACGTCACCGGCTGACCGCCCCGCGCGTGCGGTCCGTAATAGCGGAGCAGGAACGGCGTCGTCGCATCGCCAGCCGCCCAGGCAGGCGCCGGCACGCCCAGCTGCGCCATCGTCTGCAGCGCCAGGCTCGGCCGGCCGTTCACGCGCGGCGCGTACGAGCGGATCACCTCGTCGTCCGAGATGTTGGCCGCCCCCACCACCTTGTCGGTCACGGGCGGCGCGACGTCCCACGTCGATCCGTCCTTGCGCGCGACCGTCGCCAGCACCACCGGGATCGTCGCCGCGTCGATCGCCTCGGCGAACTTGCGGTCGTCCTCGTTGGTCGGCGTGTTGTAGACGCTCGAGCGGTCGAAGAGCAGGTCGATGACGATCGCCCTGGCCTTCACCGAGTCGAGATAACTGACCATCTTGCCCCAGTAGTCGCGCGGCCAGGGCCAGCCTTTCTTGTTCTCGCGGTCGATCACCTCGATGCTTTCGTCGTTCACACCGACGATGACGATCGGGCCGTCCTGCACGCTCGACGGCGCGCGAAAGCGATAGAGCGAGTCGTACGCGACACTGTCGAGCGCGCGCACCGGCGCCAGGATGCCCAGCGGCGCCCAGAGCACCAGGCCCATGACGCTGCAACCCAGCGCGATCGCGCAGGCGGCCAGCCACCGCTGCAACGGGTGATAATCGGGCAACCGGACGGGCAGGCGCATCGTGCGCGTCAGTGTAGCGGCAGTGAGAATCGTGTCATGTCCGGCGTTCCGTAGACTGGACTCCGCCCGCCGCCTTCCAACGCTCGTCGTCCTGAGGGAGTTTCAACGACCGAAGGTTCTGGCATCGAGCGGAAGTGATCGTCCGCTCGCAACCGCCCCACTGCTACTTGTCCTTCTTCTCCCGTTTGGCCGTGATGTCGAACTCCGTCCGCTGGCCGTCGTTTTCCACTGCGCCTTTGCCTTTGAGCTTGTCCCCGTCGATCGTGAACTTGTACTCGACGTTGTACTTGTTGTCCCCGAGCACCCGCTCGGCGGAGAATGTCAGTTCCGCGTCCTTCAGTTTCACATCCTTGAGCTTCGTTTCCTTCTGGTTCGGCCAGCTCATCGTGCCGGCGAGCTTGTCAGCGTCCTTCGTGATCGTCAGGGTGGCCGTTCGCTGCAGGTCGCCGATCGCGTACTCGCACTTCCACGTCCCGACCGGGTCTGCCTTCCCGTCCCCCGCCGCGCGGGCGAGGCCGCAGAGCCCGAGTACCAACGCCACCGAGACGATCGTTTTCACGTTTGCCTCCAAGTAGTGGCGGCGAGGAGAGGTGCGACGCGCGGACCGCCTCCCAGCCGCTGACTGCGATTCTAAATAATTGCTCGCCATGGCGAAAGTGCGCGCCGTTGCGGCTGTTTCAGTGAGTTGGGGCCGAAGCCCAGCATGGTTGTGAAATCCGCCCCTCCCCCCGATGATGCCGCACCTTCATGACCGAAGACGCCCTGTTGCATCACGCCGCCGCCGCCGCCGCCGCCCCGCCGATCTCCGACCGGGATCACCTCCGCACCACCTACGTCATCGAGGCCATCCTCTCCTTCGCCGGCAACCTTCTCTTCATCGGCATCTTTTTCTACACCGCCCGGGTGTTCCACTGGGGCCCGGTGCGCAACTTCCTCCTCGCCGCCTCGCAGGGCGCCGTCTACGTCATCGCGTCGCTGCTCTCAGAGAAACTCGCCAAGGCCATGGGCAATCGGCGTTTGCTGATCGCCGCTAACCTGGCGCTCGCCGCCGTCTCACTCGTCGGCGTGCTGGCGCACGACCACCGCGTGCTCACCGCCGCCATCATCACCTTCGTCCCGCTCATGGCGCTGAACTGGCCGGTGCTCGAGAGCGCCTCCGCCGCCAACGCCGACCCGCACACCATGTCGAGACAGATCGGCATGTACAACCTGATCTGGGCCGGCACCGGCGCGCTGGCCGTCGCCGTGCAGGGGACGATCCTCAAGATCGACCCGCGCGGCGTGTTCTTCCTCCCGCTGCTGATCCACCTGACCATCGTCGTGCTGATCCTCAAGACCCGCGGCTACGGCGAGCCCGTCGCCGGACCGGCCGCCCCCCGCCCGCACCTGGATCCGGAACCGGCGCTGCAAAGACAGGGAACGGTCGCGCTCTGGCTCTCGCGGATCGCGCTCCCTTCGACCTACGTGGTCATCTACAGCCTGTCGGCCCTGATGCCGCTCCTGCCCGTGATGAAACCGCTCGACCCGACAGCTCAAACGGCGGTGGGCAGCATATGGATGGTCAGCCGCTGGCTGATGTTCTGGCTCTTGGGCGCGACCGTCTTCTGGCACACCCGGCCGCGACTTCTGCTTGTCGCGGCCATCGTGATGGGCACGTCCTTCGTCGGCGTGACCGCCTCGTGGGGCTTGGGTGGCATGATCGCCTCCCAGGTGCTCCTGGGCGCTTCGCT
>DATBFY010000514.1:0-5135 GCA_036558265.1 Tepidisphaeraceae bacterium | reverse complement strand
TAGACCTGGATCCCGTCGCGATCCTGAAAGATCGATGGGGGGTGGAAGAGGTCTTCAGCCGACTCGGCCCGTTGATCCGCCACGTCCGCGCACGCGACGCGATCGCCGGACACGACAAGCGCACCAAACCCGCCACGATCGGTCGCGGCGGGACGAACTGGGGTCACTTCGTGTCGCTCCTGGACGAGGCGGGCTACTCCGGGTGGCTAACCGTCGACCCCATCGACCTGCCCGACCGAACCACCGCCGCGCGCGACGCGATCGCCCACCTGAAGACGATCCGCACATGATCGCGAGGAGTGCAGGCCTTATATTCCCCTCATGGTCCTCCTTCCCACGCCGCGGCGGGTTTTGTTGACGGGGGGGAGCTTTGAGCTTCCTCGGAACGGCTTCATTCGCCTCCTATCGACCCCTGCCGACCTCCTGGCGGGTGCGCGCAGCTTGCAGCGGGCGCTGGGGGAATTGAAGTATGAGATCGTTGCGGGCGGACCGACGACCGGCGTGGTGATCGATCTTGGCCTGGCAACTGTTGCGCACCCGCAGGGTTACGAACTGGAGATCGATTCGCGCCGCGGCATTAGCGTGACCGCGGGGACGGCGGAGGGGGGGTTTTATGGGGTGCAGACGCTGATCCAGATCACTCGCCAGCACCCCTCTGGCTCCCTCCCTTGCCTTCAGATCGAGGATCGGCCGGACTTCCGGGTTCGGGGGGTGATGCTGGACATCTCGCGGGACAAGGTGCCCCGGATGGAAACGCTGTATGCCTTGGTGGACATGCTGTCGCACCTGAAGATCAACCATTTGCAACTCTACACTGAGCATACGTTTGCATATCGCGGGCACCCGGACGTGTGGGCGACGGCGAGCCCGATGACGGGTGACGAGTATCTGGCGCTGGATCGGTACTGTCAGGAGCGGTTCATCGAGCTGGTGCCCAATCAGAACTCGTTCGGGCACATGGAACGGTGGCTCAAGCTGCCGGCCTATCGGGACCTGGCGGAGTGTCCGGAGGGTTTTTGCTTTCCGTGGGGGTTCCGGCACGAGGGGGGTTTCACGCTGAATTCGATCGATCCGCGGTCGATCGAGCTGATCTCAAGCCTCTACGGCGAACTACTGCCCCACTTCACGTCGCCGCTGTTCAACGTGGGCCTGGATGAGACGTTTGACCTGGGGCTGGGTCGATCGAAGGGAGAATGCGATCGCGTGGGGAAGGGGCGGGTTTACCTCGATTTCCTGCGGAAGATCCATGGTCTGCTTCAGGATCATCAGCGGATGATGATGTTCTGGGGGGACGTGATCATCAGTCACCCGGAGCTGATCGGGGAACTGCCGCGCGACGCGGTGGCGCTGGAGTGGGGGTATGAGGCCGGGCATCCGTTTGACGAGCACCTGGCGAAGTTCAACGGCGCGGGGCTGCCGTTCTTCGTCTGCCCGGGCACGAGCAGTTGGTGCTCGATCGCGGGTCGGACCGACAACGCGATCGCGAACCTCCGCGAGGCGGCCGAGGCGGGCCTGCGCCATGATGCTGCGGGCTATCTGATCACCGACTGGGGCGACTGGGGGCACGTGCAACCGCTGGCGGTGAGTTATCTCGGATTTGCCGCGGGGGCGGCCTATTCGTGGGCGCTGGAGGCCAACCGGCCGCTTGACCTTGCGGCGGCGCTGGATGCTCATGTGTTCCACGATCGCACGGGTACGATGGGGCGGTTGGCGCAGGAGCTGGGGCGGGCGCACGCCGCGTTGAAGCCGCTGACCAATGGCACGCGGCTGTTCTGGACGTTGCTGGCGACGCCGGATCGGCGGAGTCTATTCGATGGCGTGACGGCGGATGAGTACAGCGCGGCGGAGCGGACGATCGCGGCCACCGTCGCGCCGCTGGGCGAGGCGCGGATGTCCTGTTCGGACGCGGTGGTGATATCGGCAGAGTTCAATCTGGCGGGCGACCTGCTGAGGCACGCCTGCCGTCGAGGCCGCTTCCTGCTCGATCGGGGGTCGGAAGATCCGGGTGTCCTGGCGGCGGATCTGGAGCGGCTGGCGGACGAGCACCGTGGCGTCTGGCGGGCGCGCAACCGGGAGGGGGGCCTGGCGGACAGTGTCGCCCGCCTGACTGGGGCGATGGCGGACTATCGTCGTTGACGGGTGGCGAGGGGAAGCGCGACCAACCGGGGAAAAGCCCTCACCCCGGCCCTCTCCCGGAGTACCGGGCGAGGGAGGCCGAACGAAGTTTTTCTTTCCTTGCCTGCCCGCCCGCGGTTACGATGCCTTTGACACGTCGTCTGTGCGAACGTCCATGTTGTCCCCATGCCTGCCATCTTCGTGGAGCCGCCCCATGCAGCCAGTCGCCCCCGTCGCCACCCGTCGCCGAGCGTTTACCCTGGTCGAACTGCTGGTCGTGATCGGCATCATCGCGTTGCTGATCGCGATCCTGATGCCGGCGTTGTCGCGTGCCCGGGAGCAGAGCAAGCGGGTGCAGTGCCTGTCGAACCTGCGACAGATCGGCACGGCGGTCATCATGTACTTCAACGACAACAAGCAGTGGTTCTGCCGTGCGGCGGCGACCGACCTGCGGGATGACGATTTCATCTGGTGGCAGACGGGCCGGGACCTCAATCAGAGCGCCCTGGTCCGTTACATGAGCGCCAACAAGGTCTTCAATCCGGACATGTTCCGTTGCCCATCGGACAACATGACCGCGCATCCGTCCTACCAGTACAGCTACAGCATGAACGAGTTCATGGGCGGGTTGCTATTGACGCCGGACAACGGTGACCTGCATCACCGTATCCGGATCACGCAGGTGAAGCGTCCGGCGGAGAAGATCATGTTCCTGGACGAGTCGGCCGCGACGATTGACGACGGCTGCTGGGCGCCGCAGCACTACGCGTCGGACGGTCACAACCTGCTGTCCAACCGTCACGACAAGATCGCGGAGAAGAGCAACGACCCCAACGCGGGGAACGGGAACGCGCTGTTCTGCGACGGGCATGCGGATTTCATCGAGCGGATCAAGTCGACGAAGGTGCAGTGGTACGACCCGAAGAACTGAGTTTTGCGGCGAGCGGTAGCTTCTGGCAGTTGTGGTGGGAGGAAACGCCAGGGAGCCAGGAAGCCAAGGAGCCAGGGGGCCCGGAGACGAGTGGGCGCACAGCGCGCCTTTTTTCGGGATGGGGAGTTTTGGGGAGTGGGCCGTTCGGCGTTGGCGTCTTGGGAGACACGCTGAAGCGTGAGCGAGCTTGAGGAAGTCGTGGGTTTGGTGGGGGAAGCTGGTGGTGGCATGTCGGCAAAGCGCATATTGTTGTCGATCGGGGCGGTCGTCTGTTTCGCGGCAGCCTACCGGTTTGGATCGCACGGATTCAGGCTGAACGACAGCAAATGCGTCGGCCTCGCCGCCCTCGCGCTCATCGCGGGGCTTCTCCTGCTTTGGCTTGGGTTGCGAAACAGGCGACCGAAGCTCCCATGACACAGTTGAAGCACGCGCTACTCATTGCCGTCGGAACACGCTGTATTGAAACGACTGCGGTTTGCCCGACGGCGTCACGTGGGTTTCGGATACGGACTTGAGCAGCCGGAATCCCACCCCCAACTCCGCCGCCAGTGCCCGACCGTCGTAGCGGCGGACCGGGAGCCCGCTGCAACTCTGCGGTCCATCCAGCGCGAACGTCGCGACCACCGCGTGACCGCCGACGCGCACGGACCGCGACAGCATGGATACGTAGGCGGCCCGGTCGGCCGGTTCGGTGAGGAAGTGGAACACGGCCCGGTCGTGCCAGAGGTCGTACTGGCCCACGTCGGGATCGGCCGTCACGTCCGCCACGATCCACCGGACGTCCTTTGCCCGCTCGCCCAGCCGAGCTCTTGACCGCTCCAGCGCCGCCCCCGAGATGTCGAGTACCGCCGCGGCGTACCCCGCATCGAGCAGTCGATCCACGAGAACCGACGCGCCGCCCCCTATGTCGATAACCGATCCACCCGGTAATGCTTCGGAAATGAGGGACAGGGAGAGTTGTGGGTCTGTTTGAGTCCAGCTTACTTCCCCGTCCCCCTTCGTCTGGTAGACTGATTCCCAGTGATCCTTGGTCGCCATGTTTCCCATTGATAGGCTCAGCCGGCGGGCTTCTCAATGGTTTCGTCACGTCGAGGTTGGGGGGAGAATCTCAAACTGACCCTTACCCCTACGCCCTTGAGTTGATTCCCCGGGGCGGTGATGGATATCTGCACGGACGGCGTCAAGCGACGACCGACCTGGGGCGGTCGTGTCGCCTCACAAAAACCGGATGGCGCGCCGCGCGCGCGGTAGAGTGTGTGTCGTCCGACAATTGCGCTGGTGGCGAGGGATGTCGGCGGCAGGACGGGACGCACACATGACGCAGATCTTGAACGAGGTGAACGGCGCGTGGATCGGGCTGGTGCTGGCGGCGCTGATGCTGCTGGGGTGGGGCGGGGGGGGGGGGGCGGGGCGGCGGCGGGCGACGGATCCGTCGGCGGCGGCGCGGGGGCCGCTGGACGACGCGAGCCTGGCGATCCTGGGGCTGTTGCTGGGGTTCACGTTTTCGATGTCGCTGTCGAAGCACGATGCGCGGCGGCAGATGGTGGTGACGGACGCGAACGCGATCGGGGATTTCGCGACGTGCGCGGCGCTGGTGAAGGGGCCGGTGGGAGAAAAACTGATGGCGAAGGTGCGCGAGTACGTGGAGTACCGGCTGGCGCTGAGCGACCGCCCGCCGCGGGGCGAACGGGAGGTCGAGGCGACACTGGATCGGGTGCAGCGGATGCAGGACGAGATGCAGGGCCTGGTGCGTGAGGCGGTGGACGGTGGGACGCCGGTGACGGTGCCGCTGGTCAACACGCTGAACGAGGTCACCAGCGCGCACACGTCGCGAGTGGCGTCGCTGCGCGACCGATTGCCGCCCAGCGTGATGACGCTGCTGCTGGTTTCGGCGGTGGTGTCGATCGTGCTCGTGGGCCGGGAGCAGGGTGCGGGCGGGCTGCGCCCGGTGGTATCGACGGTGGCGTTCGTGGCGCTGGTGTCGCTGGTGGTGTGGGTGATCGTGGATCTGAACCAGCCGAGCCGAGGGCTGATCCGCGTGAGCCAGGAGCCGATGAAGCGGCTGCTCGTTGGGCTGGGGGGCGGACAG
>DATBFY010000513.1:0-5492 GCA_036558265.1 Tepidisphaeraceae bacterium | reverse complement strand
GTTGCGGGTTCGTCCGGCGGTGACTGATGCCAGCCAACCCGGTTGATGGCCGAACGACCCATTACGCCGCGAGCAGTGCCTGGGCCCTGTCCTGCAGGGCCGATTCGATCTTGGCCTTGAATGGACGGGCGGCGAGCGGATAGTCGACGTCGATCTCGACCACGGTGTCCCTGACCTCGATCGAACCGCTCACCTTGAAGCCGCCAAGCTTGAACGCAAAGGTTCCGCCGTCGTCGGTCCAGGTTTCTTGCAGATCGGAGATTCGGGCTCCATCCTGCTTCTGGGCATCACCCAGAATCGTCTTGATGCGGCGAAGCGCCTCTTCCTTGCCCAACTGGTGCTGGACTGTCACCTTGCTACTTGGCATTGACGTTGCCCTCCCGATTCAGTGAGATGATCGATTGCGATTCCGTCAGCGTGCGCTCGCCGGCGAGTTGGCGTTCATCGTCGCGCGCCAGCAACGCCCGCTCGGAGCTGGTTTGGTGTGACTTTCCTCCTCTCAGATGTGTTATCTGCTGATGTCCTCAAGGTGGCCTGCCGGGCTGTCGTCACGCAGGTTTGGCATCTGACGGTCCCTGGCTGTTTCGGCCCACCAGCGCGTGCCAAATCTGTACTGCCAACCCAACCGATCGTCCGAAGAAGAGGCCGAATGAGACCAGCAGGAGGGCCGTGGCGAGACCTTTGATCCGGCTGCTGAGTGTCAGCTCAAGCAGGTAGCGTGTGCCGATTCGCACGACGATGTAGGAAACAGCAAGGAGAACCTGGGCGTGAATCAGGGAAACCTGGGCACGTTCGTCGTCCCAGGCAATCCTGGTGCTCTTCCCGAACAGGTAGCCCACCAGAAGCGCGGGCAGCATGAACGGCAGGAGTATTGGCCGCGCATCGCCAGAGACGATCGCGATGATAGAAAGCACCAGTTGGACGAGTCCGATCGCCGTCGGGATGGTCACTCGGAGCAGGAGTTTTCGCTGCAGGAGCCGGCGCCACACGATTCGACCGTCGTTGCTCTCCCTGTCGCCCGGCTGCAAGGTGGATGCCGAACCTGGCGGTGATTGTTGTGCCGTCGATATCATCTCAACGCTCTCCGACGATGGGATGCCTGTCGGCTGTTTCATCACCCAGGCTCAACGTCTGGCGGTCCCGAGACCACCGATGAACTTCAGCGCCGTGATGCTGGGCAGGAAGCAGTAGGTAGTCGCGCGCGCATGCGTGAAGTTGCCGAAGCCGGTGATGCGCAGCGGAGGCGCGCCATCCGGCTGGGGAATCTCGAAGACGCTGTCCGCCGGGTCGTTCGTCCCGGTGACGACATCTTTGGCGCGCGGATCGAGCCGAACCGCGCCCACGGCGTCGGCACTGTTGATCCACTCGCGCAGCACGAACTCGAACTGGTTCTCGATGCTGGTGTTGATGAAGTAGCCGATCAGCCCCCGCTCGATCCCGTCGTACGGCTCGCTCGGAAGGTAGGTGGGCCCGTAGGGCAGGGCGCGCCGGATGATGCGGTGATCGTTGTTGCTGCCGCCCGGCAGCGCCTGGCCCTTGACGGGCTGGCCCCGCGGATTCAACCTCCGGATGTGCGCGCCGATCGGCGTCCGCTCGCCCCAGGGATCGCCGGATCCACCGGCGTTCACGTACTCGAAGTCGTTCAACTTGTCCGGGTCCATACCCCCCGGTGGGGAGTCGGTGTCCGGCGACAGCGCCAACGGGACACCATTGCGCCAGCGCCCCATGAGCTTGGCCGCCAACAGCTCCGGATCGATCCGGTCCTTCTGGCATTGAAGGTAGTTCTCGAAGCCGACCACATCCTGCTCCTCGATGCGGAAGACGCCGAAGCTGCCGTTGCGTCCCAGCTCGGGCGGATCGGGGATGTAGTAGTTCGGCGCCTCATCCATGAGCACGAAGAGCCAGGGGTCGCAGGGTTGCTGGTGGTCGGGTGGGTAGGGGCCCGGACCGCCGCGAACGGTTGGCTCCGTGATGGCGTCCCTGTAGCCGAAGTGCGCCTTGCGCACGTAGCCCGGCACGCCGTTCTCGTCCTTCTCGATGAGGGCCTCGCCGTCACCGCGCCAGAGCTCGGTGAACGCGTTGTTGCTGGCAAGAATCTGGTCGAGGCAGGCAGAGTGCTCCTCCAGCAGGTTGCGACTTGGCGCGTACAGGGTGACCAGCACGTGGCCGCCGTTGGTCGTGAAGCTGTCGATCCACTGGTCCGGGGCGCTGGGCCCGTTGTCTCCCAGCGCCGGCGCGCGCGCGGCCGCCCCCGCGACGAACGCCGGGAAGGAGCGAAAGGAGACACCGGGCACGAGATCGTCGATCCCGAGCGCGACCAGACCCGGCCAGGTGATGCCCACGTACAGCCGATACGTCATCGTCGGCGGGGATGCCGCCGAATCAGGTGGCGACGCGGCCGATGAGACCTGGAGCGCGTCTGCCTCGTCCCCACCGGCCAGGCGGCCGAGCACAGCGCGGGCGGCGGCCGCATCCTGCACTTCCAGCAAGACGTTCCGGGCGACCGGCATGGGGTAGCGACGCAGCACGATACCCTGGATGTCGTTCAGATCGAGTGCGGCCATCGCGTCCTCATCTCCCGGTGTGTGCGGTCATCGATCCGGGCGCGGCGCTCGCAACGATGACCGCCATTGGGCCTCAGACTCGTGCGGCGGCCAGGGCATGGATGTCCTGGACCGTCAGGGTCGGGTAGGCGCTGTAGTACATGCCCTGGGTCGGCAGATCACGCTCTCGCACCCAATCCGCGAATGCCTGGACATTCTTCTCAACCGGCAGCGGTGGCGGATTGACGGCGTTGCGCAGCAGCAGATTGAACACCTCGCTCAGGTGCTTGGTGAAGTCGTAGATGTAGGCGTCGAAGTCACCGTCGTAGGTGGTGAAGAGACCAATGGTGTCGTCATCCAACTGGACGAACCGGGCATCGTGCAGCGTGCCGATCGCATCGGCTCCCTGCTTGATTGCGGCTCCCAACATGTGACCGGCTGCCGAGTTTGTGTGGCTCCTGCCGGCCTGCAGCTTCACGATCAGGTTGAGCGGCGACATCACTCGGCTTGGGTCGGAGTTCGGCATGGTAGATACTCCTTTCAGTCCGGAGTCGGTTCCAACGGGACGTACTTGCAGCCTATGGGCGGCAGCGCGGCGATTCAAGAGGGGGGATTACTCGGTTGCCGGCGAGGGCGCTACGGGGTTTGTCGATCCTCCGCTACCTAGTTCGTCGTGGGACCGACTAGGTAGGAGCCCGGCGGCGCGGGCGATCTCGATCGCCTCGGCCCTCGTGCGGACCCCGAGCTTGGCGCAGAGGTTGGCGATGTGGTTCTCCACCGTGCGGTGGCTGAGGAAGAGCGCGGCGCCGATCTCCCGGGCGGTCTTGCCGTCGGCCAGTAGCGGCAGCACCTCGCGCTCACGCGGCGACAGGGCGAACCGTTGCGGTCCGTGGTCGGCCCCGGCGAAGGCCAGCGCCTCGGCGACCGCCTTGTCCAAAGGCAGCGCCCGCCCGTCCGCCCAGGCCGCGGCGAATGCCGCGTCGCCGAGCGCGCGCCGTGCCACCGTCATGTCCCGCTCGACCTCTTCGCGAAAGACCGGCGGGATGGGGCGACCGTAGCGCTCGCGCTCTTCATGGGCGACGCCGTACAACCGGGCGGCGACCTCCGGCATCCCGACTCGACCGGCGACGTCCCCAATGTCCTCCAGGTAGACGTAGACCGGCCACCCCTGCGCCCACGCCAGGGAAAGGACCTCGTGGGTAAGCGCCAGGGCGCGACGGAGGTCGCGCTGCTTGTACGCGACCGAGGCGAGACCTCGCAGGGCCCGGGCCTCGCCCCGCACGTGGTCGGCGTCCCGGAACGTCGACAGTGCCTCCTGGTAGGACCCTGTCGCCCGCACCAGGTCCGCCGCATCGCCGCCCTCGTCGATCGCGAGGCGGCTATCTAGCGACGCCAGGTAACAGAGCGCCCAGGCCGCGCGAGCACGGGCGTGCTGCGCGCGAAACCCGGTGAGCGCCTCGATCAGGCACCGGCGCGAGGAGGCGACATCGCCGTGATGGAAGGAGGAGTAGCCCAGGACGAACGACACCTTGGCGATCCCCAACTCGTCCCCGAGCTGCTGCCCCAGCGCCAGCGCCGCCTCGGCGAGCGCTCGCCCTTCAGCACGATCATGCTGAGCCCCGACCAGCCAAGCCGCACTGGTCAGCGCCTTCATCCGGTTCTGGGCAGTGCCGCCGGGCATCGCGAGGGCGCGACGCACCCACTCCTGCTGCTCGCGCGCATGGTCGCCGCTGATCCAATGAGGAGCGATCATGGCGCTTGCCAGTTGCAAGGCCGTGTCCGTCCTCCCGTGCGCAGTCGCCCAGGTCAAGGCAGCCCGCAGGTTGCCGAGCTCGGCCTGCATCGTGGCTCGCCAATCGCCGGGGGCATCGCCCCAATAGGTCTGCTCCGCCCTGATCGCCAGCGCCAGGTAGTACGCCGCGTGACGCCGCACCGCCTCTCCGTCGCCGCTCGCGGCCAACTCCTCCGCCGCGAACTCCCGGACCGTCTCCAGCAGCGTCAGTCGCGGAACGGCGGTTTCCTCGCCGTCGTCTGGCATCGTCGCGACCTGGAGTAGGCCCTGTTGCGTGAGGGATTCGATGCTCGCGACGATGTCGAGGCCGGCAAGCCCCTCGTTCCCCTCCACATTCGCTTCTCTCGGGCCCTCCGTCCCGCCACAGACCGCCTCCGCCGCGACAAGGGTGCATCCACCGACGAAGACGGCCAGTCGCCGAAAGACCGCTTGCTCCGCGGATGCGAGCAGATCGTAGCTCCAGGTGATCGCGCCGCGCATTGTCTGTTGACGGCTTGGCAGGTCGCGGGGACCGGCGGTCAGCATGGGCAGCCGTCGCTCCAACCGCGCCAGCAACGCCGACGGGGAAAACAACGCACCGCGCGCCGCCGCTAGCTCGATGGCCAGCGGCAGCCCGTCCAGGCGGGTGCAGATCTCGACGACGGCATGAGCGTTCTGTGCGGTCAGGGCGAAGGCGGGCTGCACCGCCCGACTCCGCTCAACGAAGAGCCGCACCGCTTCGACCTCCCCCAGGTCCGCCAGGGACGGGAGGCCGCCGCCGTCCGCTCCAACAGGCAGGGCCAACGGCGGCACCGGCGCGGCCCGCTCGCCAGAGAGGTGGAGCAGGGCGCGGCTCGTCACCAGCGCCGTCAGGCGGGGACACGCCTGGAGCAACTCGCTCACCACCGGGGCGGCGTCGACCACCTGCTCGAAGTTGTCGAGGACCAGCAGCAGTTCCCGTAGGCGAAGCACGGCCTTCAGCGTCGCCAGCGCCGGCTGGTCGTCAGCGCGCCGGACGCCAAGCGCCTGAGCGATGGCCGGGGCGACGAACTCGGGCTCGCGAATAGCGGCGAGGTCGACGAAGGCCACCCCGTCAGAGAAATCGGCGGCCATATCGGCGGCGACCCGAAGGGCGAGACGGGTCTTGCCGACGCCGCCCGGGCCGGTCAAAGTCACCA
>DATBFY010000512.1:0-8957 GCA_036558265.1 Tepidisphaeraceae bacterium | reverse complement strand
CTACGTGGCGAACTTCAACTGGTTGAAGCTGGTCGGATGACGGTGGGTCCGCGCTGAATCTGTGCGCGCCGCATCGCGCGATATAATCGCCCGCCGTGAGGCGATTGGCGCGCATCCTCGTGACCACCGCGACCCTGCTGTCGCTGGTGCTCTTCCTGGCCGCGGTCGCGCTCTGGGTACGGGGCATATGGGTCGGTGATTTCCTCTGGCACAACGACGGCCGCTCGACGCTTGGAGTAGCAGCCGCGCGGGGCAGCCTGTGGGTGACCTGGCGGGAGGTCACGACGTTCGACCCGATGCGGTCTGACGCCGGCCCGCCCGAGTGGGAGCTGTTGCACGAGCGGCCGCCCCGCGAGCTGATGTCGGTGATGGACACCGTGTATGGGCCGGGGCGATACCCGCGCCGCGCCGGCTTCGCGTACGTTACCGGCCACGACTGGGTGGTGCCGCTGTGGGCGCCGACGCTGGCGGCGGCGGTCGCGCCGGCGATCGGCCTGAGGCGCCTGCTGCGCCGCCGGCGGGCGACCCGTCTCGCCGGCGAGGGCCGCTGCCCGGTCTGCGGGTACGACCTGCGCGCCACGCCCGAGCAATGTCCCGAGTGCGGGACGACCAAGCCGGCCCCTGTGACGGGTAGACATCCATGATGCCAGCACGGACGCGAATCTCGCGAGCCCTGCGCATCGTCGCCCTGGCGTGTGCGACACTCTGCCTGCTGGCGATCGTCGCGGCGATTCCCGAGTTGCTCCCGCGGCCGTTCATGGGGCTGGGCGACGAACGGCGTCCGCCCGTGCGGCTTTGGGCGGATGGGGGGCGCGTCGGCGTCTCGTGGTATCCGGCATCGCGCGTGCGCCAACCCTGGGCGGGGCAGGTCACGCACTGGGGCGTGCGCTACAACGTCTACACCTATGACGGATCGGACGTGAGCGTGCCGACGTGGTACGTCGCCGTCGCCGGCGCGGCCGGGGGTATGGCGGCCTGGATCCTCGCGCGCCGCGCCGATCGCCGCGCCCGGCGCGGCTGCTGCGCGCGGTGCGGCTACGACCTGCGCGCCACGCCCGATCGCTGCCCCGAGTGCGGGCTCGTGCCCGAGCCAAACCCGGCCTGAGGCGCGCCAAGTGGGATGCGCGCGCGCCACATTCCTTCCCCGCCCCGCCCCCGGTATGCTGGCGGACATGCCGATCCTGACCCGCCGACATCGTCCCGGCCGGGGGACGTTCCGCCTCTTGCTGCTGTCGATGGCCATCTTTGCGCTGGGCGGGGTGATCGGCGGCTTGGTGGGCAGATGGCACGGGCCCTATCCGACGACGACCGCGACCACTCGACCCGCCGGTCCTCCCGCGACTCCCGCCAGCCGCTAAAGCGGCCAGCCCGCACGCAGGGGGGGAGCGGATTCGTCCGCCATCATTCCCTGACTAGAATTGCCCGCATGGAAGAGACGCCCTCCGCCGATCGACTGCGCATCGCGATCCTCGCCGCCGGCGCGGCCGGGATGTACTGCGGCTCCTGCATCCGCGACAACGCGCTGGCGATGGCCCTCAAAAGGCTCGGCCACGACTGCGTGATGATCCCGCTCTACACCCCCGTGAAGACCGACGCCGACAGCGCATCGATCGGCCGGGTCTTCTACGGCGGCGTGAACACCTGGCTCCAGCACGCGAGCCGCCTCTTCCGTAAGACGCCGCGGGCACTGGACTGGCTGATGGATCGTCCCTGGCTGCTGACGCTCGCCGGCAACTACGGCGCGCAGACGTCGCCCGCGCGACTGGGCGACTTCACCCTCGACATCCTCCGCGGTGAGACGGGTAACACGACCAAGGAGCTGCGCCGGCTGATCGCGTTCCTGCGGTCGAATATCAAGCCGCAGGTCATCTCCCTGCCCAACCTGATGTTCATCGGCGCGGCCCGCATGCTCAAGGCGGAGCTCAACGCCCCGGTCGTCGCCGAGCTCACCGGCGAAGACATTTTCCTCAATGCGATGAGCGAGCCCTACAAAACCCAGGCCCGCGACCTGATCCGCCAGCGCGCCGGGGACGTGGACCGCTTCGTCGCCACCAGCCGCTACTACGCCGACGAGATGGCCCACTACCTGGCCGTCCCGCGCGAGAAGATCGACGTCGTCTACTCCGGCATCCCCGCCGACTACCTGGTTTCCGAATCGGCAATCCGCAATCGGCAATCGGCAATTTCCACCCCTCCCACCGTCGGCTACCTCGCCCGCATCTGTCCGGAGAAGGGCATCGATCAACTCGTCGATGCGCTGCTCCTCCTCCGCAAAAGGCCCGGCTTCGAGCGCGCGCGCCTCCGCGCCGCCGGCTACCTCGGCAAGGCCAACGCGCACTGGTATCGCGAGCTGGCGTCCCGTGTCCACGGGTCCAATCTGGACGGCGATTACCGCTACCTCGGCGAGGTGAATCGCAGCGGCAAGCTCAGCCTGATCGACTCGGCCGACGTGCTGGCCGTTCCCACGCGCTATGCCGAGAGTAAGGGAATGTACGTGCTCGAATCGCTCGCCCGCGGCACACCCGTCGTCCTCCCGCACCACGGCGCCTTCCCGGAACTCATCGAACAAACGCACGGCGGCGTCACCCACAAGCCCGGCGACCCGCAGGCGCTCGCCGACGCGCTGGCGCAACTGCTGAGCGACCCAGCCCGCCGCGCGGAAATGGCCCGGACCGGTCACGCCGCGGTGCGCGAGCGATTCCTCGACACGCACATGGCCCAGGGGATGCTGGACGTCTACCGCGCGGCGATGACGGCCCTGCCCGCTGCCGCCGGGAAGAGTTGATCTTTCTCTTCGTTGCCCTCCGCCGCCCCGACCGCCTACCATCTGACGACCGCCAATGCGGGTCCTCTTCGAATCCCGCGCAGCACGCCTGGCAAAGACCACGGGCAAACAAGTTTGCCCATGCCACCCGGAAGGCGCGGGATTCGGGTAGGAGCCGCATAACACTGGAGGCACGCGTATGGACACGCCCCTCGCTTCATCTTCGCCCCATCGCCCGCGGGTCTTCATCGTCGGTGGCGGCTTCGCCGGCATCGCCGCCGCCAAGCGGCTCGCGAAGGCGCCGGTGGACGTGACGCTGGTGGATCGTCGAAACCACCACGTCTTCCAGCCGCTGCTTTACCAGGTTGCCACGGCCGCCCTGTCGCCCGCCGACATCGCCGCACCGATCCGATCGATCGTGCGCAACCTCCCGAATTGCCGCGTCGTGCTGGCCAAGATCCGCGGGGTCGATCCGGCGCGCCGGCGCCTGCTCATGACCGGCGGCGAGGTCGAGTACGACTACCTGATCCTCGCCGCGGGCGCCACCCACTCTTATTTCGGTCACGACGAGTACGCGTCGATCGCGCCCGGCCTCAAGACGCTCGAGGACGCCGTCGAGATCCGCAAGCGCATCCTGCTGGCGTTCGAGTCGGCCGAGTACGAGGGCGATGAGAAGCGCCGCACGGCCGCGCTGACCTTCGCGATCGTCGGCGGCGGGCCGACGGGCGTCGAGCTCGCCGGCGCGATCCAGGAGATCGCCGCCAAGACGATCGCCAAGGACTTCCGCCACATCGACACCAAGACCACGCGGGTCGTCCTGCTCCAGGGGACCGACCGCTTGCTTCCGCAGTTCCCGCCCTCGCTCTCCGAGCGCGCCCGCCGCGACCTGGAGAAGATGGGCGTCGAGGTCTTGCTGAACGCCCGCGTCACCGAGGTCACCCCCGAGGGCGTCTGGATCAACGATCACGACTTCCTCCCCGTGCGCAACGTCCTCTGGGCCGCGGGCGTGCGCGCCAACTCGCTTGCCAAGAGCCTGGGCGTCCCGCTCACCCGCTCCGGGCAGGTCATCGTCGCGCCCGACCTGACCGTCCCCGGCCACCCCGAGATCTTCGTCGTCGGCGACATGGCCTACGCCAAATCGG
Source organism: Tepidisphaeraceae bacterium (assembly GCA_036558265.1). Taxonomy (GTDB): domain Bacteria; phylum Planctomycetota; class Phycisphaerae; order Tepidisphaerales; family Tepidisphaeraceae; genus RYN-433. The sequence continues at coordinate 5,051 of DATBFY010000512.1, read as the reverse complement.
ACGGCACCGGCGAAGAGGTTCCCGGCGTCGCCCCGGCGGCCATCCAGATGGGCAAGTACGCCGGCCGGATCATCGCCGCCGAAGCCACCGGCCGCAGCACGCCCGCCGACCGCAAGCCGTTCCATTATCGCGACAAGGGCATCCTCGCCACCATCGGCCGCGCCAAGGCGGTCGCGCGCATCGGCAAGCTCAAGTTCGGCGGCTTCTTCGCCTGGCTGCTGTGGAGCCTGGTGCACATCACGTACCTGGTGAACTTCCGCAACCGCCTGGCCGTCCTGGCGAGCTGGATGTGGAACTGGCTGCTCAACGCCCGCGACGCCCGCCTGATCACCGGCGACGCCCGCCTGGACATCAAGAGGCCGCGCCCGGGCGAGGTGATCCTCGCCCACGAGGGCGAGGCCGAACGAGCGTCCGAAGCCCAGGCACCGGCGCCATCGCCTGCCCAGCCGCAACTCGCGACCACTCCGTAGGGGGACTCCGCCCACCGCCTCGCGCCGCACGCGCCCACTGCCTGCACCGGCGGTGCTTCAACATCCCACCCTCGGCCCCGGTAATCCCCGGTACACCGTTCCCCCACCTTTCCTTCCTACCGGAGCTGAGAGTCCATCATGAGTTTCGTCGCCACCCGCCGCCACCTTGCCAAACTCCTCGTCGCCGCTTCCCTCGCCGCCGCCCCCGCCCTCCTCCGCGCCGCCGGCGAGAAGACGCCCCCGCCTCCCAGGCCCGCCAAACCCGCCCGCAAGAAGGAGCCCAACCGCACCGAGTTGATGGACTACGGCCCGTCGCTCAACCTTGCCCTCAACGCCAAGGGCATCGGCGACAACAACACCGCCAAGGTCATCGCCATCCCGCTGGGCAACACGCCCGCCGGCGAGCCCGTCCACGCCGGACGCGGCGAAACGCCCATCGCCACCGTTGCCTTCGACGAGGATCTCCTCCGCTACTCCGCCGGCTGGATCAACGGCTTCATCGACTATAAGGGCGTGACCTTTCACGGTGACCACGGCCGCAACTGCGCCGCCGCCGGCGACCAGAAGTGGTACACCACCAAGACCCCCGGCTGGGCCAACCCCGCCGACGGCTCCTTCAAAGACCCCCGCACCGATGTCAACGGTCCGCTCCCGCGCGAGTGGGCCCGAATGAAGGGCATCTACCGCAGCGGCAACAAGGTGGTCCTCGCGTACACGGTCGGCAACGCCGAGGTGCTCGAAACCCCCGCCATCACCGGCCACGACGACTCTGCCGTCTTCACCCGCACCTTTACCATCGGCGCCAGCGACCGCCCCATGCTGCTCAACGTCGTCAATCTTGACAAGGCCGAGCCGCAAAACGAGGGCGCCATCGCCAAACTCTCCAGCAGCGGCGCTACCACCGCGGTCGGCTCGGCCAACCTTCCGCCCGGCGCCAAGCTTAGTGCGGAGGGAAACGCCATCCGCCTGTCCATTCCTGCCCACGGCGAAAGCCTCTCCTTTACCCTGGCCATCTGGAGCGGGGCTACCGACAGGCTCGCAACCCTTTCGGATTCGCTCAAGAAGTCCGAAGCCCTCGACCTCCACGCCTTCGCCAGGGGCGGCGACCGCCTCTGGACCCAGACTGTCGAAACCAAGGTCACACTCGCCAAGGACGACCAGCCCTACGTCGTCGATAGCTACGAGCCGCCCTTCAACAACCCCTACAAGAGCGTGATCCGCTTCGGCGGCTTCGACTTCCTGCCGGATGGCAAATCGGCCGTCCTCTCCACCTGGTCCGGCGACGTCTGGCGGGTCTCCGACATCTCCGGCTCGCCTGACAAGGTCACCTGGCAGCGCATCGCGACCGGCCTCTTCGAGCCCCTGGGCCTCAAGGTCCGCGACGGCGAGATCTTCGTCCACTGCCGCGACGGCATCTGGCGGCTCAAGGACCTGAACGGCGATGGCGAGATCGACTTCTACGAGGTCTTCAACAACGACGTCCACAACAACCCCTTCTTCCACGAGTTCGCCTTCGATCTCCAGGCCGACAAGGAGGGCAACTTCTACTTCGCCAAGGCCGGCCCCGTGAACCCCGGCGGCAGCGGCTTCCAGCGACCCCTCTCGGATCACAACGGCACCCTGATGAAGCTCTCGAAGGATGGCAAGTACCTCGAGGTCCTCGCCACGGGCTTCCGCGCCCCCAACGGCATCGGCGTCAACCCCGAGACCGGTCAGGTTACCAGCGGCGACAACGAGGGCACCTGGGTCCCCAAGTGTCCCTTGCACTGGATTACCCCCGGCTACTTCGCCGGCGTCGTGGACACGGCCCACCGCAAGGACCTCAAGAGCACCGGAAGGGCCCCCGTCGCCTCCGAACGACCCAAGCCGATCTGCTGGATGCCCAAATACGTCGACAACTCCGGCGGCGGTCAGACCTGGGTCCCGAAGGATGATGCGAAGTGGGGCCCGTTCGCCGGCAACCTCCTCCACACCTCCTACGGCACCTGCTCGCTCTACAACGTCATGTACGAGTTCACCGACGGCCAGATCCAGGGCGGCGTGACCCGCTTCCCCTTGCGCTTCAACTCCGGGATGAACCGCCCGCGCTTCTCGCCGTTCGACGGCCAGCTTTACATCTCGGGCCTCACCGGCTGGCAGTCCAGCGGCGCCAGGGAGGCCGCCTTCCACCGCGTCCGCTACACCGGCAAGCCCGTCATCATGCCCAACGGCCTGCACGTCACGAAGACGGGTGTGGATGTCACCTTTACGTCCGCCCTGGAGGCCAAGAGCGCCACCGACGCCGGCAACTGGAGCGTCGAGCAGTGGAACTACGAGTGGGCCGAGCACTACGGCTCCGGGAATTTCTCGGCCGAGGACCCGAAGAAAAAGGGCGGCGACGGCGTCAAGGACCCGGTCGAGATCAAGTCGGTCAAGCTCTCCCCCGACGCCCGCACCGTCACGCTGGAGCTGGCGCAGGTCATCCCGGTCATGCAGATGAACATCAAGTACAATCTCAAGGCCGCCGACGGCACGCCGGCCAAGAGCGAGATCTTCAACACGATCAACAAGGTCCCCGGCTCCGACGCCATCGCCACCAACGGCTCCGGCCGCAAATGACCGCGGGTGGCCCACCCTTTTAAGGGTGGGGGCGCGAATCGAACGTCTGGTGCCGCTCGATTCGCGCCCGCAGCACCGTGCAAGCGTGCATAGCAACGGGCTCGCGCCTATGCTCTGTATCGATGCCCCTCGACCCCACCAAGCCCCGACTTTCCATCGAGGTCACCGACCGTGACCACGCCATCGGCCCCGCCGACGCCCCCGTCACCCTCGTCGAATACGGCGACTACGAGTGCCCCGATTGCGGCAACGCCTACCCGGCCATCAAGCGCCTGGTCGCCGAGTTCGGCCCGCGCCTGCGCTTCGTCTTCCGCAACTACCCGCAGCACAACGTCCACCCGCACGCGAGCGTCGCCGCCCAGGCCGCCGAGGCCGCCGGCGCCCAGGGACGCTTCTGGGACATGCACGACCAGCTCTACGAACACCAGCGCGAGCTGGCGGACATCGAGATGTCCCGCTTCGCCCTGCGCCTGGGCCTGGAGATCTACAAGTTCGACGCCGACCTCTCCAGCGAACGCTTCGCCAAGCGCGTCGCCGAGGATTTCGCGAGCGGCCAGGCCAGCGGCGTCACCGGCACCCCCACCTTCTTCATCAACGGCGCCCGCTACGTCGGCGACCGCGATTACGAGTCGCTGAGACAGACCATCACGGACGCCCAGCCGCGCAGCGGCGGCAGAATATAGCCCTGGGCGCAAGCCCGGGGATCACGTCCCAACCAGGCCCGCAGGGGCGACAGAATCTGCTGTCGCCCTGCGCGGCCGATCGCCCCGGCGGTTTCTTGAGCCAGATCGCCTACCGCAACAACGCCGGTTCCGAACTGCCGGGCCCTTTCGTGACCAACGGCGTTGGAGCATTTTGCCCCGCCAGGCCCGCGGCGAACCAACCCGCCCCCCGGCAAAATGCGCAAACGCCGCCCGTCCCAGGAGCGCCAGCCCATCTCCCTCCAATCCTCTTGAGCGCGCCAGCTCAGCCCTGTAGGTTCCGCTGGGTTGAACGTTTGTCGTGAACGCAATCGATCATGTTCCGCGCAACGGACGACATGTGCTATTCGATCCCGTCGAGAGGTGGGAGCGGATCAATCATCGGCGGTCCGGGCGCGAATTCGAACGTCCAGGCGGTGCGCACCCGATCCTCGGCGATTTCGTCCCAACCTTTCCTGTGCTTCGCAGAACCCACTACCAATGAGGCGCGTTCCGTAATCGCCGGAAGATGTTCGGCACACCATTGGTTCAGTGCAGGGTCCTCCAGCTTCCTGATCAGCGCTCGGTCAAAGGCCTCGCGGGCCGATGGCAGCGGACACCCGGGATGCTCTGCCACCGTTGTCGAGTCAACCCACCACACGTCGCCCCAGCCGCCGTTGGGCAGCTGCTTGGTAAACAGCATCCCGTCACCGGCGAGAACGCGCTGCTTCGCCGTCTCCCACGAGATCAGTCGCCCGGCGCGTGCCAATTGTCGCCGCCTCCGGCGATTTCTATAGGTCCCGGCCACAATCACGTAAGCCAAAAACGGCGAGAACAGGATGACAAATATCGCGGTTGCCGCGATGCCGCCCATATGTGACACGAGTGTATGCCGCGGACGTGTCTGAGCCCCGCCCTGAACTGGTGACGCAGATGGGTTCTGGCCGTCGAAGGTCATGGATTCCAAGGCCGTGGCCTGCACGCGCATGAACAAACGTTCCGCCCAGCGGAACCTACGGCTACGGCCAGAACTGCACGAACGTCGGCGTCACCTTCCCCTCCTTCGCCGAACACAGGAAATACCCCTTCTCCTTGCTGCCGTCATGATTGCTGCGCTTGAGCGAGCAGCAACGGTTGGTCTTGATCGGAATGTCGCGTACCGTGGTCGCCGTGTACGCGTGATAATGCCCGCCGAACACGCCCGCGAGATTGTACGGCTTAAACCGATCCAACAGGTCATCCGCATTGAGCGACCGATTGGTCACCTTCGGCCCCTGCGGGAAGTGCGTGACCAGCAGCGTCG
>DATBFY010000511.1:0-11266 GCA_036558265.1 Tepidisphaeraceae bacterium | reverse complement strand
TCGGCGCCGGACTTGAACCTCGTCGAGGAACTCTGGCTGATCCACATGGACCACCCCGAACTTCCAGTCGAGGTAATCTTTGAAATGGCAACTGTTCGAGGTGCGCGGGCGTTGGGGATGGCGGATCAGATCGGGACAATTGAGCCGGGGAAGTCGGCGGACTTCTGCGTATTCAAAGTGAATTCGCGCGAGCCGTTGCGCGAGCTATTGGAATCCTTTCGGCCACCGTTTCAGGTCTGGATCGACGACCTGACCGCGTAGCGAGGATGGTGGGCAAAGCCCACCCTACAGGCATTACGCCGCGGCGCCGGCGTTGTAGCCGCCGCCCTGCTGCTTGGCCTTGTTGATCGTCGAGACGATCAGCTCGTGCACCTCGACGGGGCGGCGGATCGTCTGCCAGACGCCCGGCGGGCAGGTCTCGTCGGCGGGGACGATCTCGATGCTCCCCGTGCCGCAGACGCGCTCGCGAACGCTCGTGGTCACCTGCGTCCGCGCGATCTTGCGCAGGGCGCAGTCGAAGATCTCCAGCTTCAACACGCCCGACAGGCGGATCACGCGCAGGTCGGTCAGCACGTAAAGCCGGCCCATCCACTGCAGGACCGACCACATGATGCGCCCGGCCACCAGGAAGATGGCGGCCTCGATGTAGAACCACTCGCGGTTGTAGCGGCCTTCCCACTCGATCGCGCCCAGCGCCAGGATCGAGACCACCGCGATGAAGCGCAGCGACGAAAGCAGGATCCACCAGAACGAGGGCTTGAGCGCCAGCAGCACCACCTCGCCGTCGCGGAGGATGTGGCGGGCGAGCAGGGCGCCCAGCGGGGTTACGGCGGCGGTCGGCGCGTGCGTCGCCGGGCAGGACTCCGACGCCTGGAGCTCGTTCGACATCTGCTGCCAGGCATCGGTCCGCAGCGGACGGCGGACCGGGGTCACGCACTCTTCCAACGGCGTCAGCCGGAGATGTTTGAAGGGATCGCTCATGGTACGGATTGGCTGTAAACGGCCTTCTTCAGCGTAACAATGTCAGGCAGATTTCGGTAGTAATCTCCGTAATCCAGCCCGTATCCGACGACGAACTCGTCGGGGATCTCAAAGCCGACGTAGTCGACCGGCGTCTCCTTTGCAGAGGGGCGGTCCTTTCGCAGCAACACGCAGGTTTTGACCGTCGCCGGGCCCATTTCTTTCAACATCGGGACGACCAGCCGCAAGGTTCCACCACTGTCCAGAATATCGTCCAGCAGCAGGATATGCCTGCCGCGGATATCGCCCATCTGCGTACCGAGGATGTTCGATCCCTGCGTCCGCAACGATTTGCCGGGATACGAGGAGACGGTCATCAGGCCGATCTTCATCCGAACCGGCATGCGGCGCATCAGGTCGGCGCATAAGACCATCGCCCCGGTGAGGATAGGAACGAGAGTGATCTCGGTGTCGCCTCCGGCGGTCGTGTGGTCGGCGGTGATTTGCTGGGCAAGTTCCTGGATGCGGCGGGCGATCTGGTCGCGTGTAACGAGAACGCGATCGATGTCGTCGTTCATTGCGACATGGTACCCGAACGGGATTGAAGAAGGTATGGGACCTCACAGCGATGATAAGGCGGTTAAGCAGGCGGACGATAATCATTTTCCGCTGGTTTCGGGGCTTTTTTGGGGTAGGCTTCTCGACTGGAGCTTGGGTTTCGGGCACGTCGTCGGACCGTTCGGTCCGGTTGTGGCGGCAATTCGGGAGACGATCCCATCGAGGAGTAGCGCGCGATGAAAGCCCTGCGGCAGAGTTGCATTCTGGGTGTGTCCTGGGCGGTGGCGATCGGGTTCTTCCTGGTCCGCGCCGGCGGATGCGAGAAGGCGCCGACGCCGAACAAGCCGTCCGCGGCCGCGAAGCACACGCCGGTGACCGAAGCGCCCGCGTCAGGCGCGGTCTTCAGCGCGCCGGTCAAGATGCTCAGCGACGCGGAGTATCCGGATTGCCCGGACATCGGCTTCCGGAGCGACGCCTACAACTCGATCGTCTACTCGGCGGTCAAGCTGACGTCCAAGGGCAAGTTTCTGTATGACGTCGAATTCGCGGATTCGGCCGAGCCGTCGCACAAGCTGACCGTGCGGGACGTGGACCTGTTCGAGCTGATCCCGTCCGCCCCGGACTGGGTGAAGAAGGATGAATACCTGACGCGCATCGGCATCTTCAACCAGGAGTGGAACCGTCACCAGGTGGGGATCAAGCGCGAGGCACCGCGAGTGCAAATTGAGGGGGGCAAGGCGTTCGAGACGACGAACCTCTCGCGTGTCGATATCGCCAACAACTGCCTGCACGCCGGCTACTGGGAGGTCATCCTCTTTTGCAAGGAGAAGGGCGACGAGGTGCCCTACTTCCACGGCTGGTTCGGGTTCCCCAAGGACCTGTACGCGAAGCTGTTCGACGTGAAGAACGCCCTGGCGTACGCGGACTACGTGGACGACCTGGAGACCTATCGCGAGCCGCAGACGCAGCGGGTGGACCTCGCGGTGCTGCGGAAGGAGTTGTCATCCCAACCGGTGAAGTTCGTCTCGAAGAACGACGAGTTCTACCCGCTCAAGTCGGACCGGCAGAAGAAGGAGCGGAATATCATCTATCCGGCGCAGCGGCCGGCCGCGATCGACGCGTTTTTGACCGACGAGACGAGGTTCGCGACGTTCGCGCCGCCGGGGGTTTACGAGCGCAAGTCCCCGCGGACGACGACGCTGGGAAAGGTGGCGGTGCTCAAGGCGGTCGAGTGGAAGCGCACGGGCGACCTGAACGCGGCGGGCGGGGAATCGGCCGAGCTTCAACTGGCGTTCGCGAACAAGGCCGGCGACGTGAAGACGACGCTGGTCATCGGTGGCATCAAGGTCGCCAAGCTGCCCGTGCTCGACCCGGCGGACGCGCATAAGGGGTGGAACGCGCCGATGGGGATCGCCAGTCACCCGTTCTCCGAGCCTTACGAACAGTCGGTAGCGCAGCCGGACAAGCAGAACCCGTACTTCGCGATGTTCCTGGACGGCAAGGGCCAGTGGATCAACAGCCACAACCTGGGCGTGGACGGGCCGCTGATGTTCCTGGACAAGAACGATCCGACGAAGCTGCACCTGTACCTGCTGTCATTCGAGCGGCACGCGTTCGTGGGGCACTTTGTCGTCGACGTGAGCAAAGCGTAACGAGCAGAGACATGAGGGGGATTCAGCCGGCGGCGCGCGAATCGCCAGAGCCGGAGGCTGCGGCGCCGGCGATCGCGGCGAGCAATCGCCCCAGGTGCCGCTCGTAGTTCTTCCAGCGGCCGATCGAGGAGTGGTAGACGGGGCGGCGCACCTGATCTTCGCTGGCGGTGCCGACCTGGCGGGGGTTCTCGTAATAGCGCAGACAGCGGTCGTTGAAGGGCAGTTCGAGGAAGTCGAGCAGGCGACGCGTTTGACCTTCCGTGTCGAGCACCACGTCCTCGTATCGAACGTCGAGCATCGCGAGGCTGCCCACCTTGCGCCAATGCTCCATGATCCTGCGGTAATCGCGGTAATACGCGCCCAGGTGCGCCAGGTCGAACTTGAACGCGTTCTCCTGGACGAAGCTGGTCATGTAGCATGAGACGCACGTGTCGAGCGCCCCGCGCGTGCAGTGGATCACGCGACAACCGGGGAACAGCAACTCGATCAGGCCCAGGTTCAGGAAGTTATACGGCATCTTGTCCGTGACGTACGTCGCATCGAGGTTGCGCGATCCGATGGCGGACAGGTAGTCGGCGGCCAACCGATCGGCGTCGCGGGGGGTGAGGTTGTCGAGGCACGGCGGGTACGGATCGCCATCGGACCAGGCGGCGGTCGGGGCGGCGACCACGGTGCGGCCAATCAGGTTGAGCTCGCCCGCGCCGAACACCTGCGGATGACTCGCCAGGATCTGCTCGACCAGGCTGGTGCCCGATCGCGGCATGCCGACGATGAAGACGGGCCGACGGCTGCCGTGGGTCGCGCGGGGCAGGGCGTTGAGGCGAGCGCGGGTGAAACAGTCGATCAATTGCGACACGAAGCGCGAGTGCGCCAATGGGTCGTACGGCCGGGCAGACCCGCGGATCGCCTGGTTCCCCCGGGTCGCCTGGGCGAAGGCCTCGTCATAGCGCCCCAGGCGCTCGAGCAGCGACGCCTCAACGTAATGGAGCATCGCCCGCCCGTCCGCCCCGTCGGGCAAACCGGGGACCTCCATCGCGCGGCGGACGTACGCCAGGGCGGCTTCCTCGCGCCCGAGGCGCGGCGCCAGGCGCGCGAAGAGATGCGCGAGCCAGCGCTCCGCGGGGACGCCGCCGTCCTCGAGCAGCGGGCGCGCCAACTCCCACGCCGCGGCCGGATCGCCGGCGGCCCGCAGGACGATCGCGCGAAACGTGATGATCTCCCGGTTATCCGGGCGCAGCTCGAGTGCACGGGCCGTGTGCGCCAGCGCCAGGTCGAGCCGCCCGCCGTTGCGGAAGTACATGCCCAGCGACGAGTGCGCGTGGGCGTCATCGGGGGTGAGCCGCACGGCCTCGATCAGGTGCCGCTCCACCACGTCGGCCTCTCCGAGTCGTTCGGCGGCGGCGGCGATCGCGCAATGGAATTGCGACTCATCCGGGGCGAGCGACAGCGCTCCTCGAAACTGCTGGAGCGCGGCACGGAATTGTCCGCGACGATACAGTTCCCACCCCCGCGCCAGCGCCCGCAAAGCGGGTCCCGGCACGACTTGGACCGGATTGGGGTTCTTCCCTTCCTGGCGAGCGCCCATCTTACGTCCTTTCACGAATATGCACCGGCCGCAAGCAGTACGCGTGAGGGCGTGGGTTATTGAATGGAGAGCCGCCGGCCCCCCCACCGGCGGATCTGCGCATATGCCGGGCATGTCGCACGACCGGACCGCGAGGCCATCAGTGCATCCACTGACGCCGTGTCGGCAAAGTCAGCCGCCGGTCGGATATCGGGTGCCGCCGCCGCGCGGCGAGCCGGGGCCGAACTCCTGGACGACCCCTTTCCACATCGTCTCGACATCGCCGACAAGTTTCTGGAAGGCCTCGGTCTCGGTCCGCTGCCGATCGGCGTCGATCGCGGACTCGGTGGTCCACGCACTGGCGATGCCGTCCTTGCGGGACGACGCCTCCGAAACGCCATAGACGAAGCCGCTGCGAGTATCCAACAGCACCGCCGACGCGGTAGTGACGACCTTCGTCGCCTTCGTCGGCGACAACCCCAGCGTCACAATGCTCGCCGGCGCAAACGTGTCGCGGTCGTGGAAACTGGTGTCGAGCGTATAGATGAGCAGCATGTCGCACTGGAGGCGCGCGGCGGCCTCGCGCAACTCGCGGTCGGAATTAAGCTGCGTGGGGAGGAGCAACCGACCGACCGGCGCGACGCCTCGGAGTTGCGGGAGCTTGGAGAGGCGCGTGATGGCGTTCTCGGGCTCGACGTCGCGGGTGAGGACGACGCTGTAGGCGCCGCTGCCGAAGCCCTGGGCGGTGTCGGAGACGTAGCCGGGCGCCTGGATGCGGACGACCGCCAGGTTCGCCGGAAATGCGGCGAGCGGATGCTTGTTGAAGTCAGCGTTGATGTCCGCGGGCGTGGCGGCCTGCTGGGCCTCGGGGGTAACGCCCAGCGCCCGGAAGTCGGCGGGGCCACCGGGGGCGTGATATTCCGTGCAGCCGGCGAGGAGGAATAGCGCGGCAGACAGGGCGAGGGAGCGGCTGAACATGGGGGCTCCTTAAGTTAGCTAGTAATAATTAATATAATGAGAACGGCACTGCAAGAGAAAAATATGTCGCGCACCCAGAGGCGAACTCCCTATTTCGGCGCCACCGTCGTCTCGTAGGGGACGCCGTCGGGCACTGGCACCGGGACGGCGACGCTCGTGCCGTGGGTGCCTTCGGTCTGCCGGGTGGCGTCGACCGCGACGAAGGCGGTGAAGGCGCTCATCAGGTTGTGTTCCAGCGCCAGGGACTTGATCGGCGCGGTGAAATTGCCGCTGGCGTCCCAGGTGGCGCGGTCGGCCAGGTCGGCGATCTTCATCCGTGCCCAGATCGGGCCCAGGGCGGGGTTCTTCGCGCCGGCGGTGTCGAGGTTCAGCGTCAGCGGGGTCACTTCGTTCTCGTTGGCGACCTTGCCCTTCACACGGATGTTGGCGATGCCGTTGCCGGTGAACCTGCCGGTCACGATGACGGGCCGGCCGACGAAGAGATCGGGGATCTGCGCGGGGAAGACGTCGGTCGCGCGCAGGCCGCCCCAGTCGATCGCTACGTCGGTGAGCGCGGGATGGCTGATGCGTTCGAAGAAGGCGTCCATCACCGGTTCGGGCTTCTGGTTGAGGCCGAGGTACGCGACCGCGCCGCGGCGCATCTTGGCCATGTGATCGAGAAGGTAGCGGTTGACGCTGCTGCCGACGCCGAAGGAGAAGATGCGGCTGGAACCCAGGCGCTGGTGGATCTCGCCCAGGATGTCGGCCTCGTTGCCGATGAAGCCGTCGGTGAGGAAGCAGACGAAACGGAGGCGCGACTCGTCGTGGGGGAAGTCGAGGGACTTTCGGATCCCCTCGATCATCATCGTGCCGCCGCCACCGTAGGGTTGATCCAGGTATTTCAGCGCCTTGGCGATATTTTGGCGCGAGGCCGCGAGCGGGCGGTCGGACATCCACTGGGCGTCGTTGGAGAACTTGACGATCTGGAAGGTGTCGTCGGGGCCCATGCGCGCCAGCGCCTGGCGGATGGCGCCCTTGGCCTGGGCGATCGGGCGGCCGTCCATGCTGCCCGAGCAGTCGAGAACGTAGACCAGTTCCAGCGGTTTGCGCGGCAGATTCCGCAGCGACTGCGGCGGGTAGAGCATCAGGGTGAAGTAGCCGGCCCCCTTCTCATCGCGCGTGGCGAAGAGCCCGGATTTGAGCCGATCGCCCGCGACGCGGTAGCGGAGGACGAAGTCCTTGTTCGGAATCGCGTCGGAAGCGGCGAGCGTGACGTCGGCGTGGGCGTCCTCGACCCGCGAGTCGGTTCGGTGGGTCGGGACGTCGAGTTGTTCGATCTTCACGCCGGCGTCGAGATGGATGGCGAGCGAGATGTCATGCCCGGAGCGTTCGTTGGGTTTGAGATACTGCACCTCGGTCTTCTGTCCGGACGCGCCATACGCCCCGCGGGGGACAGCGCCGATGCCGCTCGAGGAATCGGGCGGATTGAACCGCGGCCCGACCACCATGGGGAAGTGCCACTCGTACCAGCCGTCGCCGTAGGCCAGCGTGTGGAAGTACGTGATGTGGATGTCGATCGCCTTGCCAGGCTCAATGTTGGCGACGGACTGCGTGAAGATGTTGGGCCGCTCCTGCGTCAGGAGCGACGCGACGTAACCCTGTCGTTTGGCGTCGGTGTAGATGCGCTCGGCCTCGGCGCGCTCCCGGATGATGCCGCGGATCTTGCGATCGCCGATGGTCATGACGAACTCGTTCACCGCGGCGTTGTGGGGCAGCGGGAAGACGTAGACGGCCTCGATCTTCGAGGCAAACGGGTTGTGATACCGCTGGGCGACGTTGACGGTGGCGATGTAGCCGGCGATGTCGGCGCGGACGTCGGTGTGCTTGAGTGGGACGGGGACGGGGTTTTGCTGGTCAGGGAGGCGGGCGACCAGGGCGCCGCTGCCGGGAATTTCGTCGTTCGCGGCGGGCTGCTGCGCGTCGCCTTCGTATTTGGCGACGACCCAGAGTTCCTCTTCGCGAGAGGGGGTGGTTTGGCCGGGGATGAGGGAGGAGAGGACGGCAGCGGGGGCCGCGGCCTCAGGCCCGATGGCGCTGATGCCGGCGTGTGCGACGTAACCGGCCGGTGGTGACGACTTGGCCGACGCGGCGGAGCAGCCCGACATCAAGGCCACGGCGAGCAACGGGAGCAGGATCAGGACGAGGGTTCGAGCGAGAGTCATCGGCGACTCCTTTGACGTGTTCTGTTGCCCCGATGGGGCTGGTCGTCGTGTCGTTTCAGATTCCACGGGCTCGCGCCCGAGGCTACTTTTTGTCGCCGCTACGCGGCTGGGATGCGTCGTTCACGGACACGTTTGCCGGGATGGCTTTTCCATCCGGATCGGCGGCGGTGATCAGTTTCGTGACGTACTGCGGCTTGGCGGCGCCGCGGATTTCGAGCATCAGGCGGGCGACTCGGATTTTGGTCTTCGGGATGGCCGGGTCGAGCGAATAGTCGCCAAGGATGATCCGGTTACCCGCCAGCGCGGCCGGGTCGTAGTAAGGTGGGCGCTTGGCGTACGCACCGGGTTCGCCGGATTCCACGCCGACGAGCGAGACCTGCCCGGTCTCGGCGGCGAACTCGATCTGCCATGCGGCCAGCGGCTGGCCCTTCGGGTCGATCATCACGTCGATAGCGGCGAACCGCGACGACGGCGCCGGCGCGTCCACCGGACCGGCAGCCAGACACACAAGTGGAAGGATCGCGAGCAGGAAACGATTCATCGGCGGCCCTCCGACGTTCGCGTAGGGCTCGCTTCAGCGAGGGAGACGGCGCGCGCCTGACCCGCGATCCCGCTCGCTGAAGCGAGCCCTGCGTGTGCGCGTCCGATGCCCAGATCATTCAACCCCGGCAGCCGCGCCCGCGCCAACCCTGTCTGTTTGAGACTCACCGATGCGTTGGCGATCGCGTCCACGTCCTTCTGATCGATCACCCCGTCGCCATTGATGTCCCACTTCGAATCCAGCCGATCATGGGCGGCCAGGCGCCTGGCCAGGGCGAGGGCGTCCACCATGTTGAGTTGGCCGTCGGCGTTGATGTCGCCCCTGGCGATCGGTCGCGACGGATGGAGTGGTCGATGAAGGAAGACGACCAGCGCGAGGACCGCGGCCAGGCCCGTCGCCGCAGCGGCGCCCCAGCGAATCGCCATCCGCATCCGCCGCCGGCGGGCGAACTGGTCGCGAGCGGCGCTTAAGATGGCGTCATCCACGCCGCTGGGAATCTCCGGACGCCGGCCGTATGCGGCCCGGAGGGCATCGACGAGCGCGGGCGGCAGATCAAGTTGTTCCTCTTGCTCGTTCGGCATGGCGAATGACGTCCAAAAGATTAAGTGACCCAGGCCCGCCGGAGGTTCACGGTTCGTAGAATCGCTGAACCCGCGGATCTGCCCGGAGTGCGGCTAACGCGTTATGGAGTCGAGACTTAACGGTGCCCAGGGGGATCTTCAGGGCAATTGCGATTTCCTCCAGCGAGAGGCCGTCCACAAATCGCATCAGGACGACCTCCTGCTGGGCCTGCGGGAGGCTTGCAATAACCGTCGTCAGCTCATGGGGTTGGGCCGGCGCGGGCGCGGGCATGTAATCGAACGCCTGATCGCCCCCCATGAATTTCAACGTCTTGCGACGAAAGCCAATGCTGATGTTCTTGACGGCTGGGTAAAGGAACGTCGTCAACCGGCTCGTCAGGCGAAAGCCGGGGAACTTGGAGAGCAGGTAAATGAACGTCTCCTGGAGCACGTCCATCGCCTGCTCAGGATCGCCGGTCAGGCGCGTGGCCAGCGAGACGACCCACTTCTTGTAGCGGTGATAGAGGGCGTCAAAAGCGGCGGGATCACCGGCATTCGCGGCGGCGACGAGCTGCTGGTCGGAGCGGGGATCATCAGCCGGTGGCGGCGTGTCGGCGGGCACGCGACGCAGCTTAACGATTGCCCATAAAGAGAAAATGGCGGCCACGCCGCGCTGTCGGTGGGATAGAACAAGTGCACTTGGGGTATGATTCGCCCCCGGAGAAAGATGCCGCGCCGATGCTGAAGACACGTTTCATCCGAAATGCGGGTGTCGCGCTGCTCGTGGGCGCGTTGGGCGTCTCGCTGTCGGTCGGCGCCGAGAAAAAGGGGAAGGTGGACCTGTCCAGGTTGCCGCCCGCGGCGGCCCGGCAGGTGGATTACGAGCGCGACGTGCGGCCGATCTTCGCCAAGGCGTGTTACGACTGTCACGGCGTCAAAAAACAGAAGAGCGACTATCGGCTCGACGTGAAGGACGTCGCGCTCAAGGGCGGATCGATCGGCGGGGCGATCGTGCCGGGCGACAGTGCGAAGAGCGCGCTCATCCAGTACGTCGCCGGCGCGAATGATGAGATCCAGATGCCGCCCAAGGGTGACGGGCTGTCCGCCGAGCAGATCGGGACCTTGCGCGCGTGGATCGATCAGGGGGCGAAGTGGCCTGAATCACTGGCGAGCGGCGCGACGACGCAAGCGGCCGGCGGGGAGCATTGGGCGTATCGTCCTCTGGCGAAACCGGCGGTGCCGCAGGTCAAGGGCGATTGGGGACGGAATCCGATTGACTCGTTCGTCGTCGCAACGCTTGAGAAGAAAGGTTTGCGTCCGTCGCCGGAGGCGGATCGCCGGACGCTCATCCGCCGAGTCACGTTCGACCTCACGGGCCTGCCTCCCACGCCGCAGGAAGTCGAAGCTTTCGTCTGCGATCGCTCGCCTGATGCGTACGAGAAGGTGGTCGATCGACTGCTCGCCAGCCCGCGCTATGGCGAACGGTGGGCGCGGCACTGGATGGACGTCGTCCACTACGCCGACACCCACGGCAACGACGAGGACAAGCCGCGTCCCAACGCCTGGCCGTATCGCGATTACCTGATCCGCTCGTTCAACGCCGACAAGCCGTACGCGCGGTTCGTCGAGGAGCAAATCGCGGGTGACGCGCTGTATCCCGACGATCCCGACGGCGTCGTCGCGACGGGCTTCATCGCCGCCGGCCCGTGGGACGAAAGCTCGCAGATGGGCATCCTCGACGGCACGCTCGACAAGCAGGCCGCCCGCTATCTCGATCGCGACGACATGCTGGCGACGGCGATGTCCACGTTCGTCAGCTCGACCGTCCATTGTGCGCGGTGTCACAACCACAAGTTCGATCCCATCCCGCAGACGGATTATTACGCGCTTCAAGCCGTGTTCGCAGGCGTGGACCGCATCGATCGGCCCTACGATCCCGATCCGAAAGTGCTCGCCGAACGGCGAAAATTGTTGAAGCGACGATCGGATCTCGAAGCCGGCGCTTACCCGATGACGGCGCTGCTCAGCCTCGAATCTCAGGCGAAGGTAAGCGCGTGGGAAGCGCGCCGCGCCGCGTTCGAGTCGTCCTGGAAGGTGCTCGAACCGGTCGAGGCCTTCTCCGCGGGCGGGGCGACGCTGACCAGGCTCAAAGATAGTTCGATCCTGGCGTCCGGCGAGCGGCCCGACAAGGACACGTATCTCGTCACATGCAGGACCCCCCTACGCAAAGTGACCGCGATCCGACTCGAACT
>DATBFY010000510.1:0-2209 GCA_036558265.1 Tepidisphaeraceae bacterium | reverse complement strand
CTCGCACACCGCCCGCAGGGCGCGGGCCCCGGTGTCGCGCTTGAGGGCCCGCTCGGCGATCACCTCCAGCGCGCCGGCGGTGAAATCCAGCTCGCTGCCCTCCATGCGGAAGAACTTCTGGTACTGCTTCACCAGCGCGTTTTTCGGCTCGGTCAGGATGTTGATCAGCGTCGCCACGTCCAGCGGTTCGAGCGTGGCGCAGACGGGCAGCCGGCCGACGAACTCGGGGATCATGCCGAACTCGACCAGGTCCTCCGGCTGAACCTGCGCCAGGATCTGGGCGCGGTCGCGGGCGGTCTCGACCGGCGAGTTCTCGCTGCCAAACCCGATCTGCCGCTTGCCCAGGCGCTTGCGGATGAGGTCTTCGAGGCCGACGAACGTGCCGCCGCAGATGAACAGGATCTGCGAGGTGTCCATCTGGATGTACTGCTGCTCGGGGTGCTTGCGGCCGCCCTGGGGCGGGATGTTGGCGATCGTGCCCTCGAGCATCTTCAGGAGCGCCTGCTGCACGCCCTCGCCCGACACATCACGCGTGATGCTGACGTTGTTCTGGGTCTTGCCGATCTTGTCGATCTCGTCGATGTAAACGATGCCGCGCTGGGCGGCCTCGAGGTCGTAGTCGGCGTTCTGGAGCAGCTTGAGGAGGATGTTCTCGACGTCCTCGCCGACGTAGCCGGCCTCGGTCAGGGTCGTCGCGTCGCCGATCGCGAAGGGGACGTTGAGGATCCGCGCCAGGGTCTTGGCCAGGAGCGTCTTGCCGCTGCCGGTCGGCCCGATCAACAGGACGTTCGACTTGTCGATCTCGACGTCGTTTTCCTTCTTCTCGGCGGCGGAGGCGTTGGGGTCGCCGACCGAGAGGCGCTTGTAGTGGTTGTGGACGGCGACCGAGAGCGAGCGCTTGGCGCGTTCCTGCCCGACGACGTACTGGTCGAGGAATTCCTTGATCTGGCGCGGGGAGGGGATCGTGTTGAAGAGCGGCTGGGTGCTGGTGAGCTTGCGCTTCTCCTGCCGGATGATGTTGTGGGCGAGGTCGACGCAGTTGGCACAGATGTAGACGTCGGATGGGCCTTCGACCATGGGGCCGACGTCCCGTGAAGATTTGCCACAGAAGGAGCAGGTAGTCACGCGTCGTCCTCGGAACCCACCTTGGGGGTTGTTCGTGTTGTTCGGCGGGTTACCGCTCCCGCCGCCACCGTTGCCGGTGCGTCGATCGTTAGGCATCGGCTGGCCTCTTCCTCTTCAGTTCGGCGTGCCGTCATCGCGTCGCGCGTTACCGTCGAGCGCAAAGGAGACGACAGCCAAAAAGGGGCGTCGAGCGTCCCGACGCGCCCCGGATAACACACCATGGCCGATCCGAACGCCCGGCGCGCCCCACGCAAACGCGTGGGCGCCCCGTCAAGCGTAGCCCCGGCTCGGCATGAGAGTTACCGGGCGAAACGCCGCGGCACTCCCCTCGCTCTGGTCTTCTATCGAATATCCACCGGGCCAGACTTGATTGATCGTCACGTCTACGGATCGGTATCCACCCGGCCGCGCGTATCTTAGGCGACGACCGATCGATTTGGAACGGGGTAGTGAACGCGATTTGCCGCGATTACTCCTCGGGCGGCAGCACGTCGAAGCCGGGCGGATGGGTTCTGGGACCTTGGCGGGGGGTTGGGGCGGGGTTTTCCGGGGTTGTGGCCGGCGTGGCGGGAGCGACTTTCAGCGAGCCGATCAGGGCAGATTTGGCCTTTTCGAACTCCTCGGTGGTCATCTTCCCCTCCTTGTGAAGCCGTCGGAGGTCGGAAAGGGTAAAGCCCGGACCGCTTGTGGTGTCGTCGGCGTTCATCCACTTCCGGTAGACCAGGACGACCCCGAAGAGCAGCAGGATCGCCACGATCAGGATCAGCGACCAGAGCATCGCGTCGCCCGTGCTTCGCTCGGCGAGGATGGGGACGATGGCGGCGGGCATCACGGTGCGCGGTCATGCTATCGCGGGGCGGGCGCGGGGGTCAATTCCGGCGCGGTATGCTGGTTCGCATGACACCCGTGCCATGGATTCTTGTCATCGGCCTTGTGATGGGATCGGTCAGTCGTGCGGCCGAGATCGATCACGGCGACCCGATGCGTTATGTGGATGACACCGGCGCGGTGCGGTCAGTACAGTCGGCGGCGGACTGGGAGCGCCGGCGCGAGGCGATCCTGGCTGGGATGCAGGAGGTCATGG
>DATBFY010000509.1:0-9721 GCA_036558265.1 Tepidisphaeraceae bacterium | reverse complement strand
CACTGGGCGACGTGGCCGAGTAGGTGGGTCGTGGGGGGGACGGCCAGGCGGTCGTCGGTGGTGTAAATGCGGCCGCGGTTGGAGAGGTAGACGTCGAGGAAGAGGAGGGTTTCGCAGGTGAGGACCCAGGCGAGGCCGATGGCGAGTGTGAGCGGGACGCGGCGGCGTTTGCGGCGCGCGGGCGCGTGCGGGACGGCTTGAGCGCTGGTCATGCCGGGATCGTACACGGATTCCCCTCTTGTTCATCGTTACGGGCAGGATGTCCGCAACCTACGGCGTATCCTGCCGCAAATCCGCGGCGAGCTCTTCTTCGGTGACCTCAAAGGCCGCCTGGGCGTCGGGGGCGGCGGCTTCGTCCGCCAGGTGCAACGAGGCGTGGGCGTACGTCGCGCGGTGCTCCGGCGGCGCGGGGACGATCTCAACCTCGCCCAGGATCTCGCCCTGCTCCACCAGGATCTTCTTCTCGCGGATGAGTTCCAGCAGCGCCAGGAAGACGCCGACCATTTCGGACTTGGAGCGCCGGCCGACGATCAGGTCGCGCAGCGTCAGCTTGCCGTCGCGCGCGAGGCGGTCCTCGATGTCGGCCGCGTGGAGGTCGATCGGCGTGTCGTCGTAGGTGACCTCGTGGAAGCGCGGGCGGTTGACGCCGACTTCGCTCATCAGGCGGTTGAAAGCCTCGAGCAGATCCCAGATCTGCACTTCATCGAGATCGACCGGGGGCGCCTCGTCGCCCCCCTCGTCCTTGCGCAACGCCGGGTAGCGCGGGAAGCGCGAGGCGTGCTCGGTCTGCTTGAAATCCAGCAGGTTGGCGGCGTCCTTGAACTTCTTGTACTCCAGGAGCTTCTGCACCAGCTCGTAACGAGGGTCGGTCAGCTCGGCGGCGGCGCTGCTCGAGCCATCGCCCTGGGAGGCGGGCGGCTTGGGCAGGAGCATGGCCGACTTGATCTCCATCAGCGTCGCGGCCATGACCAGGAAGTCACCGGCGACGTTGATGTCCAGGCCCTCTTCTTTGGAGAGCTCCTTGAGCATCCGCACGTAACCCACGTAGGTTTCGGTGATGCGGCTGATCGGGATGTCGTAGATGTCCAGCTCGTCGCGCTTGATCAGGTAGAGCAGCAGATCGAGCGGTCCGTTGTAGACATCGAGCTCGACTCGATATTCCACGGAGTCTCCTTCCGAGCCGAGAGAGTCGGTCGGCGGAGCCATCTTAATCTGGCCGGTATTCTTATCCACCCACAGGCGGGGGTAGGAGGACGGGTAGGCACAAGGGTTGGGGCGATTGCGGTCCAGGGAGAGGATGGATTCCATGCGATGGCCCTTTCATCGGCCAATGCCGGGTAAAGCGTTCGATTTCGCGCACCGGATGGGCGATCGGAAATAAGTGTGAGACGGCGGACGACGCTATCTTGACGTAAGTCATTATCTGGTCGGCACATGATGGAAGCCGACCGCAGGTCGAAACCGACGAGAACCGACGTAGAACCGACGGCAAACGACATGAAAACGACCAGCGGTCACGGTGGTCATTCAGATATTGTGGCGATGGCCGCACCGGCAATCCTCCGGCATTATGTTAGGTATGTGTATGGTATTTGTCAAGTCTGCAGCGGCTTGCTTTAAAGCGGGTGGGTCTGATAATCGACGGGCTCTGCGCGGCCCCGCCGATTGTGGAAGATTCCTTGGCTTGCAGGTTTTGTGGCGTCCGATAACGCTTGTACAGGCGGGTTGCTCGTGTTGCCAAACAGACACGGGCGAGGCGCCCGTGCTACGGGCACTTTTGTATGGATGAGAGTTTGCGTCAATTCGCGCTCGAAGTGATCCGTACGGAGGCAGGCGCGGTGTCGGCCGTGGCCGGGGCGGTGGACGAGCAGTTCGAGCGGGCGGTCCGCCTCATCCTGGATTGTCCCGGCGCGGTGCTCACCTGCGGCATCGGCAAAGCGGGAATCATCGCCCGTAAGCTGTCGGCGTCGTTCTCCTCCACGGGCACGCCGAGTCATTTCATCGACCCGGCCCAGGCGGTCCACGGCGACGTGGGGTCGATCCGCCGGGGGGACCTCGTGCTGATCCTGTCGGACAGCGGGGAGACCGAAGAAATCCTGCGGATGCTCAGCATCATCAAGAAGCTGGATCACCCGGTGATCGCGATCACGTCGGGACGCGGGAACGCGCTGGCGCGGTTCTCGAACGTGGTGCTGGCGTACGGGCGGATCCGCGAGGCGTGCCCCCTGGGCCTGGCGCCCAGCGCCTCCACGACGGCGATGCTCGCGCTGGGGGATGCGCTGTTTTTGTCGGTGATGAAGCTGCGGCGGTTCTCGGCGGAGGATTTCGCGCTCTATCACCCGGCGGGGAACCTGGGCCGCAAGCTGATCCGCGTGACCGAGGCGATGACGTTCCGGCTGGGCGAGAACCTGCCCGTGGCGTCGGACGCGCTGACCGTGGGCGAGGTGCTGCGACAGGTCTCGAAGATCAAGCGGCGGAGCGGGGCGGTGATCCTGGTCGGCGGCGACGAGAAGGTCAGCGGGATCTTTTCGGATGGCGATCTGAGGCGGTTGATCACGGACAACGACGGCGCGGTGCTGCGGCGACCCGTCGCCGAGGTGATGACGCGCAACCCCAAGCGGGTGCGCGGCGATCAACTGGCGAGCGAGGCGATGGCGGTGATGAAGCAGTACCGGATCGATGAGCTGCCGGTGGTGGATGCCCAGGACAAGCCCGTCGGGTTGATCGATGTGCAGGATCTGGTGGTGTTGAAGATGTTGGATGTGGAGGCGGACGCGTAGCGGCGAAAGCGGCGAAGATCAATCCGATCCCCCTGTGGCCACCGTCATCCTGAGGAGGTTTTACCGACGAAGGATCTTGCCGCGAATGGACGTGCGTGTCCCCTCGGAGCCAGATCCTTCGCTTCGCTCAGGATGACGGCTTGGTGCCGTCTTTAGCGGCGATGGCGCGCTACTCGGAAAGTTGCAAGACAGCCAAGCGAGGTTCTCTGGTGCGTACTTTGATCCTGGTCGTGTTTACCGCGTTTATCCTCAGCCTGGGGTACATGGCGTACTGGTGGATGCAGCCGGCGGACCGGGTGCGCGTGAAGAAGGGGGGCCAGAGTCAGCCGGCGCTGGAACTGGCCAAACGCGACACGGATAAGCCGTATGGGCCTGGAAAACGCGTCTGGGTGAAGAAGTTCGATGAAGATACGGCCAAGCTCGCGTCGCGCTTTCGCGCGGACGATTACACGCCGCGGAATGACGGCTGGGTCACAGTGAAGCAGCCGCGGGCGCAGTTCTTCATGCGCGACGGGCGCGCGATCCTGATCCAGGGTGACAGCGGCGAAGTCATCATGGACGACCAGAAGGACAAGACGGGCATGAAGGCCTTCGCCGGGTCGCGCGACACGCCCAGCCGGGGAAGGCTCTTCAACGTCACGATCTACATGTACCACGACGTCGAGCGGCCGGAGGAGCAACTGGACGAGGAGTTCTTGAAGCGAAAGGGAAAGGACCAGGCGCCGCACCTGGGGATGACGATCACGCTGAACAACGCATCCTTCGACAACCAGACGTTCAAGATCTACTCCGAAGGTTACGGGCGGGGGCACAACCACGTCGAGCCGGACCAGGTGCCGGTGAAACTGGTGGGCGAGGATTACGATTTCGACGGCAAGGGGCTGGTGATCCGGTGGAACGAACGGGATCGGCGGTTGCAGTTGCTGGAGATCGCGCACGGGGAGCAGTTGGTGATCAAGCATCCCAACGCGATGATGAAGAAGCAGGAAATGGAGGAGCCGTCGGTGGCGTGGTGGGGGGGAGGCCAGATGAGGGGGTGGGGGGGGGAGGGGATGAGGGGTGGAGTGCCCTTGCCGGTGATGCTGGCGGCGCGGGGGCGGGCGGCGACGGGCGAGGCGATTGCGGGGCAGCAGCAGCAGCAGGGGGCCACGGCTGCGCCGACGACGCGGCGGGTCAGGCCGTCATTGCCCAAGCCCAAGATCACGCCGAACACCGATCCGCCGCTGTACCGGGCGATCTTCCACGACAACGTGAAGATCGTGCAGGGCCAGGACCTGGTCGTGACGGGGAACAAGATGAGCGTGGACTTCCTGATGAAGGATCAGGAGGGTCCGGAGAACGGGCCTGCGCCGGCGACGCAGCCGGGGGCGAAGGGGAAGAAATCCCGGAGCACGGCGGCGGCGACACAGCCGACCTCGGTTGCCATCTCGCCGACCACCGCGCCCACGACCCAGCGAACGGCGCGTGCGGTGGCACGCCGGCGTGCCGCGCCGACGACAAAGCCGAGCGGCGAAGACGAGAAACCCGTCATCATCACCTGGACCGGCAAGCTGCTGGTCGAGCCCCTGGCGGTGGGGCCGGAGAACCCGATCAAGGATGGCGAGGCGGTCGTGCGGATCGAGGGGACGCCGGTGACCGCGACCCAGCAGGGCTCGACGATCCTCTCCGGGACCCTGACCTGGCGCACCGAAGACCAGGCGATGCTGCTCACGCCCATCGCGCCGGACCAGCCCGTGGTCATGAAGGACACCAAGGGCTCGCTGGTACACACCACGCGGATGGACTTCTTCCAGCCCAAGCACCAGGCGATCCTGTACGGGGTGAGCGATGCGCGCTTCCCGCAGGAGGATGAGAACGGCAAGCCGGGGGCGCCGCTTTTGGCGAAGTGGAGCAAGACCTGCACGCTGTACTTCGCGAATGACGGGTCGGCGGGATCAGCCAACTCCGTGGCATCCGGCGGCTCGATGAACATCGAGCGGGCGGAGCTGGATGGGAACGTGGCGATCGATCATCCGCAGCTCAAGCTCAACTCGGACGCGCTGGAACTGGCCTTCGATACGACGAAGGGGGCGGCGACGCGGCCCGCGGCGCTGGGGGAGCGCCGGGCGGCGGTATCGCGCGCGCTGGCGGATCAGCAGGGGGCGCTGGCTGAGCTGAGCAAGGCCGTGCCGGACGGGAACTTCAACGCGGCGCAGGAAACGCTGATGCTGAGCGTGGATCAGCTTGGGGCACGCCTCCGCGAGCGCGAGCTGATGGTCGCCCAGGCCGGCGGCGCCGAGTCCGCCCCCAAGGCACTGACCGACGACGTTGCGAAAGTCAAAGGCGAGCTGGAAGCGCGCAAGACCGCCCTGTCCTCGCTGGGACAGAACCTCGTGAAGGCGGAGGAACTGAAAAAGCAGGTTGCGCAGGGGCAGGCGGACCTGGCGGAACTGGATAAGCAGATCAAAGCCGCAGTTCCGCCGGCGCCGCCGGCGTCGCGGCCGACGACGCGCCCGGCGATCCGCAGCGACCTCAAACAGCTCGTGGCGACCGGCACCGTTCACTGCGAGATCACCGACAGCTCAAGGAAAACGCAGAAGATCGACTGCGACCGCCTGACGATGCAGACGGCGACGGCCGCCGACGGGAAGCTGTATCCGGACATCATCAACGCGGACGGGCAGGTCCACGCGATCGATCCGGAGCAGGATCTGCGCGCGGGGCACCTGGCGGTCACGCTGCGGCCCAGCACGCGCCCGAGCGAATCGCAAAGTGCCAGTGCGGAGCTGCAAAGCATGGTGGCGCACCAGAACGTCGTGGTCATCTCGAAGGACGGGACGCGGACGACGGCCGACCAGCTCCTGGTGGATTCCAAGGACGGCAAGAACAACGTCAAGCTGCTGGGCCAGCCGTACGCGACGATCGTGGACAAGAAAAACACGATCTCCGGTCCGATCATCGAGATCTTCCCCGATGCGCAGCAGTTGCAGGTGGTGGGGGCGGGGAACATGAAGGGCGTGCAGGAGGACAAGACAGGCGGCGCCGGCGCCGAGCGGCCGATCGACGTGACGTGGCAGCGCGGGATGGCGTTTGACGGGCGGGCGAACGTGGTGGACGTGACCGGGCAGGTGGTGGCGGTGACGACCGACGCCGAAGGGGCGAAGAACACGGCGCGCGGGGAGCGGATGCGGATGCTGCTGGTGGACGCGGCGCCGACGACGCGCCCGACAACTCGGCAGGTTGCCGCGGCGACGACGCGCCCGGCGAAGGGGCCCAACGATGCCATGGCGAACAAGACGGTGCGGGAGATCAGCTTCGACGAGAACGCATCGGTCACATCCGTGACGCTGGCCGACGATCAGACGCTCCTGCGGCGGACGCACCTGGAGGCGCAGACGGTGCAGTACGACCTGCTCGCCAAGCGCATGACCGTGCCGGTGCCCGGTCGGATGGTGGTCGAGGATCACCGTCCGCCGGCAACCAAGCCCGCGCCGGGGTCGGCGGCCGAGGCGTCGCTGGCGGGTCAGAAGGCGTCGCCCGATGCGGAGAACAACCGCGGGACCACGGCGTTCCAGTGGAGCAAGACGTTCACGTACGACGACGCGCAGCACCAGGCGGTGATGACGGGGGAAGATCGGAACCCGGTGGTCGTCGTCCATAAGGATGACTCGCCCAGGGGGCAGGTGTTCCGGCTGACGGGGAACACGGTGACGGCGGACCTGGAGCCGGCAGCGCCGACGACGCGTCCGACGACGATGGCGACTGCCGCGGGCGGTCCGGCGACTCGACCGGCGCAGCCGCAGGAGCAGAAGATGCAGCTCAAGCGGGTGACGGGGACGGGGCACCTGGTGTTCAACGGCCCGGGCGCGGAGATCCACGCCTTGTACATGGAATACGATCCGCGGACGCACTGGCTCGTCGCCCGGGGCAACGAGCGCGAAATGGTCGAGTTCAACGTCGCGTCGCAGGCGGGTGGGTCACGGCGGGCCGAGGAGGTTCAGTACAACCTCGAGACGGCTGAGGTCAAGTCGCGCGGGGTCATGGTTCGGATGGCGAGATGAGGGGTGGACGGGGCGGGCGGCGGCGCTAGAATCGGGCCACGAGGTCGATTATGGGAGGTCGGTCATGGCGTTGACGTTCGATCACGTGGCGGTGCCGTCGAACGACATCGACCGGAGCGTCCGGTGGTATCGCGAGAAGCTGGGGGCGCACGTGCTCTATCAGGATAAGACGTGGGCCTTTCTGAACTTAGGCGGAACCAAGCTCGCGCTGGTGACCCCGACGCAGCACCCGCCGCACGTGGCGGTGAGGGTGAGCGAGGGGGAGCTGGAGGAGGCTTCGCGACAGGCAGGGATCCCCATCGACCACCACCGCGACGGCACCACCGGCATCTACATCGCCGATCCGTTCGGCAACGCGGTGGAGTTGATCTGTTATCCGCCGGGGGAGACGGTGTATGAGAAGAAGTAGTCAGAAGCGAGAAGTGAGAAGCAAGTGATGCTGAAAGCGGAGTTTCTGGCGGCGAAGTTCGAGGTGGCGCTTCCGTACGGCAGGTATGTCGAAACGGGGACGGACGAGCAGCGAAGGCGGTGGGGGCAGGTGTATGAAGCGGCGCGGCTGACGGAGGGGCAGCAGGGGTTGGTAGCGGGCTTTGCGCGAGAGATGAAGGTGCTGCTGGTGAGCGGGATCTGGTGCGGTGACTGCGTGACGCAATGTCCGCTGTTGCAGCGGATCGCGGAGGGGAATCCGGCGCGGGTGCAGGTGCGGATCCTGGATCGGGATCAGCACCGGGATCTGGCTGAGCAGGTGCGGATCAATGGCGGGGATCGAGTGCCGGTGGCGGTGTTCATGGCGGAGGATTTCGAGTTCTGCTCGCTGGCCGGCGACCGGTCGCTGGCGCGATATCGGGCGCTGGCGCGCAAGCAGCTTGGCGCGGCGTGCCCGATCGCGATCGGGCCGCCCGACCGGGACGAGACGGCGGCGACGCTGCAGGACTGGCTGGACGAATTCGAGCGGGTGCAACTGATGCTGCGGTTGAGCGCGCGGTTGCGGCAGAAGCATGGGGATTGAGGGCGGGGAGGAACGGGCCGGGCGTTGGCGGGGAACCCCCGACAGGCGAGGTTTCCCCAGAATCCACAGGTCGCCCGGGCGGAATAGACGGCACGGATTTCGTGCAAAAGCTGCCGATTTTCACGCACGGCGATTCTGGAATTAATTCGGGGCGTCCGATAGAAGACATAGCGGTACGCCGGGCACGGATGCCCAGCGGAGCGCGTGCCGCGCAGGATCGGTCGGTCGTCCTTGACGTGAAAGGCGGTCGCGCGCGTGGCACAATCATCATCATCACCCTCGGCTACCCCCGGATGGCGGCGGCGGAACGTCGTGCATCGGGCGGGCGCATTCATGGGGCCACGGATGGCGAAGCACACCTGGTCGTTGTTCCTTTTCGCGGGCTGCGTTTGGTTGGGCGCTGGCGGTTGCCAGGAGAAGCCGGTGGTGGAGCAGTTGCCGCCGGCGAACTTCAATGGCCCGCTGGTGGTCGCGCCCGCGCCGCCGCCGCCTGCCCCTGAGCCCGTCAAGGAGACGCCCAAGCCCGCCCCCGCGCCGCAGGTTCAGAAGCCGGTCGCCGCGGCGTTCAACGTGCCGTCGGACTGGATCCCGCACGCCAAGGCGAACGACTGGCGGTGGATCGTGATCCACCACAGCGCGACGCCCGCGGGCGGCGCGAAGGCGTTCGACAAGATGCACCGCGCCAAGGGTTGGGACGAGCTGGGCTACCATTTCGTCGTCGGCAACGGGACGGACACGGCGGACGGGCAGATCGAGGTCGGCCCGCGCTGGCCTAAGCAGAAGTGGGGTGCCCACGCCAAGACGCCGGACAACCGTTTCAACCGGTACGGGATCGGCATCTGCCTGGTGGGCAATTTCGACACCGAGCGCCCGACGCGGGCGCAATTGCAGAGCCTGTCGCGGCTGGTGGCGTTCCTGATGAAGACCTACAACATTCCCGCCGAGCGCGTGATCGGCCACGGCGAGACCAAGGCGACGGACTGCCCCGGGCGCAACGTGCACGTGGCGGAGATCCGCCGGATGGCGACGGCGCAACTGGTGGCGATCGGGGAGGCGGTGCCCCCGGCGGCGGGTTCGGGCGAGCCGAGGGAGGCGCTGGCGAAGACGGCGGGGGCGGCGTCGCACGGGGCGGGGACGAAGTCTACGTCGGCGGCAGAGATGCTGACGGACGTGGGGCGGAAGTAGGGCCCGGCCGCAGGATCGTCCAAGCGAGCGCGAGCCGCGCGGCATCGCGAATCCGCCTCGACCGCGATATAATCAGAACGTCAAGGTTCTGATGGCCCAACTTATCATTGATCTTCCAGACGATGTGCAGTCGGCGCTCCGCGCCCGTGCCGCCGAGTCCGGCCACGGAACCCTCGAACAATACGTTCAGGCGTTGCTGAGCGAGCAGGTCAAGCCGGGCGCCGCCGATGTCCTGCACGATTTGGGCGCGCCCGAGCATCTTACCGCGCGTTCGGAGGGCGAGCTTGAGGCCAAGGTGCTCGAAGGGTTGGGCAGCCCCGCTTCGGAGATGACCGACGCCGATTGGGACGAGATGCGCCGCCGATTCCTCCAGCGTCATTCGAACGGCCGACCGCGCTGATGGGGCGCCTGGTCGTCCACGATCGCGCGAAGGCTGACCTCGATGAGGCGGCGGATTACATCGCTCGAGACAACGTCGACGCCGCGCTGCGTCTATATCAGGCGGCGCGCGACGCGTTCAAGCTGCTCGCGGATTTCCCCCGACTTGGGCCTGAATTCCCCACGAATAATCCGGCCGTTGCGGGGCTTCGTATCTGGCCGATCAAGGGATTTCGCAACTACCTGGTCTGTTATCTGCCGCTCGCCGATGGCGTAGAAGTCCTTCGCGTCATCCACGGGGCACGCGACGTGGGGCGCGTTTTCAGGGC
>DATBFY010000508.1:0-18180 GCA_036558265.1 Tepidisphaeraceae bacterium | reverse complement strand
AGCGCCGGCCGGACAAGGGGCGGTGGGCCGGCCTGTGGCAGTTCAAAACGCTTGAATCCAATGGCCATCCGCACACGGTCCGAGAACTGGGCAAGCGGCTTGGGCTGGCCGTTTCCCGCCCGAAACGGCTTGGCGTCGTGCGGCACGGCCTGACCCACCGAAGATATGAGTTTGACGCCTACGTAGCCGAGCTTTCCGGCGATCGCCCCGCCAGCACCGTCTGGGTCACGCTGGAACAATTGGATGCTTACCCCTTGTCCAAGCCGCAGTTAAGCATCGCACGGTTGCTCGCCAGTGGCCGGCCGTAGCGGCATATCGTATACCCCTTTTGCCATGATCGAGCAGGACACTATCGCAGCGGAGCGGCCGCCGCGCACCCTCACCGTGCTGGGGATGCTGGCGCTGACCTCGCTGACGTTCAGCTACCTGGGCACCTACGCGATGACCAACACGCTGGTCGCCCAGCACCTGATCCAGCCCTGGACGCATGGCCACGACCCGCGCCCGCGCTGGCTGATCACCTGGTTTTGCGTCCTGATGCTGGCGTTCATGGGTATCGGCGAGTTCCTGCGGCGCTGGGGCCGCAGCGACTTCAAGGCCATCGACGAGATGGCCAACGCGACGGACCAGCAGATCCTGGAAGACTCCAAGGACTGGGCGTCGCTGGGCGACGAAACGAGCGACGCGGCGTAGCGCGCGAGCGAGCGAGCGCGCGAGCGACGCACAGCCACAGCCAGCGACCCGCGCGACCAGGAGCCCACGACCCGAAGATCGGTTCTTCCCGATCGCAGGCGATGTCGCGCACGCGCCATCAGGTTCAACCCAACCGATTTGTTCGAGCACCGGAAGCGGAAGGAGGTTCGGACGGGTCCGCGCCTTCCCGGATGCTGCCGATGGCCGTGGGCACGTACCGGGCGCATTCGCGCGCCCGCTCGGCCACGGATTCGAAAGATGCGATGGCCGCGTCGAGTTCGCCGGCGGCGATGCGCTGTTCCAACTCCGCCGCCGCCGCCGAAAGCGACGTCGCCGCGAGATTGGCCGCGGTGCCCTTGATCGTGTGGGCCAGGCGCTTGGCGGCCTGGGTTTCCTGGGCGTCGAGCTCCTTGCGGATGGCATCGACCTGGGACTGGATCTGCTGCTCGAATTGCGAGAGCACCTTTTCGACCAGGCCGACGTTGCCGCAGCACCGCTTGAGCAATGCCAGGGCGTCGATGGGCGCTGCAGCGGGCGGCGGAGCGGTCGGCTCGGTCGGCTGGGACGCCGGGGCCGGCGCGAGCTTGACCAGCGCGCGGATCTCGCGGATGAGCGTGGCGGGCTCGATCGGCTTGGTGACGTAGCCATCCATGCCGGCGGCCAGGCAGCGTTCACGGTCACCCTGGACGGCATTGGCGGTGAGGGCGACGATGGGCAGTCGGCCTGCCGGCGACGTCAACTCGCCCCGGCCTTCCAGCTCGCGGATTCTCGTGGTGACCTCGAAGCCGTCCATCTCGGGCATCTGGCAATCCATGAGGACGACGTCGTAGCCGCCGCGGCGCGCCGCCTCGAGGGCCTGCCGGCCGTCGCCGGCGGTATCGCATTGGGCGCCTGCGCCGATCAGGAACTCACGTGCGACGAGCTGGTTGATCTCGTTGTCCTCCGCGAGGAGGACGCGCACGCCGCGCAGATCGCCAGCGGCGGCGGGCGTCGGGGCCTGCGCGGGTTGAGCGCCATCCGACGGAGCCTTCGCCGCCAGCGCCTCGGCGATGCGATCGAACAACTGCGATTGCCGGATCGGCTTGGTCAGGCAGGCGGCAAAACCGGCCTTTTGCATCTCGGCCGGGTCGAAGCCGTTGTCCAGCGACGTGAGCATGATCAGC
Source organism: Tepidisphaeraceae bacterium (assembly GCA_036558265.1). Lineage (GTDB taxonomy): Bacteria > Planctomycetota > Phycisphaerae > Tepidisphaerales > Tepidisphaeraceae > RYN-433. The sequence continues at coordinate 16,324 of DATBFY010000508.1, read as the reverse complement.
GTCGTCGGGTCGAACTGCGGATTCTGGCGGATCGCCCGGGCGAGCTGCGGCCCGGTCATCTCCGGCATGATCATGTCGAGGATGGCGACGCCGAACGGGCGGCCCGACGAGGTGGCGCGTTCCATCAGGCGCAGCGCGGCAGGGCCGTCGGCGGCGGTCTCGACCTCGAAGCCCCAGTTGTGGATCTGGTCGCGGATGATCTCGCGGGCGGCGGGGTGATCGTCCACCGCCAGCACGCGCAGGCCGCGGAACTGGGCGAGGCAGGTGGTTCGCGCGGCGGGCGGGCGCTGCACGAGCCGCACGGTGAACCAGAACGTCGAGCCCTTGCCCGGCGCGCTTTCGACGCCGATCTGGCCGCCCATCAGTTCCGCGAGTTGCTTGCAGATCGCCAGGCCAAGGCCGGTGCCGCCGTACTTGCGGGTCGTGGAAGTATCGACCTGGGAGAAGGACTGGAAGAGGCGGTCCGTGCGGTCGGGGGGGATGCCGATGCCGGTGTCGGTGACTTCGAAGCGGATGATTTGAGAGTGCCGAGCGGTGAGTCCTGAGTGCTCAGGAGTAGAAGTTAGGAGCGAGAAGCGAGACGTGAGAAGGCCCTCACCCCGACCCGCTCGCGGGCAGTCGCCGATTCCGCTCGCTTCTCCCGGAGTACCGGGAGAGGGAGAAGACGGTTCGGACGCCAGCCCGCGCCCTCCCGGCGCATGGACGCGGACAATGACCTCGCCGGTCTGGGTGAACTTGACGGCGTTGCCGATGAGATTGACCAGGATCTGGCGGAGGCGCACCGGGTCGCCGCTGACGGAGGTGTGGAGGGCGGGGGCGACGTGGCAGCCGAGCTCCAGTCCCTTGGCTGCGGCGCGCTGGGCGAGCATCTCGACGGATTCCTCGACGACCTCGCGGAGGTCGAAATCGACGTTCTCCAACTCCAATCGCCCGGCCTCGATCTTCGAGAAGTCCAGCACGTCGTTAATGAGGGCCAGCAGCGTGTTACCCGAGGATTTGACGATCTGGGCGCATCGGAGCTGCTCGGCGTTGAGACCCTTGCGCATGAGGACCTCGGTCATGCCGACCACGCCGTTGAGCGGCGTGCGGATCTCGTGGCTCATGCTCGCGAGGAACTGGCTCTTGGCGCGGCTGGCGGCCTGGGATTCCTCGACGAGGCGTTGCAGCTCGTGGCGGGTGCGGAGTTGGCGGACCATGTCGTTGAACGCGGCGGCGAGCTCGCCGAGCTCGTCGCGGCGATCGGCGTTGATCTGGAGGTGGAGGTCACCGGCGGCGACCTTGCGGACGCCGCCGACCAACTCGTGCACCGGTCGGGTGATCGCGCCGCTGAGGAAGAAGCTGAAGAGCGCGGCGATCGCCAGGCCGCTTGCCATGATGATGACCAGGTATTGCGAGAGCTTGTTCTGGAAGGTCAGGGCCTGCGCGACGCTGGTCTGGATGACCATGGCGCCGACGGGCTTGCCGGAGCAGGGGTCGATGAGGCGTTCGAAGGACGAGCGGTACGCCGCGCCGCCGAGCACGACGTCGCGGCGTTCGGTGGACGCGGTGTCGTAGTGTTCGAAGGCGCGTTCGAGGGCGGGCCGCAGGGGCTCGGCCAGGCTCGAGGCGATGACGTGTCCGGTCGCGTCCAGGAAGCTGACCTCGCACTGGTGGCTGCGCGCCAGCTCGCCGGCGAGGGCATCGGTGGTGGCGGTGGCCATGATGAGGGCGCCTTCGGCGCGTCCGCCACCGGCGGGCCCGACGCCGAAGACCAGCGGAACGCCGGCAACCTGGTAGACCTGTCCGCGGTAGGACCAGAGGCCGTCGCGCTCCTTCGCCAGGCGCGGGGTCGCCGGCGCGAACAGTTGCCTCACGAAGGCGCCGGCCTGCGGGGAGGCGTGGACGTATTGGCTCAGCTCGGCGAGCGTCCGCCAGGGCGACCGCTGCGCCTGCGCGATCACGGTGCCGCGACCGTCGAGGACGCAAACGAAGCTGGCGCCCACCAGCTTGGTCAGGTCATCGAGCCGCTCGACCAGGCTGGCGCGGTTGTCCTCGGACAGCTCGAAGCTCTGCTCGGCGATCAGGGCGCGGAGCTCGGGGATGTTCATCAGGAGCAGGCAGGCCTGGCGCATGCGCATCGTGCGCTCGGCCTGCAGGCCGTGCAGGCTGTGGCGGGTGCCGGCGAACGCGTCGCTGGCCAACTGGTCGAAGCTGGAGGCGATGGTGCGTTGGAGCGGCCAGAGGGTTCCGGCCCAGAGGAGCAGCACCAGGCCTGCCCAGGTGGCGAACAGTTTGGTGCGGAATCGCATGGGGCTGACAACGCTCCCTCTCCGATGCCGCACCTCCGTGGGGCGGCCACTCTCCGAGAAAAGGGGACATCCAGAATTTTCGGATCGCGACTGGTCCCGGCATGTAAGCCAGGGAAAATTCCGGATGTCCCCTTTTCGCCACTCTCACTCCTGCTTCGCCGGGGCGGCGTGTACCTCCGTCACGACCGGCAGGTCCAGCCGCTCGCGCTTGACGCCCAGGCCGCGTTCGACGCCGCCATACCCGCGCGGCTCGGGCGGCGCGTTGGCGATGATGCGCCCGCGGTTTTCCTCCAGCGTGAGCGCGACCGCGGACGCCTGGTCCGCCGCCACGTGAACCTTGGCACGCTGTTCCTCACACCGCTCGTGCCAGACGACCACTTCGTAGTCCCCCGGCGGCACGCCTTTGATCTCAAACTGTCCCTGCGCGTCCGCGCGGGCGAAATACGGGTTGGGCGTCACGTAGACGATCGAGCGCATCTGCGGGTGGATGTTGCAGAACATCTGCACGACGCCGGCCTTGTCGAACGTGCGCGACTTGGATTGCCCGTAGGGGTAGCGGTCCAGATCGAACGCCGGCGCCGCCTTCGAGCGGCTGAAGACGTTGTGATAAAAGCGATCCCAGTTGGGGAACTCGACGTCGGTGCCGCGCGGGACGACGATGAAATCGGGAACGAACGTCTTGTCGCGCTGCGCGACGACGGCCTGGCGCTTGGCCGGCGGGTTCTCGTCCAGCCGCGGGTCCGATGCCAGGTAGACGACGGCCCGCGACAGGTCCGGCTTCTGCAGGTCCCAGCCGGCGCCGACCGCGATCCGCCCGCGGATGATCGAACCCGCTGCGGCAGCGCCGGCGGGCCGGGTGGTCGGCGCTGGCGCCTGCTCGGCGAGCGTAAGCGCGAGATTGATGCTCCCTACGCACATGAGGAGGATCAAGAGGAAGATGTCTCGCTTCATCGTGGTCGGCATGCGCATTCGCCTTTACAACCCAAAACTCAGGTGGACCGACACGCTGTCGGTCTCGTCGTTCTTGTCGCTGAAGTCGTGGCGGTACTCGCCGCGGAGCTCGACGTTGCGGACCAGCGTGTACGCCAGCCCCGCGCTCAATTCGTGCAGGCGCTGGGCGGTGCCGGTGACCACGCCGTCGGTGTCATCCAGATAGCTCCAGCGTCCGAAGACCCGCCAGCGATCGGTGATGTCGTAGTTCGCCAGCAGCATGAAGCCGGTCCAGGTGAACTGACCTTCAGACGAACTGGTGATGCCCAGGAGGTATTCGGCGGCGAGGGTGAGGTCAGCGCGGGGCGTCCAGATGGCCTTGGCGTCCAGGAAGTACAACGTACCGCCGGTTTCGGCGTCGAAGCGCGGGCCCTGCCAGTTGGCAAATGCGGGCCGGCCATAGGCGTACTCGCCGTATTCGCCATACTCGCTCGAGCCGTATTCGGCATAGGTGCCGTATTCGTATTCCTCCTCTTGCTCCTCCTCGTCTTCTTCGTAGGGTTTGACGAACCCCGGCCCGACCCAGTTGGTCAGCGCCAGTCGCAGGTCGTGATGGGGCCGATACTCGATCGTGATGCCGCCCGAGGGGACCTGGTCGAAGTCGAAGCGGCCCTGGAAGCCGTTGGTGAGGAACCCACGAACCTTCAGCCCCGTATCGCCGACCGGCTGGGTGAGCATCAACCCGATCAGGTCCTGCGGTTGGGCGGCAAAGAGGAGGCTGGTGGTGCCGGTGTAGCGGTTCCAGAAGTCGCGGGCTTCGACACCGAAGTTGGCGTTGAACTTGCCGGCGGTGAAGATGGTTCCCCCCTGCTCCGACAGCAGGACACTGACGAAGGCTTGTTCCAGTTCGCCGCGCATCTGGTCGTTGGCGTCGATGAAGTTCATCTGTACCGTGGCGGCGACGCGGTTGGCGTAGGTCTTGGTCACGTCGAGCGACAGTTCGCCGTCCCAGTAGGAGTGGTCGTCCTCGTTGGTGGTCGCGAGGTAGGAGGCCCAGCCCCAGAAGTGGGCATCGAGGTCCTGGCGGAGGTCTTGGGGGATCAGGCTGTTGAGGGTGGGGAGCGGGGCGGCGTCCTGCGCGCAAGCCGGGGGAAACGCCGCTCCCAAGGCCAGGAATACACTCAGGCTGGCAAATATGTTGCGTCGCGCAGACGGCATCAATGGAATGATCGGCACGCCCGGCAGGGGTGTTGAGATGTATCGCCCGCTCTCGATTACTGGGAAAATTGGCGAACAGATCGGGAGGCGGGGTGGTACAATCGATTATTGCTGCACCGCTTGGTGCAGGAATTTGCAAAGGCCACGGAAATGGGTCTGTCGGTGGAGGGCACCTCCGTCAGCACCTCGGCAGACTCGTACCCACATCCACTTGGGCAAGGCGCGCGCACATGGGCATTCGAAAAGCTGTCGTTGGACGGTCCCGGAAGAAAAAGGGACGGGAGCCTTTTTTGCTCCAACCCATGGAGCAGCGGCTGCTCCTGGCGGCGAACGTCGTCATCAGCGAGTTCATGGCCGATAACGACGCCGGCCTGAAGGATTATTATCAGCAGCGTTCGGACTGGATCGAGCTGCACAACCTGGACGCGGCGCCGGCGGACATTTCCGGCTGGCACCTCACTGACGATGCGTCGAACCTGAACAAGTGGACGTTCCCTTCGGGGACGGTCATCGGGGCGGGGCGATATCTCGTTGTCTTTGCGAGCAACCGAGACATCAAGGCGCCCAACGGGGAGCTGCACACCAACTTCAAGCTGGACCCGGGCGGCGAATACCTCGGGCTGGTCGAGCCGAACGGTCAGACCATCGCGTCGCAGTTTGCGCCCAAGTACGCGCAGCAGTACACGGACGTCTCGTATGGCCTGGGCACGCAAACGAGCACAACGACGCTGGTGGGGCCGGGGGCGACCGGCAAGTGGCTGGTGCCGATGTCGGCGGGGGCGCTGGATCCCAACTGGGCGGGGTTAGGGTATTCCGATGCGTCGTGGACGACGGGCACGACGGGGCTGGGGTTCGACACGACGCCGGCCACGGCGGGGCGACTGGCCGTCCGCGAGGCGCACGGGACGGGGGCGCTGGCGAACATCCAGGACGGGATCAACCTGATCCTGTCGGGATCGGGGACGCAGACGGATTACGCGGCGACGACGGTGAACTTCACCGACCCGCAGAGCGCGGCGGCGGGGCACTTCACGGGAGACACGGCGTTTGGCGGCAACACCGCTGGCGACGACAACAACTTCGCCGTGCGCGTCCACGGGACGATCCGGGTCAGCACGCCCGGGCAGTACACGTTCGGCGTGAACAGCGATGACGGGTTCTCGCTGGCGATCGACGGGGCGACGCTCACGTCGCTGACCAACTGCACGAATACCGCGGGGGGGAACGCGATGGAGTTCGCGAACACCCGCGGGGCGGGCGACTCGCTGGGCGTAACCACGCTGGCGGCCGGGGATTACGAATTCGAACTTCAGTATTTTTCATCAACGGGTACGGCTGGTTTGGAGTTTTTTGCGGCCCCGGGCGCTAAGACCGCGCTTGATTCGAGTTTCAAACTCGTTGGCGACACGACCAACGGCGGCCTGCCGCTGGTAAACGTCGCGAACCTGCTGGCCAACAATCCCACGTTCCAGTCGGCGGCGCAGAACGTGAACGCGTCGGCCTTTCTGCGCATCCCGTTCAACGTGACCGATCCGGGGCAGGTGGCGGGGCTGACGCTGCGGATGAAGTACGACGACGGCTTCGTCGCGTATCTGAACGGGCAGGAGGTGGCGCGGAGCAATACGCCGGACACGCTGGCGTGGAACTCGACGGCGACGGCCGATCACCTGACCGGCGACGCGACGCGGTTTGAGGACATCAACATCTCGCTGGACACGGGCTTCCTGGTGGGCGGGGCGAACGTGCTGGCGATCCAGGGCCTGAACGCGACCGCGGCGGATCCGAATTTCCTGCTGCTGCCGAAGGTTGAGATGACGACGCAGTCTCAGGCGTCGGCGGGACTGCGCTACTTTGTGACGCCCACGCCCGGTGCGCCGAACGGCACGGGCTCGGCGGACCTTGGGCCGATTGTGACGGACGTATCGGAACCGGCGAGCCAGCCGGGAGATAACACGCCGATCGTCGTGACCGCGCGGATCCGCCCGGCGACGAATGCGATCGCGGCGGGGACGCCGACGCTGGTTTACCGGGTCATGTACAACGCCGAGACGAGCGTGCCGATGTACGACGACGGCCCGGCGGGGGGCCACGGGGACGCGACGGGTGGCGACGGGATCTACACGGGCACGATCCCCGCCAGCGCGTCGACACCGGGTCAAATGGTGCGATGGTACGTGACGGCGAGCGACACGTCGGGCAACCAGGGTCGGTGGCCGGTGCTCCAGCCTATCGTCGGGAACGACGGCGGGCCGGAGTACATGGGGACGGTGATCGACCAGGGGATCACGAGCACGCTGCCGGTGTTCCAGTGGTTCACGAACGACGTGAATGGGGCGAACGGGGGCGGGGCGCGGGCGTCGGTGTTTTACCTCGGCGAGTTTTACGACAACGTGTTCGTGCGGCACCGCGGGGCGAACTCGACGAACGGGAACAAGTTCGAGTTCAACTCGGGGTATGACCTGAAGTACGCGGACGACCGCCCGCGCGTGAAGGAGTTCGACCTGAACAGCCGGGGGGCGCTGGATGACGCGTACATCCGCCCGGTGATCTCGTTTGAGACGTTCCGGGACGCGGGGGTGCCGTCGCTGTCGGCGTTCGCGATGCGGGTGCAGTTGAACGGGTCGTTCAACAAGGTGGCGCTGTTCCTCGAGCAGACGGACGACACGATGTTCGAGCGCTACGGGATGTATGAGAACGGCTCGCTGTACAAGATGGCCAGCGACAACCCGCGGATGGACAGCACGGGCGCGTTCGAGAAGAAGAACCGGGATGAGGAATCGAACCGGGCGGATTTGCAGGCGTTTTTGACCGGGCTGCACCTGACCGGGGCCGCACAGGTCAAGTTCATCTTCGACAACGTGGACATCCCGGGGATGCTGGACTACATCGCCGCCAACATCCTGACCGGCGATGAGGATGATGCGCAGAAGAACTACTTCCTGTATCGCGACACGAACGACGGGACGAATGCGTTCTACCAGTTCGCCAATCCCAATGGCACGAACGAGTGGACGATGCTGCCGTGGGACAAGGATCTCACGTTCGGCATGAATTACGGATTGTCGAACTACAACGCGAGCGACCCGCAGACGCACCCGTTCTTCCCGGATCACAACCACCCGAAGATCGACGGCCCGCAGGCGTGGAACTGGATGATCGACGCGCTGTTGAACATCCCGCAGGTGAAGGAGATGTACCTGCGGCGGCTGCGGTCGATGATGGACGAGATGCTCCAGCCACTGGGGACGCCCGCGAAGAACCGCTATTACGAGACGCGGCTGGATGAACTCTTTGCACAGTTGACGGGCGACCCGGTGTCGGCGGCGTCGCTGGGGAACATCACGCAGGCGTTCAACGACCTGAAGACCAAGTACTTGGACAAGCGGCGGGTGCACCTCTACATCGACCACTCGGTGAACACGGCGTATCCGGACTTCGCCGGCATCCCGGCGCAGCAGAACGGCAGCCCGATCATCAACTTCGGCTCGTACGACGCATCACCGGTTTCGGGCAACCAGGACGAGGAATACCTGACGCTGGTCAATCCCAACTCGGTGGCGGTGGACATCTCGGACTGGCGGCTCTCGGGCGGGATTTCGCTGACGTTCAAGAAGGGGACGGTGATCCCCGCGGGTGGGACGCTATACGTGTCGCCCAACGTCTTCGCCTTCCGCAACCGCGCCGGCCGCTCGCCGACGGCCGTCGAGTTCGTGCAGGGGAATTACAGCGGGCATTTGTCGCGACTGGGGGAGGCCGTCACGCTCACGGACGGTTTGGGCAAGACGATCGGCACGCTGACGACGGCGAACCAGCCCTCGGCGGCGCAGCAGTCGCTGCGGGTGACCGAGATCATGTATCACCCGCAGGATCCGGCGGCGGGCAGCCCATACCACAACGACGATTTCGAGTACGTCGAGATGAAGAACGTCGGCGCGACGACGCTGAGCCTGTCGGGCGTGAAGTTCACCGACGGCATCTACTTCGACTTCACCGGCAGCAACGTGCAGAGCCTGGCGCCGGGCGGCTTCGCGCTGGTGGTGGGGAACCTGGCGGCGTTCCAGTCGCGGTACGGGCACGCGTTCGACTCGATCATCGCGGGCGTGTTCGCGCCGCCGCCGGGCCAGACGGCGGCGAGCAACCTGGACAACGGCGGCGAGCGCGTCCGCCTGGCGGATGCATCGGGCGAGACGATCCTGGCGTTCGATTACAACGACACGTGGTACACGGAGACGGATGGGCTGGGGAACTCTCTCGTGATCCGCAACCCGGCGGCGGGCGACGTCGCGACGTGGGACAACAAGGACGGCTGGAGCGCCAGCGCTTCAGTGACCGGATCGCCCGGCGCGGATGATCCGGCGCCGCAGGTCGGCGCTGGGGCGGTGGTGATCAACGAGATCCTGTCGAACACGACCGCCGATCCGCGCGGGCAGTGGATCGAGCTGCGCAACACGACCGGCTCGGCGATCGACCTGTCGGGATGGTTCCTCAGCGACGACGCGACGGACTTGAAGAAGTACCAGATCGCGGCGGGTACGATCCTCGCCGCCAACGGCTATCTCACGTTCACCCAGACGGCCAACTTCGGCAACGCGGCGGACCCCGGGCGGCTCAAGGCGATGGGCCTGAACGCCGCCGGCGGATCGCTCTATCTCACCTCCGCATCGGGCGGAGTACTGTCGGGATATCAGGCGTCGGAAAGTTACGGCGCGGCGATGCGCGAGGTCTCGCTCGGGCGGTACATTACCAGCACGAGCGAGAAGGACTTCGTCGCGATGTCGTCCGCCACGTTCGGTGCGGCCAATTCGACGCCAGCGGTCGGGCCGGTGGTGATCAGCGAGGTGATGTATCACCCGGCGATCGGGTTCGACGAGTACGTCGAGCTGAAGAACCTCACGGGGGCGGCCGTCAACCTTTACGACCCGGCGAACCCTCAGAACACCTGGAAGCTGGCAGGCGGGATCTCGTTCACCTTCCCCGCCAACGCCTCGATCCCGGCGAACGGCTACGCGCTGGTCGTGAAGACCAGCCCGGCATTCTTCCGCAGCAAGTATGGCATCCCGGCGTCGGTGCCGATTTACGGGCCGTACGGCTTCTCGCTGAACAATGACGACGACCAGGTGGAGCTGCGGCGTCCTGCCGACCCGCCGGCGGTCGGCGGCGACGTGCCGTACGTCCGCGTGGACCAGGTACGCTTCGACGACCGCGCGCCCTGGCCGGTCGATGCGGACGGGCGCGGCGCGTCGCTCAACCGGATTTCGAACACGGCTTATGGCGACGACGTGGCCAACTGGCAATCCGGCCACGGCACGCCTGGCGCGGGCTTCGCGGCGTTCGACGCGACGCCGCCCTCGGTGCCCGGCAACGTCGCCACGCAGACGGTCAGCCCGACGCAGACCAACCTGTCGTGGGCGCCGGCGAGCGACGGGGAGAGCGGCGTGGCGTTCTACTACGTCTACGCCGACGGCAAGCGCATGGCCGCCACGACCGGCACGACGTTCAACGACACGTGGGTCAGCCCGGGCATCGCGCGCACGTACCAGGTGTCGGCGGTCAACGGCGAGGGGATCGAGGGCTTTTTAAGCGGCACGGTGCTCTCGGCGGGCATTATCGCGGTGACGCCCGACCCGCGCGGCACGAGCGTCTCACAGATCACGATCGTGTTCAACGCCCCGGTGACCGGGTTCGACCTTTCGGACCTGACGCTCACGCGCAACGGCGGGGCGAACCTCCTGACCGGCGCGCAGACGCTGACGACCACGGACAACGTCACCTGGACGCTGGGCAACCTCGCCGGCCTGACGGGGACGGCGGGCAACTACGTGCTGACGCTCAAGTCGGCCAATTCCGGGATCAAGAACGACAAGGGCGACCCGCTGGCGCAGGACGCCAGCGAGACGTGGAGCCTGGACAAGACGCCGCCGACGGTGAGCGTGACGCCGGTCTCGCCCGACCCCCGCGCCAGCGCGGTCGATCAGATCGCGGTCGTGTTCAACGAGGCGGTGACGAACTTTGATTTGTCGGATCTCTCGCTCACCCGCAACGGCGGCGCGAACCTCCTGACCGGCTCGCAGACGCTGACGACCACGGACAACATCACCTGGACGCTGGGCAACCTGGGCACGCTGACGTACGTGGCGGGGACCTATCAGCTCAACGTGATCGCCGGCGCGGGCGTGACGGACCTGGCGGGCAACGCATTGGCGTCGGGCGCGAACGATTCGTGGGTCATGACGATCACGTCGCAGATCCCGTTCGACACGACCGACGACCACCTGGGCACCGTCACCGCGCAGGGCGAGAACGGCACGACGGAGGGAAAGCTCAAGGCCTTCGACAACACCAGCAGCACGAAATGGCTCGACTTCGCCAACGTCGACCCGGCCAACCGGTCGAGCTGGATCCAATATCAGTATGCCAACGGGCTGAAATACGTGGTGACGCAGTACACGATCACATCCGCCAACGACGCCCCCGCGCGCGACCCGAGCGACTGGCAGCTAATGGGCTCGAACGACGGGGGCGCGACGTGGACGGTGCTGGACGAACAGCACGGCGAGGTGTTCGCCGGGCGTTTTGAGAAGCACACGTACTCGGTGGCAAACACGACGGCGTACAACGTCTACCGGCTGAACATCCTCTCGGTCATCAATCCCGGCGGGGCGAACTCGGTGCAGTTGTCGGAGATCGAATTGATCGGCCTGCCGCCCCTGCCCCCGCCGACGATCGTCAGCGCGGTGTACGACCCGGGCGCGGGCGCTCGGGTGCTCACGTACCGCTTCAGCCAGGACGTGGGGGCGTCGCTGGGCGTGGGCGACATCCAGGTGAAGAACGTCTCGACCAACCAGACCGTCACGCCGGGCGGCGTGAGCTACGACCCGCAGACGAACACGGCCACGTTCACGTTCGCGTCGCTGCCGGACGGCAACTACACGGCCACCCTGGTTGCGGCGGGGATCACCGATTCGTCCGGCAACCCGCTGGACGGCAACGGCGACGGCAACGGCGGGGATTCGTACGCGCACTCGTTCTTCGTGCTGGCGGGGGACATCAACCGCGATCGCAAGGTCGATTTCAACGACCTGGTCGTGCTGGCGCAGAACTACAACAGCACGGGCGGGAAGACCTGGGCGCAGGGCGACCTCAGCGGCGACGGGAACGTGGATTTCAACGACCTGGTGATTCTTGCGCAGCGGTACAACGTGAGCCTGGCGGCGCCGGCGGCGCCGGTAGCCGCCCCGGCGGCGGCGGCTTCGCCCGTCACCGCCAGCGCGAAGGCGGTCCAAAGCTCCGGCAAGAAAGACTCTAAACCGATCTTCTCGACCGTGGCGGTGAGCAAGCCCGCCGCCCCCAAGCCTAAACCCGCCCGCCCCCAGGTGGCGCGGGCGTCCCGCCCGTGACGCAGTGCCCCTGATCATGTCGCCCCCGAGGCCTTGTATTCGATCAAGGCGCTGGGCCGCCGCGTCAGGCGCGATCGCAGGTATTTGAGCTGCCCGGCCAGTTGCGGGAATTTCGCCAGCAGGACGAAGGTCGCGTAAAGGCGCGCATCCGCGGGTGTGAGCCGGCGGACGTTGCGGCCGGATCGGTAGAGCTTGAGCCACTGAATCGGATACGCCAGCAGGAGCACCAGGCTCCAGCCGCGCGTCCACCAGGCGGGGAGGATCGCCAGCAACGGCAGGACGATTCCCCAGAACCAGTTTCGGCGGACCCAGCGGACGCGGAAGCGCTCGGGTGTGTGGCCGAAGCGGTGGGCGGATTCGGCGAAGGCGTAGCCGCTGCGATTCTCGCGGCGCCACCATTGACCGACGGTCGTGATCGCGGCGTCGTGGAGGGTCATCTCGACGGCGAGGCGCTCGATCTTGTAACCCTTCTGTCGCAGGCGGAGGCAGAGCTCGGGCTCTTCGCCGGCGATGAGGGTCGGGTCGAAGCCGCCGACGGACTGGAAGGCAGCCAGGCGCATCATCGCGTCGCCGCCGCACTCGGTGGTGTCACCGACGGGCGTGTCCCACTCGAGGTCGCACATGCGGTTGTAAACCGACGCCTCGGGATGGCGTTCGCGCCGGCGGCCGCAGACGACTGCGAGTTCCGGACGCTCGACCAGGCGCGCGGCGGCGGGCGACCACCAGCCGGGCTGGATCTCGCAGTCGCCATCGACGAACTGGACGAACTGGGCGGCGGGGGCGAGTTGGAGGAGGCGTTCGACGCCGGCGTTTCGGGCGCGGGCGGCGGTGAACGGCGTGGCGGGGTCGAGCTCGACGACTTCGACGTTTATCGATCGGGCGAGCGCGACCGAGCCGTCGGTCGAGCCGGAATCGACGTAAATCGTGACGGCGGCGTGTGCGCGCGCGGATTCGAGGCAGCGCCGCAGGCGATCGCCCTCGTTGCGTCCGATAATGACCAGGCCGGGTTCGGGCACAGATGATCCCGCTATCTTATCGGGTAGCGCGGCGGCGCGGGTTGCGGGTGCTACCGTCATCCTCATAATGAGGAGGCTTCGCCGACGAAGGATCTTGCCCCGAATGCACGATCGGTGCCTCTCGCGGCCAGATCCTTCACTTCGTTCAGGATGACAGCTGAATGCCGTTGGGTGAAGCGCCTTTGCGCCCCCTGGGCACGGCATTGACGAATGTCTGTTCCACCGGGACACTCCGGCAACTCGGGTTATCATACGCGCGCACCCGTCGTCCGCAGCATTCGCCCGAATCCACGGAGGCCCCATGACTGCACCCGACCGCCCTCGCCACCGGATCACGCGTCGATCGCTTCTCGCCGCCTCGGCCGCCGCCGCCGCCACTGTCGGCGCGCTGTCGCATCGCTGGGCGCGCGCCGCGGCGGACGCGCCCCGCCGCATCGCCGCCAATGAGAAGCTCAATGTCGCGGTCGTCGGCGCCGGCGGACGCGGGGCTGAGGACCTTCGGGGCCTTGACGCCACCGGCGCGTGCAACATCGTCGCCCTGTGCGACTGCGACGCCCGCAACGCCGCCGCCAGCTTCAAGAAGTATCCGCAAGCCAAGCAGTACCAGGACTGGCGCAAGATGCTCGATGCGGAGAAGGGGATCGACGCCGTCGTCGTCGCCACGCCCGATCACCACCACGCGATCGTCTCCATCGCCGCCATGAAGCTGGGCAAGCACGTTTACAGCGAAAAGCCCCTCGCCCACAGCATCTGGGAAGTGCGCCGGATGGCAGAGGTTGCGCGCGAGACCGGCGTGGCCACGCAGATGGGCACGCAGGGCCACGCGTTCGAAGGGAGCCGCCGCGCGGTCGAGATGATGCGCGCCGGCGTCGTCGGCGAGGTGCGCGAGCTGCACGTCTGGACCGATCGCCCCGCCAACTGGTGGTCGGCGGGTGTCACGCGCCCGACCGATACACCGCCGGTGCCCGAAGGATTGGATTGGGACCTGTGGCTCGGCCCCGTCGCCTACCGCCCCTACAACCCCGCGTACGTGCCGTTCAAGTGGCGGGGGTTCTGGGATTTCGGCACCGGCTCGATCGGCGACATGGGCGTCCACAACCTCGACACGGCGTTCTGGGGCCTGGAACTGGGCCTGCCGACCTCCGTTCGGATCAAGGACGCCTCGCCCGCCGTCACCGACCCCGCTGCCCGCGAGACCGAGCCCAAGTGGTGCATCCTTGAGCTCGACTACCCCGCGCGCGGCGACAAGCCGCCCGTGAAGATGACCTGGTACTCCGGCGGCAAGCTCCCGCCGCGCGAGCTTCTCCAAGGCGAAACCCTGATCACCCGCGACGGCGGCTCGCTCGTCATCGGCAGCAAGGGCACGCTCTTCACCCGCACGTGGCACGGCGGGGAGAACAAGAACAACATGTTCCTGCTCCTCCCGACCAAGCAGTTCGAAGGCTTCGAAGGCCCGCCCAAATCCATCCCGCGCGTCAAGAGCCACTACCACGAGTGGGTGGACGCCTGCCGCGGCCAGGGCAAGACGCTCTCCAATTACCCCTACGCCGCCGTCCTCACCGAGGGCCTGCTCGTCGGTAACCTCGCGCTGCGCACGGGCCAGGACATCACCTGGGACGCGGCCAACATGCAGGCCACCAACTGCCCCGCCGCCGCACCCTTCATCCACCCCGAGTTCCGCAAGGGCTGGGAACTGGGATGACACAACAAGTGGCACGGGCGGTCCGCCCGTGAAGCCATCATGAGCACCCCGATTCGCGTCGGCCTGATCGGCTCCCAATTCATCTCCGCGATCCACGCGGAATCGCTCAATCGCCGTCCCGACGCCGAGCTCTTCGCCGTCGCGTCCCCCACTGCCGACCACGCGAAACAATTCGCCGCGAGATGGTCCATCCCCCATCACTTCACCGACCATCGCAAGATGTTCGAGCTCGACGAGCTGGACCTGGTCGTCATCGGCGCCCCCAACGACCTCCACTGCCCCATGACCCTCGACGCCGCCTCAGCCGACAAGCACGTCGTCTGCGAGAAGCCGCTCTGCCTGAACCTTGGTGAAGCCGACCGCATGATCGACGCCTGCCGCCGCGCAAGCGTCAAGCTGATGTACGCCGAGGAGCTCTGCTTCGCCCCCAAGTACGTCCGCCTCAAGCAACTGCTCGACAAGGGCGCGCTGGGCGCCCCGACGCTCCTCAAGCAATCCGAGAAGCACGACGGTCCGCACGCCCCGCACTTCTGGGACGTCGAGCGCAGCGGGGGCGGGGTCACGATGGACATGGGCTGCCACGCCATCGCCTTCTTCCGCTGGATGCTCAACGGCGCGAAGATCCGCTCGGTCTACGCCCAGATGTCCACGCAGGTCCACGCCGCCAGGACCCGCGGCGACGACAACGCGATCCTCCTGGTCGAATTCGACAACGGCTGCATCGCCCTGGCGGAGGAAAGCTGGACCAAGCTCGGCGGCATGGACGACCGCGCCGAGATCCATGGCTCCAAGGGCGTCGCCTACGCCGACCTCCTGCACGGCAACGCGATCGAGACCTACAGCGCCGGCGGCTACGACTACGCCGTCGAAAAGGCCGGCAGCACCGTCGGCTGGAGCTTCACGATCTACGAGGAGGTCTGGAACTACGGCTTTCCCCAGGAGATGGCCCACTTCGTCGATTGCGTCCGCAACGACGAGCAACCGCTCGTGACCGGCGAAGACGGCCGCGCGGTATTGGAAGCCATCTTCGCCGCCTACCACTCCGCCGGCACGGGCCGCAAGGTCCCCCTGCCCTTTCCAACCGACGCCGCCAAGCCGATCGACCTCTGGAAACCCCGCGCATAGAAAAGGGCACATCCAGAATTTCCCCCGCGCGATGTATTCCGCCGAGCACCGTCGAGAGATTCTGGATGTCCCCTTTTCACCCGCCTGGAGGATGACGCCGCCCAGGGAAGAGCCAGGATTTCAGCAGAGCACTCCGATACGACTTCTGATGTCTGTTGATTGCCGCTGTCGGCGGAAGGAACCATCCAGCCGTGCGCCGCGATGATCGATCCATCGACACGGATGGCCGGCGACTTAAGCGAGGAGGGCGGAAAAGGGCGTAAAAGCGGAGATCATGTCATCAAATCGAGGAGTTGCGTCACCTACTTGGGGAAGCACGTCATCCGTTTGAGGAGTTACGTCACGTACTTGAGGAGTTACGTCACGTGCTTGAGGAGTTGCGTGACGTGCTCGAGGAGTTGCGTCACGTACTTGAGGAGTTGCGTCACGTGCTTGAAGAATTGCGTCACGCACTTGAGGAGTTACGTCACGCGCTTGAGGAGTTGGGTCGCGTGGTCGAGGGATTACGTCACGCGACCGAGCGGCGGGTCCTGGGCACCATCGCCCGGCGGCGGTTTAGCGACCCGCGAGCCGGCGCAAGGATCGCGCCGGCTGATCGGGAGTTCGCCCGACGCCCAAATCATTGCCCCTGCCGATGTTGCGGGATAT
>DATBFY010000507.1:0-28192 GCA_036558265.1 Tepidisphaeraceae bacterium | reverse complement strand
CAGTTCGCCCTCTCCATCCACCGCTTCGCGACGACGTACCAGGTGCTGCCCGGGGGCGGGCAGGTGTCGGGCAACACGGCAGCGCTGACGACGATGAAGGGCGCGATCGCCTCGATCGAGGACGAGGCCGCAAGCCAAACCGCCGTCGGGCAGATGACCGACCTCTACGACGCCGTCCGCCGCACCGCCGACTTCATGATCGCCAACCCGCCCGCTTTTGGCGCGCCCGGCAGCCGGGTCATGCTCCTCTTTACCGACGGGCTCCAGACCATCGCCCACGGCGGAAACCTGACCATGGCGGGGTATCAGGCGGAATCCGGCCAGACGTTCGCCAATCTCCTCAACGCCCGCGGGATCAAGTTGATCGCCTGGGGCGTGGGGTCGGACGCACTTGGCGTGGCGCTCGACGAACTGAAGAACCAGGCCGTCCAGGGTGGCACGAACCCGGTGAGCAGCAGCAAGGTGCTCTTCCCGTACGGCGCCCAGCCGAATTGCACGACCACGATCATCAACGCCGCCTTCGCGATCGTGGATAACAACGGCATCCTTCCGCTGGCGCCGGTCGGCCGCCCCCCGTCCGGGCTGTTGTGGGAACAGTTCAGCCTGCCCGCGCCCGCCCCGCAGGGTCCCGGTATCCTGCTTGCCGCGGTCCTGCCGGCGCTGGTCGATTACGCCGATTTCAGCGTCGCGGTTGACGGTTCGATGAACGAGTTGATCCTCGCGGTGGTCCCCCACGCGCCCGCGCGACCGCGGATCGACGCGACGTCGCCGTCGGGCGCCGCGTTCACTGACGGGACCCCCGGCACCCGCTCCATCGCGGAGCCCCACGCCCACATCCTGAAGATCTCCGCCCCGGAGGAAGGGACGTGGCGCGTGCGCGTGTCACTCGACGACAAGGGCCGGCCACTGGTCCTGGACCTGATGGCCCGCGGCGTGTTTCCGGAGTTCAGCTTCGAGGCGGTGTGCGATCCGCACCAGATCCCCGCCCCGGGGAAGACCAAGTTGATCGCCTGGCCGCGGCTCGACGGCAAGGTCGTCAAGGGCGGCGAGTTGCGGGTCGCGGCACTCGTGCTGGGCGGCGGCGGCGGCCCCACGGCGCTCGACCTCGTCAAGGCCGGCCCCGGCGCCGGCTCGTTCACCGGCCCGGTCGAAGTCCTCCGTCACGGCGTCACGCCCGTCCGCGTCGAGGTGAGCGGCAAGCTGCCCGACGGCAAGACGATCAACCGTGTCGAGTTCGCCACGGTCCAGGTGGGCCCTGCGGCCGACCCGCGCTTCACCGTCACCCCGGACACCTATGAACAGGGCGGCGCCTATACCGTCGCGGTCCGGCTCTACGACGCGTCCTTCAACCGGTCGTCGCAAATCAACTTTGGGGCGGGCGTGCGGGTCACGCGATTCGACGTGCTGAACGATTCGGCCGCCCAGGTGCAGATCCAGGTGGACGCCGACGCCTTCGTCGGCACGCGCACGCCGGTCACGTTCAATCCGGAAGCGGAGATCCTGGGCGTGGTGAACATCGTCCCCGGCCGAGGACCCGGCGGCCCGGTGGGCGGCCGCATCTGCTGTCTGAAGTTCGACGCCTGGGGCCGCCTGGTCGGCGTGGTGCTCTGCGACGGCCGGGAGATCTGCGCCCGCCACGGCGACGAGCGACTCCAGAAACTCCTCGAGGCGGCGCGGGACCGGAATCTGGCTGTCAAGGTGCATCTGGACCGCGAAGGCTGTCTCGCGGGCATCGACATCTGCCGCTCGTAAGAGCCGCAACGGGTTCGGAAGGAGTCAAGGGGTCAGGGGCGACCGTCCTGGTCGCATTGCCCGAGTCAAGGCAGGTACGCCGATCTCAGCGTTCGGACAAGGACGCTCGATTCGTTCGTGCTTCGTCAGATCGCCAGGTCGAAGCGGTCGAGGTTCATGACCTTAATCCAGGCGGCTACGAAGTCCTGCGCGAACTTCTTGCTCGCGTCGGCGCTGGCGTAGACTTCGGACAACGCGCGGAGGCGCGAGTCGGCGCCGAAGACGAGGTCAACGCGGGTGGCTGTCCACTTGATGGCGCCGGTCGAGCGGTCGCGGCCTTCGAAGAAGGCGGCGTCGGCGGAGGTCGGCTTCCACTCCGTCGACATGTCGAGCAGGTTGACGAAGAAGTCGTTGGTCAGCGTGCCGGGCCGCTTGGTGAAGACGCCGTGCTGGGACTGGCCTTCGTTGGCGTTGAGGGCGCGGAGGCCGCCAACCAGGGCGGTCATCTCGGGGGCGGTGAGGTTGAGCAACTGGGCCTTGTCGACCAGCAGGTGCTCGGCTGGGATGGCGAAGTTGGCCTTGAGGTAGTTGCGGAAGCCGTCGGCCTGGGGTTCGAGGGGCTCGAAGGAGTGGGCGTCGGTCTGTTCCTGCGAGGCGTCCATGCGGCCGGGGGTGAAGGGGACGGGGACGTCGTGGCCGGCGTCCTTGGCGGCCTGCTCGACGGCGGCGCACCCGGCGAGGACGACCAGGTCGGCCAGGGAGATCCGCTTACCGCTGCCGTTCTGGGAGGCGTTGAAGTCGGCGGCGATCTTCTCCAGCGTCTTGAGGACCTTCTGGAGCTGGGCGGGCTGGTTGACGGCCCAGTCCTTTTGCGGGGCGAGGCGGATGCGTGCGCCGTTGGCGCCACCGCGCTTGTCGGAGCCGCGGAAGGTGGAGGCGGACGCCCAGGCGGTGGAGACAAGCTGCGGGATGCTCAGGCCGGAGGCGAGGATCTTCTTCTTGAGCGCGGCGGCGTCGACGTCGTCGATCAGCTTGTGGTCGACGGCGGGGATCGGGTCCTGCCAGATCAATTCTTCCGCGGGCACTTCGGGGCCGAGGTAGCGCGCGCGGGGGCCCATGTCGCGGTGGGTGAGCTTGAACCACGCGCGGGCGAAGGCGTCGGCGAACTGGTCGGGGTTGGCGAGGAAGCGGCGGCAGATCTTCTCGTACGCCGGGTCGACGCGCAGGGAGATGTCGGTCGTGAGCATCGTCGGCACACGCTTCTTCGACGGATCAAAGGCATCGGGGATGATCGCGGCGGCGCCCTTGGCCTGCCACTGGTGCGCGCCGGCGGGGCTTTTGGTCAGTTCCCACTCGAACTTGAAGAGGTTCTCGAGGTAGTTGATGCTCCACTTGGTGGGCGTGGTCGTCCAGGTGACCTCGATGCCGCTGGTGATGGTGTGGGGGCCCTTGCCGGTGCCGAAGGTGTTGCGCCAGCCCAGGCCCTGCTGCTCGAGGCCGGCGGCTTCGGGCTCGGGGGCGACGTTGGTGGTGGGGGCGGCGCCGTGGGTCTTGCCGAAGGAGTGACCGCCGGCGATGAGGGCGACGGTCTCCTCGTCGTTCATGGCCATGCGGGCGAAGGTCTCGCGGATGTCGTGGGCGGCCTTGGCGGGGTCGGGCGTGCCGTCGGGGCCTTCGGGGTTGACGTAGATCAGGCCCATGTGGGCGGCGGCGAGGGGTTTTTCCAGGTTCTGCCGGTGCGTCGGCCATTGCGGGTCGTCATCCGAGCTGAGGACGCCGCCGGGCTTGGCGACGCCGTGCGTGCCGTGTGCGTAGCGGACGTCGGCGCCGAGCCAGGTGGTCTCGGAGCCCCAGTAGACGTCCTGGTCGGGCTCCCAGGTGTCCTCGCGACCGCCGCCGAAGCCGAAGGTCTTGAATCCCATGGTTTCGAGGGCGACGTTGCCGGTGAGGATCATGAGGTCGGCCCAGGAGAGCTTGCGGCCGTACTTCTGCTTGATGGGCCAGAGGAGGCGGCGGGCCTTGTCGAGGCTGACGTTGTCGGGCCAGGAGTTGAGGGGGGCGAAGCGCTGCTGGCCGCGCCCACCGCCACCGCGGCCGTCGCCGATGCGATAGGTGCCGGCGCTGTGCCAGGCCATGCGGATGAAGAGGGGCCCGTAGTGTCCGAAGTCGGCGGGCCACCAGTCCTGGGAGTCGGTCATGAGGGTGGCGAGGTCCTTCTTCACCGCGGCGAGGTCGAGGGTCTTGAACTCGGCGGCGTAGTCGAAGTCTTCGCCCATCGGGTTGGACTTATCCGAATGCTGGGCGAGCAGCTCGAGCCGCAGTTGCCTGGGCCACCAGTCGCGGTTGGTCGTGCCCTTGGTGGCGGCGGCAGTGTGGTTGAACGGGCATTTGGCTTGCGTGGACATGTGTGTTTTTCTCCTTGCGTCGAGGGGCGTCGGCGGGGACGCTGTTTGTTGGCCCCCCGCGATTCCGGCGGTGACGACTCAAATTAACGTGATTTTCGGCAACAATGAAATCGCGGCCCGCGATGTCGCCCGGCATGTGTGGACCAGTGTAGGCCGCGAATCGATCGCCGTTCTCGCGATTGCGTCCAGAAAAAAGAGGACGACCGGGCGTCGAACTTCGCAGTCACGAGGGGCCTCGCACGCTTCCATCGGGCCGGCGGGGAGAGTTTTAATGGCGCGACGGCGTCTCCGCCAGTTGCCCGCAACGTTTGGAAAATGCGGTGCTTCGCGGCTGTCATGTTGATGACAATGGGGCGGCGTCATGCACCCGGGGATCGCACGTTTTTGAGGCGGCGTTTGAAGGCGGGGTATCGGCCGGGGTTGAGACGTTGCTTGACGTGACCGAAGTTACGGAAGGCGGGCCAGGCGCGTTGCATCGCCGGGGCGTCGACGGGGTCGAAGGTGCGGATGGAGGCGGGCTCGAAGTGGAGGACGCCGTTGAAGCGCTTGGCCGGGTGGTTGAAGCGTTCGTCGCGGACGAAGACGGCGGTGGCGATGACGCGGGCCCGGAATTGGAAGAGGACGAGCGTGCCGGGCGGGGTGTTGAGGCCGGTCGCGCGGTAGCGGAAGCGGCCGGCGCAGGCGGGGAGGTCGCGCAGGAAGAGGCGCTGCTGTATGTCTTCGATGCTGCGATTGCGGAAGCCGGGGATGCGATCGCTCATGGGGAGGATGCGGACGGCGGGGATTTCTTGTCGCTTCATGTCGGTGTTGGGCCCGCGGCATCGACCACGAGAGGAGGGCCCTGGCGGTCGCGGGCGATCCACTCTGACACCACGGCAAAGTACTTCTTGCGGCTGGCCGCGGTGCCGTGCTGGCCAAGCCAGACGTCCTTGCCGTCGATGACGACGTAGGCTTGGCCACTGCTCTTGTGGTGGCGGTATTTGGGTTCGAGGGTTTTGGGCCGCGGGCCATTGTGCGGGCCTCCGAAATCGGGGTAAACCGGGAGGACTCCCGGAAAACGCCAACGTCTCGGCCGCACTGCCCGACTCAGGCAGGTACGCTAATCTCAGCGTTCGGCTTCGCTTACAAAAGTGGGCGATACAGGGCTCGAACCTGTGACCTCCAGCGTGTCATGCTGGCACTCTAGCCAACTGAGCTAATCGCCCGATGCGCCTGCATTATATTCCGATCCACTTCGGGGACAAGGGCAGCGGGCGGTGGACTTGTCCCCGCGCTGTCCGCGGCACAAGATGAGGCCCATCATAGTCGGGAGGTCCATCTTGACCCGTTTGTGCAGCATCGTGATCGTCGCGCTTTGTCTGCTGGGCTCGCTTTGTGCCGCCCAGCCGACGCCCCAGGAGTATCGCTCGTTGGCCGACGACGTCCATCGCCACTTCGACGCCAACGTGCTGCACGTCTGGTTCCCGCGCTGCGTCGATACCGCGCACGGTGGTTTTCGCTCGACCTTCTCGCGCGACTGGAAACCCGCGCCCAAACAGGACCGCTTCCTGGTCTTCCAATCGCGCATGACGTGGCTGACATCCCAGGTGGCGATGCGCCGGCCCGAGCTGCGCGACGAGTATCTGCGCTACGCCCGGCACGGCGTGGCGATGCTCCAGCGGATGTGGGACGCCGAGCAGGGGGGGCTGTACTGGGGCCTCGACGAGGACGGCCACGTCGATCCGAAGTTCGGCACGCAGAAGCACGTGTACGCGATCGCCTTCGGCATCTACGCACTGGCGGCCGCCTACGAGGCAACCGGCGATCAGCCCGCGATCGACCTGGCGATGAAGACTTTCGCCTGGATGGACCAGCACGCCCACGACAACGTCAACGGCGGCTACCACGAGGCGCTGGCGCGCGACGGCACTCCCGTCGTGCCCAAGGATCTCAGCAAGACGCTCGAGAACCGTTCGCCCGGACCCAACGTCAGCTACGGCTACAAGAGCATGAACAGCCACATCCACCTGCTCGAGGCGCTCTGTGGTCTCTATCACGCGAAGAAGGACGAGAAGGTCCGCGCGCGGCTCGACGAGGTCTTCCTGATCGTCCGCGATCGGATTGCGGTCGAACCGGGATGTCTCAACCAGTTCTTCACGCCCGATTGGCGGGCGGCGCCGGATTTCGACTCCTTCGGTCACGACATCGAGACGGCGTATTTGCTGCTTGAGGCCTCGGAGGTGCTTGGGCGAACCGATGAGGACAAGACGCTGCGGGTCGCCCGAAACCTGGTCGATCACGCGCTCGACTGGGGTTTCGATCAGAAACTCGGCGGGTTCTACGACAAGGGTGCGGCGTTCGAAGCCGCTCACGACACGCACAAGGTCTGGTGGACGCAGGCCGAAGGTCTCAACGCGCTGCTCCTGATGCACGAGCACTTCGGCCGCGAGACCGATCGGTACTGGAAGGCGTTCACGCTCACCTGGACCTTCGTCAACCAGCACGTGGCCGACGGACAGTTCGGTGGTTGGTATGACACCGTGGATGCCCGGGGGAAGATCGTCACGGGCGGCAAAGCCCACGACTGGAAGGCCGGTTACCATGACGGCCGCGCGCTGCTGAACATGGAGGAGCGATTGCGCCGTCTCGCGGGGAAATAAACGCCTCGTTCAGAACGTTTGCGTTCTGCAAGCGTATGGATTTGCGATGGTCAGCGCGCATGCCGCAACGTAAATTCGTTCTGGTTGTGTCCGCTGCCAATTGTTGCGGATTATGAGAAAACCGGATTTCCGGCCTTTTCCCTTTAATCCGCTCGGATAACATGCCGAATTCCAGAATGGGCATTGACGCCTGCATTTGTCAGGACGACCGCCCGGCATAAGCCACAGCCCGGCATCCCCGAGTCGCCGGGCCACCCGATCGGGCGGACGTTCGCAGTCGTCAATCACGGGCTTTTTGCTCGTCCGACATCCAAGGTGTTTCGCTGCCCGGCGTTCCGACGCTCCGGATCGACCGAGCCTGCCTGAGTGCGGTGCAGTTCGCCGTGCGCGCAGGCACGCTGGGTCTTCGCTGGCAGATTCCTGAAGCACCCCAGGGCCGCGCAAGTCTGCAGGCGGACGCGTTCCCCGCGCGAGGTGAGTCACACCCCCCCCCCCCGCGCACGCGACGCACCGCTCCCGAGCCGGACATGCCGCGCGTGCCTCAGTCGGCGGGCGATTCCCACACGGTTTGAAAAACTTTGTCGCCTAACGAGGAACCTGATGCGTAACAAACGGCTCCCCCAGTCTCAGTCCAACCGCGCCCGCAACCCCTTCAATACCAGGCGGCGGAAGAAATCTCCCCACAACTCCTCGCTCGAGGCGCTCGAAGTCCGTCAGCTCCTCTCCGCCGCCATCCTCGGCGGCGACGGCGTGCTGGCCGTCCAGGGCACCGCCGGCAACGACCAGATCACCATCGCCAGGGACTCAGGCAATTCGTCGCAGATCCGCGTCACCGTCAACGCGACGTCCAGCGACTTCCCGGCCAGCAGGGTGGACGTCGTCAAGGTGGATGCCGGCCGCGGCAACGACCGCGTCACCGCCGACACCAGCAAGGGCGACATGACCGCCGGGATGTATTTCCTCGGCGGCGCCGGCAGCGACACGCTCGTCACCGCCACGAAGAATGACGCGCTCTTCGGCGGCGGAGAGAACGACGTCCTGATCGCCAAGGCCGGCAACAACGTCGTCAACGGCGGCGACGGCAACGACAAGCTCTTCGCCGGCACCGGCAATGACACCCTCGTCGGCGAGGGCGGCACCGACACGATCACCGACGCGGGCGGGAAGAACACGATCGTCGGCGAGTCCCGCGGCGACGTGGTCACGACCGCCCCGCTCCCCACGAGCATCCCCACAGCCGTCGGCAACCCGTCCTCGCCCAGCGCGGCCACCCCGACGCCTGTTCCCGTCCCCGCGCCCACCCCCACCCCGCCCGTTGTCAACCCCACCCCTGTCGGACAGAACGCCTCGAACCCCTTCGTCATCGGCGTCTGGAGCCAGCCGACCTACAGCTTCGACAAGTGGAAGTCGCGCGGCATCAACACGCTCGTCGGCTACGAGGGGCTCTCCGGGACCGTCTCGGTCGATACGTTCAGCGCCGAGGCGGTCAAACGCGGCATGTACATGATCCGCCAGCCCAACGCCGCCAACCCCGCCAAGGACAAGACGCAGAAGAACCTGCTCGCCTGGATGCTCAACGACGAGCCGGACTTCCACAACACGCCGTTCGCGACGGTCGTCAACCAGTACAAGTCCCTCAAGTCGGTCGATCCCAACCGCCCGGTGTTCGTCAACTTCTCCGGATCGTCGGTCCTGTGGCACTACGGGAACTTTGGCGAGAGCGATTACAAGAAGTACCTCGCCGGCGCCGACTGGGTCAGCAACGACCTCTACCCCATGAATGCCCACAACCGCCCCACCGCGCTCGACGCCCCCGGCAAGGCCGTCGAAACCCTCGCCAACTGGTCCGGTGGCAAGCGCCAGTTCGCCGTCATCGAGGCCAGCGACCAGCAACTCGCCGGCCGCGAGCACGACTACCCCGGCGTCACCGCCGACCAGTTCCGTGCCGAGGTCTTCAACGCGATCATCAGCGGCGCGACCGGCATTATCTACTTCCCGCAGCGGATCGGCGACGGCTTCTCCTTCGACGCGATGAACTCATCCGTCGAGGGCGAGATGAAGAAGACCAACGCCCGCATCTCCCGCATCGGCGCCGCCCTGATGAGCCAGAAAGATCCCGGGGGCGTGAGCGTGGACGTGGACGGCAGCCTCCGCGTCACCTGGCGGAAGTACAACGGCAAGACCTACGTCGTCGTCCTCAACAACTCCACCCAGGCCGTCAGTGCAAGGATGGACATCAAGGGCGTGAGCGCTTCCAGTGCCAGCGTGGACAGCGAGAACCGCACCGTCGCGATCAAGAACGGCCAGATCGGCGACTCGTTCAAGCCCTACGAGGCGCACGTCTACGTGATCTGACAAGCGGGGTCGCCTTGACCGCCGAACCGTCATCCTGAGGAGGTTCTACCGACGAAGGATCTGGCCGCGAAGGAAGTGCTTTCTTCCCCTCGCGGCCAGATCCTTCGCTGCGCTCAGGATGACGGCGGGACGACCGCCGGACGAGGAATTAAACCGCCGCCAGGCGCGCCCCGCCCCGATTGCCGCCACCCATCCCCACGGCCAGCCACATCACGATCCCCAGCGCCACGAAGATCGCGCTGAGCACCATGCTGAAGCTCCACCGCAACCACACCCACACCACCGGCTCGACGCGCAGCATCTCCAGGATGAAGCGGCTGGTCCCCTCGACCATCAGCATCAGCGCGAAGACCCGTCCCGGCGCCGGCGCGAGCGAGAAGAACACCACCAGCATCCCCGCGATGAAGAACGCCGTGAACGCGCTGTAAAGCTCCGCCGGCTGCACCGGCTTGGCCCGTAGCGAGTCCGCCAGCGTGACCAGCTTCGCGTCCTTGCGGATCTCCTCCTTGGTCAACAGCCGAGGCAACCCGTTCGCATAAGGGTGCGCCGCATCCGTCAGGTCCGCCGGGACCGTGATCTCCCCGTTCTCGTACTGCTCGACGAACGCGTTCGACCCGTACGGAAACGCCGTCCCCCACGGCAGGCTGCACTCCGCCCCGTAGCAGCACCCGTTGAAAAAGCACCCGATCCGCCCGAATGCCAGCCCCACCATCAAACACGGGGCCACGATGTCCATCCCCCGCAGGAGCGGCACCTTCTTCCAGATCGCGTAACCGATCAGCACCGGCGTCGCCAGCAGGAACCCGCCGTAATACGTAAGCCCGCCGCTGGAGACGTTGAGCATCGCCCAGAGGTTCTGACCCAGCGAACGGCCGTTCCGCGCGAACTCGGTGTTGTGCGGATCCGCAAGGCTCTCCAGCACGTGCGACAACCGCGCCCCCACCACCCCCGCCACCAGCGCCAGCAGCGCCGCGTTAACGAACACCTCGCCGTTCAGCGAGCACCGCCGCGCCAGCACCTTGGCGAGCTGCGCCGCCGCGATAAACCCGATGACCAGCATCAGCCCGTAGCCGTAAACCGGTCGATCGATGAACGGGATCCGAAATACTTCTTGCCACATAAATTCCGTCGGTTTCAGGTGGCACGGGCGTCCCGCCCGTGATTCGCCGCGTCAGCGGCTTCGTTCTCGCTTCCCCTTCCCAAGCCAACTACCGCCCAAACAGGCGATCTATTCCCACGGCTCTTCCGGCGCCGTCGGATGGTCGATCGTCTCGCGCACGCGATTCTCCTCATCGGCAATGATCACCCGCGAGCGATGGCTTTTCACCTCCTCCGGCGTCGCGTGTACGAACGCCATCACGATCACCTTGTTCCCCACCCGCGTCAGCCGCGCCGCCGCCCCGTTGATCCCGATCACCCCGCTCCCCGGCTCGCCGGGAATGATGTACGTCTCGAACCGGTTTCCATTATCACAGTCGGCCACCAGCACCGCCTCGTTGGGGTAAAGCCCCGACGCCCGCAGCAAATTGCTGTCGATCGTGATGCTGCCGTGATAGTTCACATCCGTAAACGTGACCGTCGCGCGGTGAATCTTGGCCTTGAGCAGTCGGATAAACATTTCTCCACCCGATTGTAGGGGCGACCCGGCAAGGGAAAAAGCTGGCGAGCCCCGCTTCGGCGAACCGGGCTCACCCACCCGTTGCCAACCGATCCGAAAACTCCACAATGGCGCGCCGGCGCGGTGGCGAGGTGTCTCCCGATCTCACGACCACGCCGACCACCGCGAAACCCAACGCCAGACTCGTGGAAGGAACCTGATCATGCCCGGTCAAGCATTCGGCGTCGTCGGCCTCGAAGTCATGGGCCGAAACATCGCCCAGAACATCGAACGCAACGGATTCCCCGTAGCCGTCTTCAACCGCACCTACTCCAAGACCGAAGACTTCATGAACGGCCCCGCCAGGGGCAAGAACTTCAAGGCCGGCAAAACGCTCGAGGAGTTCGTCAAGCTCCTTGACCGCCCCCGCCGCATCCTGCTCATGGTCAAGGCCGGTTACGCCACGGATGCGACCATCCAGGCTATCAAGCCACTCCTCGAGCCGGGCGACATCCTCATCGACGGCGGCAACTCCCTCTACGCCGACACCGAACGCCGCGCCCGCGAGCTCGAATCCTCCGGCATCAAGTTCTTCGGCATGGGCGTCTCCGGCGGCGAAGAAGGCGCCCTCTGGGGTCCCTCCATCATGCCCGGCGGCGACGTCGAGGCCTACAAGCACCTCCAGCCCGTCCTTGAAAAAATCGCCGCCAAGGCCGCCGACGGACAGCCCTGCGTCACCTACTGCGGCGTCGGCAGCGCCGGACACTTCGTGAAAATGGTCCACAACGGCATCGAGTACGGCGACATGCAGCTCATCGCCGAGGCCTACGACATCCTCAAGCACGTCGGCGGCCTCGACAATGCCGCCCTCCAGGCGGTCTTTGAGCTCTGGAACAAATCCGAGCTGAAGAGCTTCCTCATCGAGATCACCTCAAGAGTGATCAACTTCCCCGACCCGGTCTCCTCCGGCGCCGCCAGGCCGCTGGTCGAACAGATCCAGGACAAGGTTGGCATGAAGGGCACCGGCACGTGGACGATCAAGGCCGCACTCGACATGCAGGTCCCCGTCCCCACCATGGCCGCCGCCGTCGATGCCCGCGAGATCTCCATGCTCCAGGATCAGCGCAAGGCCGCCGAAAAGGCCCTCCCCGGCCCGGGCGCGGGCAAGTGGAGCGGCGACGTGACGGCGCTCGTGGAAGACGTCAAGCACGCCCTCTACTGCTCGAAGATCTGCTCGTACGCGCAAGGAATGGCCATGCTCGCCGCCGCCAACCTGCCCAAGCCCGACACCGACAAGGGTCAGGAACTGGGTGGCGGAAAGTTCGGCCACGCCTACGGCATCAAGCTCGACCAGATCGCCAAGATCTGGCGCGCCGGGTGCATCATCCGCGCCGATTTCCTCGATGACATCACCCGGGCCTTCCAAGGCAACCCCAACCTGCCCAATCTGCTCCTGGCGGACAAGTTCAAAAACGCCATCGTCCAGAACCAACCCGCCTGGCGACGCGTGGTCGCCATGGGCATCCAGCAGGGGATCGCCACCCCCGCGTTTTCCGCCAGCCTCGCCTACTACGACGCCTATCGACGCGGACGCCTACCCGGCAACCTCATCCAGGCCCAACGCGACTACTTCGGCGGCCACACCTACGTCCGCACCGACCAGCCCGGCGTCTGGCACATGGAATGGCACCCCGGCGGCCAGCAGATCCTGCAGGAAGAAGGCAAAGCCCGAACGAAGTAACTCAACACAAGATTTACCACGGAGCACACGGAGATCACTGAGGGAAGAAGAGATGAAGATGGAAGACGATGTAGCGGGCAGTCCATCCTCTATCCTCCATCTTCCATCCTCGTATTCTTCCCCTCCGTGTCCTCGGTGGTCTCCGTGGTTAATCAGTCTTTTCGTCCCGCATAACGCGTATCTTTCACCATGAACCTCCTCGCCCTCGACGTCGGTTCCTCCTCGGTCAAGGCCGCTATCCTCAAGCGCGGCGAGGTGACCGGAAAAGTCGCCCGCGCCCCCTTCGACACCCATTACGACGGCGTCAAGGTCGAGGTCGACGCCCGCGCCATCCTCAAAGCCATCGCCGCCGCCATCGCCCAGGTCGGCCCCGCCGCCAAACGCGTCCAGACCATCGGCCTGACCGTCATGGCCCCCTCCTGGGTCGCGATCGACAAGAAGGGCAAGGCGCTCACCCCCGTCATCACCCACCAGGACCGCCGCAGCACCGACGTCGCCAGAGACCTCGAGAAACGCGTCGGCAAATCACGCCACCTCAAGCTCGCCGGCAACCGCCCCTTCCCCGGCGGCATCTCCTCCACCACCTGGGCCTGGTACCGCCGCCACGCCCCCGAGGTCATGAAGCGCGCGGACCTGGTCGGCCACCTCAACACCTTCCTGCACCGTCACCTGACCCATTCCCGGGTGATCGACCCGTCCAACGCGTCCTTCATGGGCGTCTACTCCACCTGCACGCTCGACGGCTGGAACGAGGAGCTCATGGACGCCGTGGGCGCGGGCGAGCACGAACTGCCGCAACTCATGGACGCCGATGCCGTCGGCGGCCTGGTCACCCACGAGGCCGGGCGCGACTTCGGCCTCACCCACGGCACCCCCGTCCTCGTCGGCTGCATGGACGGCAGCGCCGCGATGTTGCTGGCTGGTAACAAGCCCGGCCAGCTCGTCAACGTCTGTGGCTCCACCGACGTCCTGGCCCTCTGCACCGACGAGCCCACGCCGCACGAAAAACTGCTGACCCGCGCCATCGGCGTCGGCCCGCGCTGGGTCAGCGTCTCCACCATCGCCAGCGCCGGCTCGTCCCTCACCTGGGCCAAGGACAACCTCTTCGCCGACCTGTCCGTCCCCGCTTTCCGCAAGCGGGTCGCGCGCCTCGGCGAGCGCCCGCTCCAGTCCAGCGTTCGCTTCGAGCCCTACCTCGCCGGCGAGCGCACCAGCGTCGATCAGCGGCAGGGGGCCTTCACCGGCCTGACCCTGGCCACCACGCGCGAGGAGATGCTCAGCGCCATCATCGAATCCCTCGCCACCACCAGCGCCGCCCGATTGCCGCTGCTCGCCGAAGGCGGCACGAAGTTCCTCCCCACCGTCTACGTCACCGGCGGCGTCAGCGACGGCCTGGCCGACCTCCTCCACCGCGACTGGCCCGGCCACTTCAAGTTCCAGCAGATCGAAGAAGCCACCCTCCGCGGCGTCGGCCGAATGGTCCCGCAGAATTAACGCGAAGGCCACGAAGAGCGGCGAAAAAAACGAGGATGGAAGATGGAGGATGGCAGGCGTGCGGCTGCGCCCATCCATCCTCCATCTTCCATCTTTGTCTTCCTCCTCGCTTCGTGCCCTTCGTGACTTCGTGGTAAATCTTTCCGGGCCGACCAAACTTCGTAACTTCCGTGACGTTGTATATTAACGGCAAAACCGATATCCTCTTTGCCTCTCCTTACCTCTTGGTTCGGACTCTGGTCCGCCGGTAAGCCCCGGCCGGACAACGGTTTGTAATTGTTCCCTGACCATCGCTTACGGGTACGCAATAATGAATCACGTGCGTAACGACATCCGCAACGTCGCCATCATCGCCCACGTTGACCACGGCAAGACCACCCTCGTGGACGCTCTCCTGCGCCAGTCCGGAAACTTCCGCGACAACCAGGTGCAGGACACCATGCTCGACAGCAACCCCCTCGAGCGCGAGCGGGGCATCACCATCCTGGCCAAGAACGTCGCGATCAATTACGCCGACCCGGTCAGCGGCCAGACCATCAAGATCAACCTGATCGACACCCCCGGCCACGCGGATTTCGGCGGCGAGGTGGAGCGGGTCCTGGGCATGGCGGACGGCGTCTTCCTGCTGGTGGACGCGGCCGAGGGGCCGATGCCCCAGACGCGCTTCGTGCTCAAGAAGGCGTTCCAGCACGAGCTTCGGCCGATCGTGGTCATCAACAAGATCGACCGCCAGGACGCCCGCGCGGATGCGGTTCTCAACGAGGTCTTCGACCTGTTCGTCGAGCTGGGCGCGGATGATGAGACCCTGGACTTCCCCGTCATTTACGCCAGCGGCCGCGCGGGCACCGCCTCGTGGAAGCTGGAAGAGCCCGGCAAGGACATCAAGCCGGTGTTCGAGGCCATCCTCAAGCACATCCCGGCGCCACATGGGGATCCGGATCGCTCGCTCCAGATCCGCATCAGCTCGATCCAGTACAACGACTACGTCGGCCGCATCGGTGTCGGGCGGATCCACAACGGGCGGATCAAGAGCGGCCAGCAGGTCACCGTGGCCAAGCGGGATGGCGGGCAGGTGAAGAGCAAGGTGCAGCAGTTGCAGGTGTTCGACGGCTTTGGACGCAAGAACGCCGAGGAGGCGGCCGCCGGCGACATCGTCGCGCTGATCGGCCTGGATTCGGTGGACATCGGCGACAGCATCTGCGACTTTCAGAACCCCCAGCCTCTGGACCCAGAGGAGATCGAGCCGCCCACTCTCACGATGATGTTCAGCGTGAACGACTCGCCGTTCGTCGGCAAGGAGGGCAAGTACGTCACCAGCCGCAATCTGCGCGAGCGGCTCTTTAAAGAGCTGGAGGCCAACGTCGCCCTCAAGGTCGAGGAGACGGAGAACAAGGAGGCGTTCAAGGTGTCCGGCCGGGGCCTTTTGCACCTGGGCATCCTGATCGAGAACATGCGTCGCGAGGGGTACGAGCTGTCGATCTCCAAGCCGCACGTGATCATGAAGCGGGACAAGGAGACCGGGCAGGTGCTCGAGCCGATCGAGTACCTGGTCGTGGACGTGCCGGAGAAGAACATGGGCGGGGTGATGGAGCTGGTGGGCAACCGCAAGGGCGAGCTGGTGCGGATGGACAACCGCGAGGGGCAGGTTCACCTGGAGTTCACGATCCCGGCGCGCGGGCTGATCGGCCTGCGCACGCGCATGCTCACCGCCACGCAGGGCCAGGCGATCATGCACCACAACTTCCACGAGTACGCCGCCCAGCGCGGTGACGTGCCCGGGCGGCTCAACGGCGTGATGGTCTCGATGACCGGCGGCAACGTGAACGCGTATGCGCTCAACAACCTGCAGGAGCGCGGTGTGATGTTCGTCGAGCCGGGCGAGCCGGTCTACGAGGGCCAGGTCGTCGCCGAGAACGCCCGCGACAACGACATGACGGTGAATCCCACCACGGCCAAGAAGCTGACCAACATGCGCACGACCAGCAGCGACGAGAACATCATCCTGAAGCCCGCGCGAAAGATGACGCTGGAACAGGCGCTGGAATACATCGAGGAGGACGAGCTGGTCGAGGCGACGCCGACGAGCATCCGGCTGAGGAAGAAGCTCCTGACCGAAAACGCGAGGAAGAAGGCCGGCAAGGGCAAGCCCGCGGAGACGGTGGAGGTCTGATCGCCGAAGAAGGGGGGGGCGAGTGCGATCACAGAGCGAACTGGCTGCGCGGAGAACCTCCTCCCCGTGCTCGGGGAGAATTGCGAGATCGAGTCTAATGCGCTGGTGCGGTTGCCGACCGCGCGCGCTCACTCGTGCGCCATTCGTGGGCGAACACAAGCATCCCCTGGCGGGCCGGTTCCGTCGCCTTGGCGGCAAGCCCGTCGAGCGCCTCGGGCGTCTTGATGATCCCGCGCGATCGCAGGAGACTCGCGACTTGCGCGCCGACCGCTGCGTCATGGTCGGCCAGTTCCGTCAGCGTGCGTTGCGGGGCATTGGCGGCGCGATCGACGAGTCGATTGGCGTAGGCGTAGGCGCTGTCGAACGCTCCCGATCCGTCCGCATCGACGTAGACCGCCCCCGTGCAGCCCAGCACGCAGGGCGTCCAGTGCGGGCCGGTGCTCTGGTAGGGCTCGGCGCCGGGCCAGTAGAGCCGCCGCATGCCCGGGCCGGTGGCGATTGCGGTGATGAAGAGGTCGTGGGCCGGCCTGGCGATCCGCCAGCGGCCGGACCATTTAATGCCGGGTCGACCGCCCGCCTCGGCGTCGATCGTGGCCTGGCGCAACTTGACGCCGTTGGCGTAAAGCTCCACGCGATCGGCCCGCGTCCAGGCCGGGCCCTGCACTTGCACCTGGACGTCGAGATCGCCTTGCGGCTTCACCAGGTCGCCCGGGCCGAAGCGGCCGTTCACGATGATTCGTGTCAGAAGGCCATAGCTGACCATCACGCGGCCGGCCTTGATCGCCTCGCACGCGGCCTTGATGTCGATCTTCGCCGGGTCGCGATCATCAACGGGGATGTACGTGCGTCCCTGGCCGACGATGAAGCGCGAGACATCGTGCGAGTCGCTGGCGCCGATCGGCGCCAGGCGCAGGCCGCGGTTCAGGCAGCCCATCCAGTCGCGGTAGAGGACGAGCGGGTCGTTCAGGATCGCGCCGGAGTTAAGCACCTCCATGGCGTTGGCGCGAAGCTCCCAGCCATCCAGGTCCTCGCCGGTGATCGAGATGTGGCGGCTGGGGTCGAACGGCCGAAATCCGCCGTGCAGGTCGCGGGCGTGGTTGAGGATGACTACCGCGCCCGGCGCGACCGAATCGATGCCGGCAAAGATCTTCGCCCAGGTCGGGGCGCGAAAGTCGATCAGCGGCGCGGCCTTGTCGATCGGGAAGACGTTGAAGTGCCCGAGCGTGGCGGTGGTGACCTCGTTGCCGATGACAGGGGTGAAGTAGCCGCGCACGCCAGCGGCGCGAGCGGCTTCCTCGTAGTCAATCTGCAGGTTGTGATCGGTCGCGATCGGCAGTTCGATCCCCTCGCCGGCGAGGGTGATCATCCGTTCGGCCAGCGTCGCGTCGCCGTGGCGCGACCAGGTGAAGGAGTGGATGTGCGTGTCGGAGGCGACCAGGCCGCTGGTATCGACCTCGCGGCGGATCTTGAGTTGCCTCGCGCTGTTGTCGCCGGGGCGTAGATCGACTTCGATCGAATCGATGCCCCATTCGAACCCCCGGCCGGCGTAGATGGTGTAGCGGCCGGCCGGCAGGCGAAGCGCGGCGCGGCCGGTGCCCGTGTAGACGACGCCGGGCCGGACGGCCAGAGAAGTGTCCGACTCGATGCCCAGCGGCGCCATCGACCCGCGCGAATCGAGGATCGTCAGGCGGCAGGGGAGCGGCGTGCCGGCGTCCGCATCGAGCACAGTCACGTTGATCGACGCCTCGCCAAGGATGTCGCTCCGAGGCCGATCGGAGAGCGCGACATCGCCGATCGACACGTCGTCCGCCTCGCCGCTCTTTTCGGTGCAGACGACCCAGAGGTCATTTTTGCCTTCGTGCAACGCGCCGCGCGGCACGGCCACGAGGCTGACCATCTCGTTCTCGTCCTGTGGCAGCTTGCCGATCGATTTGCCGTTGAGCAGAACGTCCCAGACGTGCCGCAGGTCACGGTGGCGGAGGCGGATCGACTGCTCGGCGTCGTTCGCGCGGGCCGAGAAAGTCAGCCGAAGCTCCTTCGCCTCGGGCTGTTCGGGGAAGTCCTCCCATTCCCGCTGGCTGCCGTAGCGCAGGTGGTGCATGGCGGGGTCGAGCACCTGCTGGGCGAGAGTGGGAGCCGTGGAAATGAGAACGACGATCGCGATCAAGAGTCGCATTGTTGTTCGGCCATGATAGCATGCGTGATCAAAGCACCGTCATCCTGAGGGAGTTTCAAACGACCGAAGGATCTTGCGAAAATGGACGTCAACGGTCGCTCAGGCCAGATTCTTCGCTGCGCTCAGAATGACGGCTTATGCCGTTCGTCAGAGCTACCCGATCACCGATGGGCATCTCAAATCCCCGCCACCTCTTCGTCTACGGCACGCTTCTTCCCGGTCTCGCCCCGCCGGTCATTGCCGATGTCGTCAACGCCCTGCGACTCCTCGGCCCAGCAACAATCCCCGGCCGGCTCTATCACCTGGGCGCGTATCCCGGCTGCGTGCTTGATCCCGGCTGCGGACGCCTGATCCATGGCCAGCTTCTGGAGATCCCCGCCGAGCCTGCCATCCTCGAACGGCTGGACGGGTATGAGGACTATGCCGCCCACGACGCCGACGGCAGCCTGTTCCTCCGCACGACCTGCGACGCCATTCTGCCCGATGGCCGTCAAATCCCCACCTGGGTTTACGTGTACAACCGCGACGTCTCGCGCGCTCGACTCATTGAGTCAGGGCGTTATCATCCCGAAGAATAAGATATGAAGCGACCCGTCATCGGCATCACGATGGACACGAAGGACGAGCCCTCCACGGCCCCAGGCGTCGGCGGGTACTACCAGCTCGGCTTCGACTACGCCAAATCTGTCGAAAAGGCCGGCGGCCTGCCGCTGGGCATCCCGTACAAGACCGACGTTTCGCTCATCCCGCAGATCGTGGACGCACTCGACGGCATCCTCTTCACCGGCGGCAACGACCTCGACCCGGCCCTCTACGGCGAAGCCTGGCACCCCAAGGCCGTGCCGGTCGATCCAGATCGCCAGGCCTTCGAGCTGGCGCTGCTGGCCGAGGTCGAGCGCCGACGCATTCCGGCCCTGGCGATCTGCCTGGGCTGCCAATTGATGAACGTCTACCGCGGCGGCACCCTGCACCAGTTCCTGCCCGACCAGGACGGCAAGCAGGAGCATCGCCGCGCCGACAAGGGCGAGCCCGTCCGCCGCCACGCGATCCGCATCGAGCCCGATTCGGCCATCGGCCGCGCCATCGGGCAACGCGAGGTCTCCGCCAACACCTATCACAAGCAGGCTGTCAAGAACGTCGGCCGCGGCCTGCGCGTGACGGCCGTCGCGGATGACGGGACGGTCGAAGCGCTGGAAGATCCGACGCTGCCGCTGTTCGCCGCCGTGCAGTGGCACCCGGAGCGGCTGAACAGCGAGGCGGAGCACCTGGCGCCGTTTCGGTTGCTGGTGGAGAAGGCGCGGTCGAACGCGCGAGCGTAAACGATTGTGTTCGCCGCGACCATTCAATCCGACCTGGCCTGCATCAACTGCGAGTACAACCTGCGCGGTTTGAGCACCGAGTCGCGATGTCCGGAGTGCGGCGTACCCATCGCCGAGACGTTGGAAACAATCCCATCCGGTGAATTCCCGGAGCTCGATGAGCAGATCGATGCGATCCATAGGGCCCGTTTCGAGCCCATCGCGCGCTCCGCGCACGTATCCGTCGATGCGGCGATGTTCGTATTCGATGCCTGGCGGGCTGCGGCGACAAAGCCGAGGAGAGTTGGATTGCCGCTGGCATTGCGCATCGCGACGGCAATCGACATCTGCAAAGAGGTGAGAGAGCTGGCGCGCGAGTATTTCAATGACGAGTCCGAAGCGCGCGAATTATTCGGTGAATGGGGCCTGAGAAACGGGGAAGATATTGGCAGAGTGATCTTCGCGATGATCGATGCCGGCTGGATTCGAAGCAATTCAGATGCGTCCGTAAAGCAGTTCGCAGGGTTGTTCTCGCTCGATACGCTTTTCGTCGATCCCGCTTAAACTCCCCCCGTGCCCCGCCGAATCCTCCTCCTCATCACCGACCTCGAAATCGGCGGCACGCCCACCGTCGTCCGCGAGCTTGCCCGTCGCCTTCACGCGCCGCCCGACATCGAGATCGAAGTTGCCTCTCTCAAAGATCTCGGCCCCGTCGCCGAGGCGATCCGCGCCGTCGGGATTCCGGTTCACGCGCTGGGCGCGCGCCGGATCACGCAGCTCCGCTCGACCGTCCGCCGCCTCCGCACGCTCGTCCGCGAGCGATCGATCGACACGGTCTTCAGCTTCCTCGTCCACGCCAACGTCGTCGCCGCGCTGGCCACCGCAAAGCTGCCCGGCGTCCGCTTCTTCCAATCGATCCAAACCATCCAGCCTCGCCCGCGCTGGCACTGGTGGGCCCAGCGCTGGGCCCATGCCCGAGCCGAGCGGATCGTCGTCCCCTCGACCGCGATCGTCCGCATGGCGCGCCAACGCAGCGGCATCCCCGAATCCAAGTTCACCGTCATTCCCAACGCGATCGCCCCCGACGATTTCCCGCGCCTCGAGGTCTTTCGCAGGCCTGTCGTCCGCGCCGGCTATCTGGGCCGGCTCGACCCCGCCAAGAGCCCCGGCCTTCTGATCGCCGCCCTCGAATGCACCGCGGCGGACGACTTTCAACTCCACTACTTTGGCGACGGCTCCGCCCGACCCGCCCTCGAACGCGCCGGCGCCCACTCACGTGTAGCGAATCGCATCCATTTTCACGGCGCCGTCCCGCGCCCGCAGGACGCGCTCAACCAGATCGACGTCCTCTGGCAACCCTCCACGGTCGAAGGCTTCGGCCTGGTCCTCCTCGAAGCCATGGCCAGCGGCGTCCCCGTCGTCGCCTGCGCCGCCGGCGGCGTCACCGACATCCTCACCGATCGGCAGAACGGTCTTCTCATCAATGCGCCCTTCTCCGCCGACCAATTCGCCGATTCGCTCCGACTGCTGCGCGACGATCCTGCCCTTCGCCAGCGCCTGATCGACAACGCCCGCCAGACCGTCCGCGACCGCTTCACCTGGGACGCGATCCTCCCGCAGTATCGCCAACTCCTCGTATCGCGGGCATCCTGCCCGTGAGAGCTGTGCACGGGCAGGATGCCCGTGATACGTCAAATCTTCTCAATCATACGCCTCCGCCGCCTCCCCCTTTGGCCGCGTCTTCCATCGCCGGTGTACCCACCAATACTGCCCCGGGTCGGCCCGGATCGCGTCTTCCAGCGCCTTGGTATACCGCTGTGTGATATAGCGCAGCGGGTCGTCCTGCGACTTCCAGTCGGCCGGGAAGATCACGTCCTGCGCGCCGACGACGAACTTGAACTGGTCGTCCACGCGCCGCGAATACCCGATGACCACCGGAACTTCGTATTGCATCGCCAGCAATCCAATTGATTTGTATGTGCTGGCCTTCCGCCCGAAGAAGTCGACGAAGATCCCTTTAGAGCCCGCGTTCTGGTCCGCCACGAAGCCGACCGCCCCGCGGCTTTCGATCACCTCGATGACGTCCTGCGTCGCGCCCTTCTTGGCGATGATCCGCTGGCCCTGCCGCTCGCGGACGCCGAAGACGAACTCGCTCAGGTGTGGGTTATCCAGGGGCCGCGCGACTGAGGACGTCGGGAAGCCCAACGTCGCCAGCAGGTAGCCCAGGATCTCAAAATTCCCGTAGTGCCCCGTGAGCATGATCAGGCCGCTCTTGCGCCTCAGCAGCAGGTCCAGCGGCACTTCGAAGTTCTCCAGCACGACGTACTGCGCCCAGGTGTCGATCCGCAGGAGGCGCGTGGTGAACAGCATCTCCACGAAGAACATGAACAGTTCCTGCATGCTCCGCCGCGCCAGCACCTCCCGCTGCCCTTCGCTCAATTCCGGGAAGGATCGCCGCAAGTTGGCCAGCGCCCGCTCGCGGTGCTTGCGGTCGAAGCGGTACATCAGGTCGCCCAGGCGCTTGGCGGTCCGCAGGTTGGCGTTGACCGGCCAGCACTGCATCATCATCGAGACCACGCGCACGCCGAGCAGTTGCAGGCGGTCGAGAAAGTCGGTCCGTTCCCTGGGCATCGGGCCGAGATTGTAGGGGCAACGCGACGGGGGAAAAGCCCCGGGCGCGCCGGCGTTGACAGGCCTTGGGCATCGGCGGTCCAATGCCCGCCATGCGAACCCTGGAAGTCCGGCGTCACTCCAAGCGAGAGCAGCCCGCCAAGCACCTCTCGCAGCAGGGGGTGCTGCTCGCGCGCGACGTGGGGCGGCGCATGGGTCCGTTCGAGCGGGTCGTGTGCAGCTCCGCCTGGCGGTGCGTCGAGACGGCGTGCGCGATGGGTTTCGCCGTGGACGAGACGCGCGACGACCTGCACATGCGCCGCGCCCAGGACAAGCTGCCCGATGACGTGCTGGGCCTGTCGACCTTTGAGGCGTTCGCCGACGCCGCGTCATCGGGCAAGGCGAAGAGGCTGGCGCAGGACCTGGCGTATATCTGGTGCGAGATCGCCGCGGCGCTGTCAAAGAATGGCAGGGGACTGGTGGTCGGTCACGGCGCCATGACCGAGCTCGCCGCCGTCGCCGCCCTCCCCGATGCCGATCACGCCGCCTGGGGCAAGGCTCTGGCGGTCTGCGAGGGCATCCGCCTCACCTTCGACCGAGGACGCTTTCATTCCGCCCAGATCCTGCGCGTGGGCAAGCGTCACGATCGGCGGCTTCGGACCTAGCCGTGTAGCGGTAAAAGAGAATAGCCCATTGGTGTGAGCCACGGGCGGTTCGCAATCAACAAAGTGTAATGTATTCTCGATCCGTTCGGCGGTTAGGGGCTTGAAACCAAACGGTCCTTTTATATTTAAGGACGACGTCGCAACATCGATGAGTACCGGCTACACCGCTGAGCAAATCTTGGAGTCCCTCGACCGGGCAGATCCGAAACCTGGCGCGAGGCCGAAATTCCCGGTCTTTGATGAGGCTTACGTCTACTTTGTCGATGCTCGCTTATCGGCTTACCGGGACGACACAGCGTGGGCGATCGTGATCGAGCGCCTCGGCTTCAATCCCCGCGGAGTTGGCCACAATGGAATAAGACTGGATCTTTATTTTTACGGCACCGGCGTGACATTGGAAACGGATCGCTGGGGTTTTCGGCACCAAGCGCTGAACGTCACGTCCGACGGTCCGGATGGGCCCACGTTCGATGGCATCGAGGATGTGCGACCGGACGTTCGCTCGATCCGCATACGCGACACGGTGGTGCCGGTGCGGACAGACGAAGCACATTACGCCGCTCGAGGTATCGACCGCGAGGCTGTGTCAGAGTCGCACGTTGCCGACCTGCTTCGAAGCTACGAGCGGCGGCTTCGAAGCTTCATCAAGCATCCGCCCCGCCGCCCTGTTCCAGATGACGCCCGCGAGCGGTTTGCCACTCAACTTCGCGAGAAGCTTGAGAAATATCGCGGAGAGTTCGACTTCAGAGGTCACCATCTGCTTCGAGGACTTCTTCCAGAGTACCGTCAACCGCTCCTGGCAACTGAACGGGAGCGCCGCAACGGGTTACGCGAGGGATTGCCCTTGTTCCTGCAACTCGATGGATGGACGCACCCGGACATCATGAACAGGGAACTTCCGAGCGAGACCGAAGCGTTCCAGTTGCTCGCCAATGCGATGGCCGCAGGTGATCCGACGCTCTATCGGCCCACCGTCCGCCCCAACACCAATTGGCACCATTGGCCGGAAGGCGGAAGCCTTTGATGCTCACGTTGGGCGTATCGAAATCGAGCCGATCACAGTGGTCAACCACCGATCCGGCTCATCTGCTGGCTCCCCCGCGACCCGTGCACGTCGGGTTTCAGCCGGACGCAATCCACCATCGCCTGCCCCAGCGCGGCGCGTCGTGGTGCCGGCGGTGCGACACCGCGGAGGATCGAGCGCACGTCCACCTCGCCCCCCTCGAAGAGGCACGATCGCAGCACGCCGTTGGCCGTCAAGCGAAGCCGGTTGCAGGTCGAACAGAACGGAGCCGACATCGCGCTGATGAAGCCGATCCGTCCCGCGGGATTTCCGCTCAACCGATACACGTTCGCCGGCCCCACGCCCGCCTCACTCGCGCGATCCACGGGGATGAGCGTCCCCAAGCGCGCCTCGATCGCCGCGCGAACCTCCGCTTCGGAGATGAAGGCGTTCGCCCCGCGATCCTGGGCCCCGCACCCTCCGGCCGGGCCCACCTCCGAGTCATCAATCGTCCTTTGCGAACCCTGTATCGCAGCATCGCCCAGCGGCATGTACTCGATGAATCGGACCGTCATTCGTCGCCCCAACGTCAGTCGCGCGAAATCGACGACTTCGTCGTCGTTGGTGCGGCGCCTGGTGACGCAGTTGACCTTGACGGAGCCCAGGCCGACCTGCTCGCACCGGTCCAGACCCTTGAGCACCCTTTCCAGGTCGCCGGTGCGGGTGATGCGACGGAAGCGATCCGGTCGGAGGCTGTCGATGCTGACGGTGACCCGGTCGAGCCCCGCCTCCTTCAGCGGCCGCGCCAGGTCGTCGAGTACGAGCCCGTTCGTGGTCAGCGACAGATCCTCGATCCCGTCGATCTGACGCAGCAGGCGGACCAACTCCACGATCCCGTGTCGGATCGTCGGCTCGCCGCCGGTCAGCTTGAACCGGCGGATGCCGTGGATTGCGATCGCCGCCCGCGCGATCTCGACGATCTCCTCGAAGGTGAGGATGTCCCCCTTGGGCAGCCACCGCACACCCTCTTCGGGCATGCAGTAGACACACCGGAAGTTACAGCGATCGGTCACGCTGACGCGCAGCACCTTGACGGCCCCGATGCTGCGCGGGCCCGTGTCGGTCTGTAGCGGCCGCGTGATGTCGCCCAGGACGTTCAACCGCATCGGGCGTAATTGTAGTCACGGACCGGTGGATTGGATAGCCGCTGTGGCAACCCGCATAGCACGCGAGAATTGGCCTATAAAACCCGTCACTATTTGTAACTTTGACGACACAGGGTGGTTAGTTATGCTACCCGTCCGCGTCACGCAGCGATGCGTGCCAAGGCTTGGTCCGGCGCGGTGTGCGCGTGGGCCGGCGCGTGACGGAGAGACGAGAAACCGCCCCGGTTAAGGAGACCCCCGATGAGACATGTTCGTCGTTTCGCCCTCGCCGTTGTCGCGCTGGCGCTGATCTTCGCCGGCGCCGCCCGCGCCCAGGTGCTTCAACTGGTCCCCAGCGAGGCCCTGGTCGTCATCAAGATCAAGAACCTGCAGGACGTAAGCCAGAAGGTCGCCATGCTCAGCCAGCAGTGGGGCCTGGCGAACATCCGCCCGGAACTGAATGACCCGCTGGGTACCCTGCTCACGGCGGGCAACCTCGGGCCCGGGCTGAACAAGTCCGGCGAGGCCGCCGTCGCGATCATGAAATCCGCCGTGCCCGGACAGAACGAGCCCGACGTGCTGGTCCTGGTGCCGGTGAGCGATTACAAGGCGTTCGCCACGGCCTTGCCCAACGGCAAGCCCGAGGGCGACCTGACCACGTTCAGCCCCGGCGGGCAGCCCATGTACGCCAGCGATTGGGGCAAGTTTGCCGCCGTCTCGCAGAAGAAGGAACTGCTGGCCAAGAAGGGCAACGGCATTGCGGTGACGGGCGTGGCCGCCAAGGAGCTCGACGCCAAGGATCTGATCGCCTACGCCAACCTCAAGGTGATCCGCAACGACGTCCTCCCGCTCATCCAGCAGAACAGGGAGAAGTTCCTGAATGACATCAACAAGGCGATGGCCAACGCCCCGGGCGCCAATCCGAAGTACGCGCCGGTGCTCAAGACGTACATGGGCCAGTTCGTCAACGCGATCGAGGAGTTCCTCAAGGACGCCGACGCCGCCACCTTCGGCATCAACCTCACCAAGGACGGGATCTCCACCACGCTGATGGCCGAGTTCGACCCGGCGAGCTATTTCGGCAAGGGGTTCGGGCAGATGAAGAATTCCGACGCGTCGTTCACCAGGGGATTGCCCGACGGCAAATACTTCGTCTACGGCGGCTTCGTCGTCGAGAAGTCGGGCATCCAGATGTTCAATGACTTCGTCGAGCCGATCGAGAAGGAACTGCAGGGCATGGGCGCCGACGGCAAGCCGATCCTGGACTACATCACCGCCGCCAAGGATTACATGGGCGCCGCCAAGCAGGCGAACTTCGGGATGGTCGCGCCGCCCGCCGCCGCCTTCGGGCAGCAGGGCGTCATCCAGTTGGTCGGCGTGATCCAGGGTGATTCCGCCAAGATCACCGAAGCGATCCGCCGCGTTTACGGCGCCCAGGGCGAGGTCATGAAGCTGACCGGCTTTGGCGGGATGGGCGCTACCGAAGTGAAAGCCGCCGCCAAGACCGTGGACGGCGTCCAACTCGATCAGTTCACGACCAGCTTCAAGGGCAATCCCCAGACGCCTCAGGAACAGCAGGTCGCGTTCCTCATGCAGATGCTCTACGGCCCGCAGGGCATGGTCGCCTACGCCGGCGCGCTGGCGCCTGACAAGACGATCAGCGTCGTGGGCGTGAGCGACGCGCTGCTCGCCAGCGCCATCCAGGCGGCCAAGGCCGACAACGACCCGGTCGGCAAGGGCGTCGCGGCGAAGGTCGCCGCCGCGCTGCCGCAGAATCGCCTGGCCGCCTTCTACGTTCCGATCGACACGATCGCCTCCACGATCCTGGACGTGATGGCCGCCCGTGGCATGCCCGGCGGGGTCAAGCTCCCGCCCAACCTCCCGCCGATCGGCGGGGCCATCTCCACCGACGGCACGGCCGTCCGCGCCGACGGGTACATCCCTGCCCAAACCGTCCAGGCCCTGATCGCCGCCGGTATGCAGATGTGGCTCCAGCAGCAAGGCGGCGCCGGCCCCGGTCAACCCGGCGGCCTGTAAGCCACCACCGCCGCATCAACCCCGAGATCCAGGCCCACGGAGCAACCTCCGTGGGCCTCTTGCTTCTCCGCGCTGGTTCATTCCCCGCCGATCAGCCGCGCCACTTCCTGGCAGTCCTTGTCGCCGCGCCCGGACAGGTTGATCACGATGACCTGGTCCTTCGACAGGGTCGGCGCCAGCTTCATCGCCTGCGCGATCGCGTGACTGGTCTCCAGCGCCGGCAGGATCCCCTCGGTCCTGGCGAAGACCTGGAACGCCTCGATGGCCTCCTGGTCCGTGATACTCGTGTACTGCACGCGGCCGGTGTCCTTCCAGTAGCTGTGCTCGGGACCGACGCCGGGATAGTCCAGGCCCGCCGACACGCTATGCACGTCCGCCGTCTGGCCGTCATCGTTCTGCAGCACGTATGAGAGCGCGCCGTGGAGCACGCCGGGCCTCCCCTGTGAGAGCGTCGCCGCGTGCTGGCCGAGCGCACTGCCGCGCCCGCCCGCCTCGACGCCGAGCAACTTGACGGCTCGATCCTCGACGAATGGGTAAAAGATCCCCGCCGCGTTCGAGCCGCCCCCTACGCAGGCGATCACGTAATCCGGAAGCCGGCCGGTCTTCTCCAGGCACTGGGCCTTGGTTTCGCGCCCGATCATCGACTGGAAGTCGCGCACCATCATCGGGAAGGGGTGCGGGCCGGCGACGCTGCCGATGATGTAGTGGGTCGTCTCGACCGAGCCCATCCAGTCGCGCATGGCCTCGTTGAGCGCGTCCTTGAGGGTCTTGGATCCGCTGTGTACCTCGACCACGCGGCTGCCCATCAGCTTCATCCGGAAGACGTTGAGCGCCTGGCGCCGTACGTCCTCAGCGCCCATGTAGATGTCGCAGTCGAAATCGAAGAGGGCGGCG
Organism: Tepidisphaeraceae bacterium; assembly: GCA_036558265.1. GTDB lineage: Bacteria > Planctomycetota > Phycisphaerae > Tepidisphaerales > Tepidisphaeraceae > RYN-433. The sequence continues at coordinate 232 of DATBFY010000507.1, read as the reverse complement.
ACCGTCGCGGTCGCCACGCCATGCTGGCCGGCACCGGTCTCGGCGATGATCCGGCGCTTGCCCATGCGCCGCGTGAGGATCGCCTGGCCGATCGTGTTGTTGATCTTGTGCGCCCCGGTGTGGAGCAGGTCCTCGCGCTTGAGGTAGATGCGCGCGCCGCCCAGCCGGCGCGACAGATGGTCGGCGAAGTACAGCGGCGTCGGCCGTCCCGCGTAGCCCGTCAGCCAGCCGC